>JBFIJN010000232.1:0-13665 GCA_041600735.1 Nannocystaceae bacterium
AGATCGTGGTGATCACCGAGCGGGGCCCGCAGCTCTCGCGCCAGGTCCAGCGCATCAGTAGCTGCGGGCCAGGGCCGTGGGACGAGATGATGTATCACGTGCTCGCGAGCGATCGCGTGGCCTTCGGCGCGCGTTAGCCGCGCTTCACGTAGAAAAAAAGTTCGTCACGTTCGGCCTCGAGGGTTCTCTATCTCCTCGAGAGCCGAGACCATGCACCCCTTCACCACCGCTCGCCTGCCCGCGCCCATCCCCACCACCCACCTGCGCGCTCTGCTCGCGGAGCCGGGGGGTCGTCGGCGCTTGCTGGCGGCGATGGAGGATCGGGTCGCCAATGCGAGCCACCTCGACGATCACCAGCTGCTGATGCGCGCCGGCGCGCTGCTCGATGACCGTCGCCTCGGCGACCTCGGCCTGTAGCGCGGCCCCGGGCTATCCCGAGCTACCCCGAGCTACAGGAGCGGGAGCTGCGGAGGCGCGAGCCGGGTCATCACCGCGTCCTCGACGAGCGGCAGCCAGCCCTCGCGATCGCCCGGGTCGAGCAGCAGCGCCGCGAGCTTGCGCTGCTCGAGCTCGCGCCGCACCCCGGCCTCGACCGCGTGCTGGAAGCTGGGGTCGGTCGCGCGCAGCCCGTCGGGGCGGGGCTCCTCCACGATCGGCACCAGCACCAGCAGATCGTAGGTCGACATCCACGTCTCCATCATCGCCTCGAGCGAGCGCTGACGCCCCGCGGCCAGCAGCATGTAGACATAGTTGTCGAGCGCGCTGCGATCGCACACCACCACCGGGTAGCGCTCCGCGGCCACGATCTCGGCCGCCACCTGCGTGTGCAGGATCCACGACTGCGCGGCCACGCTGGTCTGCTCGTTGATCGGCAGCGGGCACTGCCGCGCGACCTCGTGCACCACCTCGAGCGAGACGTCCCGTGCCTTCAGCCGCGCCGCGAGCCCGTAGCACAGCGTGGTCTTGCCCACGCCATGGCTACCGATGAAGGCGACCTTCAGCCGCTGGGGGTCATCGGGCATCCGGGGGAGTCTACGCCGTCGGCGACCCGTCCGGGGGGGGGTCGCCGGCGGCGTGGGACGTCGCGCGCTATTCGGCCGGCTTGGCCGCCGCGGCCGGCTTGGCCTCGGGGACCAGCAGCGCATCCACGTAGCGCTTGCCGAGGTACTTCCTCGCGGCCTTCTGCACCTTCTCGGAGCTCACGCGCTCGACCATCGCGTCGAGCTCGAGGATCTTGCGCGGGTCCGTGCCGTAGCGGAAGTGCTCGCCCAGCTGCCGCGACCAGAAGCGGTTCTCCTTCTTGTCGGTCTCGAGCCCGCGGCGACGCTGCTCCTTGAGCTTGTCGATGGTCGCGGGATCGATGCCTTCCTTCTTGACCTTCTCGACGAGCTCGAACACGGCCTGGGTGAGCTTCTCGGCGTTATCGGGCGAGCAGCCAAAGCCCACCATGAACGCGTAGCGCGGCTTGGGGCGGCGCTCGATCTCTCCGTTGCTGAACACGCCGTAGACCCCGCTCATGTCCTCGCGCAGGATCTCGCGCAGGCGAATGCTCAGCGCCTCGGACAGCATGTCGAGATCATCCTCGACCTCGGGGCTCCACTTCACGTCGCCGTGGAAGGCGAGCATCACGAAGCTCTTGGGGTCCTGCCCCTTCTCCACGCGCACCTTGGTGATGCCCTTGGGCGGCTTCACGCCCACGTCGCGCCACTTGTCGTTGCGCTTGGTGGTCGGCAGCGAGGCGAGGTAGGTGGCGGCGAGCTGCTCGAGCTTGGCCTCGTCGACGTTGCCCACGAACATGAAGGTGAAGTCGCTCGCGTCGGCGAAGCGCTGCTTGTAGAACTCGACCGCCGTGGCGTGATCGACGGCCTCGATGCGCTCGACCGTGGGCGGCTGGTGACGCGGGTGGTTGCCGTTGGTCGCCCGATTGAACTCGTCGAAGAACACGGCCTGCGGGTTGAGGTCGCGATTGCGGAAGAACGCGTTCATCTGCCCCTTCCACGCCGTGAACGCGTCGTCGTCCTTGCGCGGCGCGGTGAAGTAGAGGTGCACCAGCTGCATCAGGGTCTCGAGGTCGCGCGGCGAGGCGCTGCCCGACATGCCCTCCTCGAGCTCGTTGATGAACGGCCGCACGCTGGCGACCTTGCCGGTGAGGATCTTGCGCAGCGCGGTGGCGTCGTGCTCCCCCACCCCCGACTGACCGAGGATTCCGTCGGCGAACTCGGCCGAGGGGAACACCTTGGCCGACGCCAGCGAGTGACCGCCGGGGCTGAACGCCTGGAACAGCACCTCGTCGTTCTTGAACTCGGTGGGCTTGAGCACCACGCGGGCGCCGTTGGACAGGGTCCACACGCTCACGCCGATCTCCTTCAGCTCCTTCTTCTCGACCACCTTGCCGGGCGCGGGCGTCTGCGCCATCAGCGTGCCGCCCGAGCTCGCCTCGGTCCACGGCTCGATCGGCAGCTTGGAGATCCCCGACGCGAGCGCCAGCAGCCGTGCGTCGCTGGGCATCTTGTCGCGCGAGGCCCCGGCGGCCGAGATCACGCGATCCTTGCGGTTGGTCCACTTCTCGGCGAGCGCGTTGACCTCGGCGAGCGTGACGTCGGGCAGGTACTTGGTGGCCAGCGCGAGATCATCCTTGCGGCTGATCATCGTGTGCCCCTCGAGGAACTGGTTGACGAGCCCAAACGCGTAGCCGTTGCCCTCGACGGTGTCGGCCTCGGTGAGCCCGCGCTCGAGGTCTCGCATGTGCTCGAGCTTCACGCGCTCGAGCTCCACGTCGAGGAACCCGTGTCGGCGCACGCGCTCGACCTCGACCAGCAGCGCCTCGACGGCCTCCTCGGCCTGCCCCGGCTTGGCGCCCGCGAAGATGCGAAACACGTCGACGGCTCGCCCCATCTCGCTGGTGAACGAGAACGAGAACGCAAACGGAACCCCGGGCCGGGTGCGCAGCTCGTCGAAGCGCGCGCGCAGCATCGAGTGGAACATCTCTTCCACCAGCTTCTCGCGGTAGTCGCTCTCGGTGCGGTACTCGGTGCGGGGCCCCTTGATGGACACCGACACCTGCGTCATCGACATCTCCTTGTCGGTCTGCACGTCGATGCGCGTCTCGTCGAGCAGCGGCACGGGCACGTTGACGCGCTCGCGCTCCTTGGCCGGATTCTGGAGGTCGCCAAAGCGAGCCTCGATCTCCTTCTTGGCCACCGCGGGATCGATGTCGCCCACGATGATCACGGCCATGTTGTTGGGCCGATACCAGTCGCGGTAGAACGCCTGTAGCCGGTCCACGGGGGCGTTCTCGAGGATTTCCTTCTCGCCGATGGGCTTGCGCTTGGCGTACTTGCTGCCGGCCAGGAACACCGGCCACTGCTTGTCGAACACGCGCTGGTTGGCGCCGCGACCCAGCCGCCACTCCTCGATGACGACGCCGCGCTCCTTGTCGACCTCGGTGGGATCGAAGCTCACCGCCCCGGCCCAGTCCTCGAGCACGTCGTAGCCCGTGGCGAGCAGCTTGGCGTCGTCGGTGGGCACTTGCAGCATGTAGACCGTCTCGTCGAACGAGGTGAACGCATTCACGTCGGCGCCGAAGTCCATGCCGGAGCGCTCGAAGAAATCGATCATCGAGTTCTTCTCGAAGCGCTTGGTGCCGTTGAAGGCCATGTGCTCGACGAAGTGGGCCAAGCCCTGCTGATCGTCGTCCTCGAGCACCGAGCCGGCATTCACGGCCAGCCACAGGAGCACGCGATTCTCGGGCTTGCGATGCTTGCGGATGTAGTAGGTCAGGCCGTTGTCGAGCACCCCGGTCTGGACCGCCGGATCGAGCGCGAGCGCCGGCGATTCGTCGACCTTCGCCGGGGTGACCGTGGGCTTCTTACCGGCATCGCCAGGGTGGGTGGTGCCATCGGTGGCGGTCTTTGGGGTGCAAGCCGCGAGGGCGAGCGTGGCAATGAACGATCGAAGAAGCAGCTTCATCGGCTTTGTCGCGTGTTTGGTCCCACGGAGTCGGCGGGATAGTTCCATAGCCCACCCTCTCGTGCGAGTGCGACATCTCTCGCGTGGGCGGCCGTTGCGCCAAAGCGCAGGATCAGGGCGCGAGCGACTCGACGAGCCATCCACCCTTGCACCGCGTGAAGCGTCGGCGCTCGTGCATGCGTGCGTCGCCGCTGCGCCACAGCTCGACGACCTCCGGGGTCACGCCGAATCCACCCCACCGCTCGGGGCGCGGCACGGGTGCGTCGCCGAGGCGCTCGTGCAGCGCCAGACGCTCGCGCTCGAGCGCGGGCAGCCCCTCGATCACCGTGCTCTGCCGCGAGACCACGGCCGCGAGCTGGCTGTCGCGCGGCCGCGCGGCGAAGTACTCGTCGGACTCGGCCGCGGACAGCCGCTCCACCGCTCCTTCCACGCGCACCTGACGGGCGAGGCACTTCCAGTGGAGCAGCAGCGCGGCGCGGGAATTGTCGGCGAGCTCCTGACCCTTGCGGCTGTCGTAGGCGGTGAAGAAGCGCAGGATCCCGTCGTCGCTGCGTCCGCGAAGCAGCACGATGCGCGCCGAGGGGCGGCCGTCCGGGGTCGCGGTGGCCAGCGTCATCGCCTCGGGCTGTGGGTCTCCCGCGGCCCGGGCCTCGGCGAGCCAAGCACGCAGGGTGGCGATGGGATCCTCGGTCGTCACGGGCATGGGTGGGTCGCCTTGGGTGACACTCTACCCTAGGCTCTGGCCGCGCGACCCTCCGATGACTTCACCTCGACCCACCACGATCCGCGGCCGCGTGCTCGCACCGCACCCCAGTGCGCGTCGCATGGAGCACCACGCCGACGTCGTCATCGAGATCGACGCGCGCGGGCACATCGCCGCCGTCACGCCCGCCGGACCCGACTGTGCGATCGCCGAGACCTGGCCGGGTGCGGTGATCCTGCCCGGCTTCGTCGATGCGCACGTGCACTACCCGCAGACTCGCATCATCGGCAGCGCGAGCGGGCCGCTGCTGCCGTGGCTGGCGGCCTCGGTGTTCCCCGAGGAGAGCCGCTTCGCCGACCCCGCCCACGCGACCGCGGTGGCCGAGGAATTCTGCACGGCGCTGCTCGCCCAGGGCACGACCACCGCGGCGATCTACAGCAGCAGCCACCCCGAGGCGACCGAGACGCTGCTGCGCGCGCTCGATCGCCATGGCCTGCGCGGGCTCACCGGACCCACGCTCATGGATCGTGGCGCGCCGCCAGCCCTGCTGCGCGCGGCGGCGCCGGCCCGAGCGGCCTGCGAGGATCTCTACGCCCGCTGGCACGACCGCGAGGACGGCCGCCTGCAGCTGTCCTCGATCCCCCGCTTCGCGCTCAGCTGCACGTCCGCGCTGCTGCACGAGGCCGCCGCGTTCGCCGGCGCGCACGAGCTGCTGGTGCAGACCCACATCTCCGAGAATCACGACGAGGTCTCTGCCACCCTCGCCGCGTTCCCGGGCAGCCGCGACTACCTCGGCGTGTACGAGGACCACGGCCTCGTCGGCTCGCGCACGATCCTCGCGCACTGCATCCATCTCTCGGCCGACGAGTGGGCGCGGGTGCAGGCCCAGGACGTCGCGGTCGCGCACTGCCCCGACAGCAACTTCTTCCTCGGCAGCGGCTGCATGCCGCTGCGGCGCGCGCTCGAGCTCGGGGTGCGGGTGGGGCTCGGCACCGATGTTGGGGCCGGGCGCACGTTCTCGCTGCGACGGGTGGCCGCCGCGGCCTACGACGCTGCGCTCGTGTGCGGCGAGCCGGTCGCGTCCGAGGAGCTGCTGTGGCTGGCCACCCGCGGCGGGGCGCGAGCGCTGCAGCTGGGCGATCGGCTCGGCTGCATCGCCCCGGGCTACGCGGCCGACCTCGTCGCGATCGACGTGCCTGCCGGCGTCGGCGAGGCCACGCTGGTGGATGCCTTGCTGTTCCGCCACGACGCGGGCCCCGTGCGATCGGTGATGGTAGCCGGCCGCGTGCGTCGCTGAGTCGAGCCGATCCGAGTCGTCACCCCCGGCGTGCGCGCGAGTCTGCTACCGTCCACCGACCGTGGCCACGAGCAGCCTCTTTACCCTCATCGACGACATCGCTGCGCTCCTCGACGACGTGGCGGTGATGACCAAGGTCGCCGCCAAGCAAGCGACCGGAGTGCTGGGCGACGACCTCGCGCTCAATGCCGAGCAGGTCACCGGCGTCGCGCCCGATCGCGAGCTCCCCGTGGTGTGGGCCGTGGCCAAGGGCTCGGCCAAGAACAAGCTCATCATCGTGCCCACCGCGCTCGCCATCAGCGCGGTCGCACCGTGGGCGATCACCCCGCTGCTGATGGCCGGGGGCACGTTCTTGTGCTTCGAGGGCTTCGAGAAGATCAGCCACCGCGCGCTGCACGGCAAGGAGGACGCGGCGCACCACGAGGAGCTCGTGAAGGCGCTCGCCGACCCTGCGGTCGACATGGTCGCATTCGAGCGGGAGCGCGTGCGCGGGGCGATCCGCACCGACATCATCCTGTCCGCGGAGATCATCGTGATCACGCTGGGCATCGTGGCCGCGGAGCCGTTCGTCACGCGGGTCGCCGTGCTCGTGACGATCGCGACGCTGATCACCATCGGGGTCTACGGGCTGGTGGCGGGGATCGTGAAGCTCGACGACGCCGGGCTCGCGCTCAGTCGGCGCAAGTCCAGCGTCGCACGGGTGCTGGGCGCCGCGATCATCCGCGCCGCGCCGTACCTGATGAAGGGCCTGTCGATCGTGGGCACCGCCGCGATGTTCCTGGTGGGCGGCGGCATCCTCAGCCACGGGATCCCGCCGCTGCACCACTGGGTCGAGGGCCTCGCGCTCGGCGGTGCGCTCGGCTGGCTCGTGCCCACGCTCATCGAGGGCGGCGTGGGTCTCGTGGCCGGTGCGCTCGCGCTCGCGCTGGTGACCCTGGTGCAGCGGCTGCGAGGGCGGCGGCCGGGGCCGGAGGCGCCCGCCTCGACCGAGGCCTAGCGAGGGCGCGCCCCGCCGCTAGAGCTCGAGGTCGAGCCCGTGCTCGCGCGGCCAGCATGCGCGTAGCGCCAGACGGGCGCGATGAGCCCGCACGCGCGCGGCCACGGGCTTGATCCCCAGCGCGTCGGCGATCTCGTGCATCGGCTTGCCCGTGAGCAGCAGCTCCATCACCGCGCGCTGGGGCGGCGTGAGCCGCTGCAGCGCCTCCCGCAGCGCCTCGCGGTGGTCGGCCGCCGTGCGCTCGCGGTCCAGCTCGACCTCGGGATCGGGAGCGGGACACGGCTGAGCATCGACCGAGATCGGCTCGCCCGCGTGCTCGCTCCCCTCGGGCCGAGCGCCGCGCTTGCGCAGATCGGTAGTGGCGGCGTTGCGGGCGATCGTGCAGAACCATGCGATCACCGATCGATCATCGGCGCCCGGCGGCAAGATCCAGCCATGTCGCGAGCGGTGGGCCAGCAAGAACGTGATCTGCACGAGATCGTCCACGGGCCCGTGCGCACCCACGAGCTTGCGAATGCGCGCGCGCACGCGGGGCTCGAGCGCGGCGTAGAGCTCCGCGAACGCTCGGGGGCTACCGTCGAGGTAGTCCTCCATGAGGCGAGCCAGGGAATCACGGCGACGCAGAGTGTGGGGTAGTAGCGGCATGGGCGAGACGAGGCGGCGCGCGAGACACGCGAGCCCTCTCACCGGGCTCACGCGCACTGCAAACCGCGTGAAGTCCCCGATTGGATGAACCGGACGAGAAAAGGTTACCGACGAGATCACCGAGGAGGTCACCGAGCCCGACGGCCGGCTTCGCCCGGCGTTTTCCGCCCCGCACGGCCTTGGTAGGCTGCCGAGGTTGGTCCCGGAGCCCACCGATCGCGACACCGACTTCGCCGCGCTGGTGCGGGGCCACACCGCCCCGCTCTTGCGCACGTGCCGACGCTTGCTCGATGACGACAGCGAGGCGGCCGACGCGGTGCAGGAGTCGTTCTTGAGCGCGTACGCCAGTCTCGGCACGTATCGGGGCGACGCCAAGCTGTCCACGTGGATCCATCGCATCGCCGTCAATGCGTGTCTCATGCGGCTGCGTCGGCGCGCCGCGTTCATGGCCTCCGCCGAGACCGACGACTGCGACCAGGCGCTCGGCTCGCTGCTGCCCAGCTATAGCCGCACCGGTCACCGAAGAGAGGTGCAGCCAGCGTGGACCGAGGCGGTCGACGAGCTGGCCGAGCGCCGCGAGCTGTGCGGGCGCGTGCGCGAGCTCGTGCAGAGCCTGCCCGAGCCCCACCGCACGGTGCTGGTGCTGCGCGATCTCGAAGAGCTCTCCACCGAGGAGACGGCCGCGCTGCTGGGGCTGCGCACCAATGCCGTGAAGACACGGCTCCACCGCGCTCGCCAGGCGCTACGCACGATGCTCGAGCGCGAGCTCATCGAGGGGGCAGCATGAGCCCACTGACCTGCCACGAGGTGATCGATTTCTTGGGCGCCTACTTCGACGAGGAGCTGGCCCCCGAGGTGCGCGCGCGCTTCGACGAACACGTGGCCGTGTGCCCCGCGTGCGTCGCCTACATCGACGGCTACCGCAAGACCGTGGCGCTCGCGCGGCGGGCCGCGGCGCGCGAGGGCGAGGGCGAGGACGAGGGCGAGGTCCCCACGGGGCTGATCGCCGCCATTCTCGCCGCGACGCACCGCTGAAACACGCGGCGCGGCCTCGCGTTGTCTCTGAGCAGGAGACGACCGTATGCCCATCCTCGACCACGCCCACACCGACCGCCTCGCCCTCCCCGGCCTCGTGCACCAGACGCTGGCCGGTCCTCGCGAGGGGCTGCGCAACCTCGAGGTCTGGATGCAGACCATCGCCCCCGGCGCCGGGACGCCCGTGCACCGCCACGACTGTGAAGAGGTCGTGGTCGTGCTCAGCGGCTCGGGCGAGTGCGAGATCGACGGGGCGATCGAGGCGTTTGGCCCAGGCTCCACGCTAGTCGTGCCGCGCGGCGCGATCCACCGCATCACCAACACGGGTGACGTGGACATGCTGGCCATCGCGGCCCTCGGCGCGGCGCCGGTCACGGTCACGACCGCCGCCGGCGAGCGCATGCACCTGCCGTGGGACCAGCACGAGCTCGCGGCCGCGCAGTAGCCCGCGCGCACGGGCTCATGCGATGGGGTCGAGCTCAGCCCTGCGCTCGATCGCGCTGACCTTGTAGGCCTCCTTGCGCGCCCGCATCATCTCGCCGAGCGGACGGAAGTCCTCGGTTGCGTGCCAGGGGTCGAACGAGCGCGACTCGATCTCCTTGGTGAGCGCCTGGCCCGCGTCCGAGCTCGCGTCTTGCTTGGGCAGCACCAGCCGCGCGAGGGTGACGAACGGAGCGTCTTGCTCGCGCCACTCCACCGAGCCGTCTTCGATCGGCGTGCGCGCCTCGTCTTCGAAGAACTGCGCCATCAGGTCCCACTCGAGCGGGCCCTCGCGCAGCCGTCGCTCGAGGTCGTCGCGCAGCGCGTCGTGGGAGGGCGGGTCGCCGCCCGCCGACGCGGTGGCCTCGAGCCGCGGCTTCAGCCCCCAGCGCACCGCGTAGTCACCATACTTGATCGGCAGCGCGCTCCAGTAGCGCAGCGTCGCCAGCGTGTGCACCGGGACCCCGAGCGAGTCGCGCAGCCGCCCGAGCAGCCGTGCCACTCCCCCCGGGCCGAAGTGCCACAGCAGGCGCGGCAGCGCGAGCGCCTTGCTGCGCGCGGCCCACACGAGCGCCACGAAGTCATCCGATCCGCGAAAGGGCGTGGACGGGGTCTGGATCAGCAAGAAGTCCTGGGTGGTCGCGTTCTCGAGGCCAGCCAAGATCTTGGCGCCGGGAACGTCGAGCACCTTGATCCCGATCCCGCGCACGTCGGGCACGCGATCGGACTGATGCGCGGGCGAGCCGTTGGAGAAGCGCACCTGGGCCGTCCACACCTTCGGCTCGGCGAACAGGCCCACGCGTGCGTGCTCGGGCAGCTCGCCGAGCACGTGGAGCTCCGCGGCGAAGCACCCGGTGTGCTTGGCGTGCAACGCTCGTGACGCCGCCCCCGCGAGCGCGTGGCTGCGCTGGATCGTGCGCAGCTGGTCGGCCTGCCGCGCGAACCGCTGCGCTTCGTCGGGCCCGATCCGTTCTCGCCACTCGGTGCTTGGCATGGTCGCGAAGCTAACACCTCGCTATGCTCCGCGCTCGGTCCTCACGAGCCTGCATGTCCAACAACAAGACCATCCACGTGATCGGCATCCCCATGGACCATGGCGCGGGGCGACGGGGCGTGGGCATGGGCCCGGCCGCCATGCGCATCGCCGGGCTCCATCCCCGCCTCCGCCAGCTGGGCTACGAGGTCCACGATCTCGGCGACCTCTCGATCCCGGCGCCCGAGACGATCGCGCACGGCGACGACAAGGCCAAGTACCTGCCGCTCATCACCGCCACCTGTGCCGAGCTCGCCGAGGCGATCCCCGGCATGTTCGCCGAGCGCGGCCTTCCGCTCGTGCTCGGCGGCGACCACTCCATCGCGATCGGGACGCTCTCGGGGCTGGCCGTCGAGCAGCACCGCCGTCAGGGCACGGCGCTCGCCGGGCCACCGCGCCTGGGCGTGATCTGGTTCGATGCGCACGGCGACATCAACCGCCCCGACACCTCGCCGAGCGGCAACATCCACGGCATGCCCGTCTCGTGCCTGCTCGGCCAGGGCCCCGCCTCGCTCACCGATCTAGGCTACGCCGGCCCCAAGCTCGACCCGCAGCGCTTCTGTCAGATCGGCCTGCGTGACATCGACGCCACCGAGCGTCGGCTGCTGCGCGAGTCCGGGATCCACACGTACACCATGGCGGACATCGATCGCCGCGGCATGGCGGCGGTGATGGACGAAGCGCTGAAGCTGGTGCTCGACGGCACCGACATGCTGCACTGCAGCTTCGACATCGACTCCGTCGATCCCCGCGTGGCCCCCGGCACGGGAACCCCGAAGCCGGGCGGGCTCACCTACCGCGAGGCGCACCTGGCCCTCGAGATCATCGCCGAGAGCGAGCGCTTGAGCAGCATGGAGATGGTGGAGATCAACCCCACGCTCGACGACGCCAACAAGACCGCCGAGCTCGCGGTGGAGCTGATCGCCTCCGCGCTCGGCTCCCGCATCCTCTAGGGTGGGCCGCCCGTGAGCGCTCCGCTGCCCGACGAGCCGCGCCCGCCCCGGCTGCCGCACACGCTGGTGCTGATCTTCGGGCTCTCGTGCCTGGTCGCGCTCATCGGCAGCTTCGTGCCCGGAGGCGCCTACGCTCGCGACGAAGCCGGCCGCGTGCTCGCCGGCACGTTCACCTACGACGCGGTGCCCACCGGCCCGCGCGGGTGGTCGTTGATCATGGCGGTGCTCGCCGCCCCCGTGCGCGGGCTGGTGGCCAGCGCCGACATCGTGGGGTTCTTGCTCGTGGTGGGCGGAACGTTCCGCGTGATCGAGCGCAGCGGCGCGCTCGAGGCTGCGATCGGCCGCGCGGTGAGCCGACTGCGCGGACACGATCGCCTGTTCATCCCCGCGATCATGCTGGTGTTCGCCACCGGCGGCGCCGTGTTCGGGATGAGCGAGGAGGTGATCCCGTTCGTGCTGATCCTGGGGCCGCTGGTGCGCGGACTCGGCTACCGGCCGATCATCGCGGTGGCCGTCCCCATGATCGGCGCCGGAGTGGGGTTCGCGGGCGCGATGCTCAACCCGTTCACCGTGGGCGTCGCGCAAGCCATCGCCGGGCTCCCGCCGATGTCGGGCTGGCCGTACCGCACGCTGGTGTGGGCCGTGCTGTGCGTGGTGGGCATCGGCTACACCATGCGCATGGCGGCGCGCGCCCGCATCCCCGTCACCGCCGAGGATCGCGAGGCCACCGCCACGCTCGAGCCGATCACCCGCACGCAGGTGCTGGTGCTGGTGCTGTTCGCCGCCGCGATCGCCCTCATCGCGGTCGGGATCTGGCGCTGGCAGTGGTACGTGGTGGAGCTCTCGGCCGTGTTCCTGGGCGTGGGCATCGCGACCGCGCTCGTGTGCCGCATGGACAGCCACCGCGCCGGGGAGGCGCTCGGGGAGGGAGCGGCGATGCTGCTACCGGCCGCGCTGGTGGTGGCGCTCGCCCGCGGCATCGTGGTGCTGGCCGCCGACATGCGCACGCTCGACACCGTGCTCCAGGCCGCCGCCGGGGCCATGGAGGGGCTGGCCCCGATGACCTCGCTGGTGGGGATGTTCGCGTTCCAGAGCGGCCTCAACATCCTCGTCCCCTCGGGCTCGGGCCAGGCCGCGCTCACCATGCCGATCATGGCGCCGCTCTCGGATCTGGTGGGGCTCGATCGTCAGCTCGCCGTGCTCGCGTTCCAGCTCGGCGATGGCTTCACCAATCTCATCACGCCCACCTCGGCCGTGCTGATGGGCTCGCTGCACGCGGGGGGCGTGGGCTACGGGCACTGGTTTCGCGAGACCTGGGCGCTGCAGGCGTGGCTGGCCGTGACCGGGGTGGTCGTGCTCGGCGGCGCGCTGTGGTTTGGCTTCTGAGCGGGACACGCGAGCCCGACTCCCGCTATCATGGGGCCATGCGGTCGACGCTCACCTGGCTCCCCCTCGCCCTTGGATTCTGCTCGGCCCTGCTCGTGGGCCTGGCCTGCGGCAACAACGGAGATGACGGCAGCGACGATAGCTCGCCCGACTTCGCGGGCGAGGCCTGCGCGAGCGTGGACGAGTGCTACGACGAGGTCGAGCCCGGCACCCTGCACGGCGATGCGATCTGCCTCGACCGCGTAGACGGCGGCTACTGCACGCATCAGTGCCAGAGCGACGCCGACTGCTGCGCCGTCGAGGGCGAGTGCCGCAGCGACTTCCCGCAGGTGTGCTCTCCGTTCGAGAGCACCGGCCTCATGATGTGCTTCTTGAGCTGCGAGAGCGCCGACATCGACGGCTACGACCAGGGGATCTTCTGCGAGGAGCAGGCGCACCCGGACTTCAGCTGCCGGAGCTCGGGCGGTGGCTCGGCCAACCGCAAGGTCTGTGTTCCCTAGCCGCCCATGGCTCTCACCACACAGACGGGGCAGTATCCGCAGACCGCCGCCGGGCCCGAGGCGATCAACCTGGGCCTCGGGCAGCCCTCGCCGAGCTTGCTGCCGCTGGGGTTGATCCACCAGGCCGCGGCCACCCAGCTGGGCGCGGGGGCGGATCCCTTGGTCTTGCAGTATGGAGCGATCGCCGGAGCGGTCGGCGTACGCGAGGCGCTCGCGGGCCTCATCACGCGAGGGTATCGCTTCGAGGTCGATGCCTCGCAGTTGCTCGTCACCGGCGGAATCTCGGCGGCGCTGGCGTTCACCAGCCAGCTGTTCGCTCGCGCGGGCCAGGCCATCGTGTGCTCCGACCCCACCTACTTCCTGGCGCGCGGCATCTTCGAATCGCAGGGCCTCGCGGTGCACGGCGTGCCGGTGGACGAAGAGGGCCTCTGTGTCGACGTGCTCGAGCGACGACTCGCCGAGGGCCTGCGCCCAGCCTTCGTGTACTGCATGCCGTCGTTCCACAACCCCACCGGGGTGTGCCTCGCGCCCGCGCGCGCGCGCAAGCTCGTGGCGCTGGCCGAGCGCTTCGAGTTCTTGGTGGTGGCCGACGAGCCCTACGTGATGCTGCACTTCGGCGACGCCCCGCCGCCGTGCATGATGGCGTACGACGAGGGCCGCGGGCGCG
>JBFIJN010000233.1:0-13660 GCA_041600735.1 Nannocystaceae bacterium
ACGTGCGCACCCGCAACTCCGCCTGTGGCCCGCTGGTCGAGGTCGCCGACGAGGCTCGCGATCCCGAGGACACGCGCTTCGCCGCCGAGCTGCTCTTCGAGCTGCCCGCTCCGTACCTCGAGCGACCGCAGCCGTTCACCCCCGAGTTCGAGACCACGCGCCGCCGCATCCCCGGCGGGGTCGGTCACTCCGTGACCGCGCGCGACGCCACCGATCTGCTCGCCGCGATCGCCGAGGCCTACACCTGGGCGCAGCGCTGCGCGGAGCCGGTCGGCCCCAAGTCGATCCTGCCCGTCGACATCGTCGACGTCGCCGCGCCCATGCCCCCGGGGAGCACCCCCGACCAGCGCGCGCTGGTGTGGCTGCGCGCGGTGCAGGCCGTGATCGTGCGCGAGCGCCTGTGGGTGCGCCGGGCCGTGGTCCTGCAAGACGCCACCGACTGGGTGCGCGGGGTGCTGTTCGGCCGCGTGCACCACACCCCGCCCGACCTCGGCGACCCGCGCGACGTGACCACGAGCGTGGACCCCGACTCGGGGCACCACGCCGCCGAGATCGGGGTGATCACCACCCCCGCGAAGCCCTAGGGCTACTCCGCGATCCCGGTCATGTTCAGCATGTGCCAGCCGGGCGAGTGCCACATCCACTCGTAGCGCGAACCCAGGCTGCCCTCGTTGTACACGCCGTCGGGCAGGAATGCGTCGCCCTCGGGGGCCCTCGAGATCGAGCTCACGTAGAACGCCGAGGTATCGGCGTGGAACGGCCAGATGCACAGGTGGCCATCGGTGGGGTTGCGGGTGAGCGCGCGGAAGTTCAGATAGTTGCTGCGGCCCTTGGCTCGCACCGACGCCACGCACGCCGCCGACTCGGCATTCTGCCAGTCCGCCGGCAGGGCCGGGCCGAAGTGCTCGCTCCACAGCCCCTGACGAAACGTCTGCACCTGGGGCACGCACTCCGACTCGCGCCCGCGGGTGGGCCACATCGAGCAGGCGATCTCGAGGTCACGGTCGCCGGCCAAGCTGCGCTCGTTGAGGTTGGCGCTGCCGAACAACACGTAGCGATCGTCGATGATCATCAGCTTGGAGTGCACGTAGATCATGTAGCGCTTGTTGTCGCGCACCCGCTGCTCGCGCGTACCGGTCGTGCGCCGCGAGGCGGCCGGCACCGTGGTCCAATTGGCGAGGAAGCAGAACGAGAGGTAGTCGCGCCAGTCCTTGCCGCGCGGCTGGGCCTCGGCATAGATCGCCTTGGCCATCCACTCCATGGTCTTCCACTCGTACTGGCGCACCGCGACCAGCCCTAGGCTGTTGGGCACCCCCTCGGGGAACATCGGCATCACCACGTACACGTGGAAGGGCAGCCCGTCGCGAATGCGCTGCTTGATGCGCTCGACCAGGCGCTCGGGGATCGTGTTGGCGATCGAGCTGCGACCCCAGCGACTGCCCGAGCCGATGAGGTACTGCGACTCGATGTAGACGAACTTCTCGGCCTGGTCGATCGCCTGGCGGTAGGCCAGCTGGATGCTGCGTTCGAACCCTCCGCTCACCCGCCACTGGAACTCGCGATGGGTGCCGCGGCGCGCCGGAGTCGTGGTCGGCTCGTCCTCGGCCCAGTGGCTGCGGAACATCGAGCGCACCACCTGCCCGTCCCAGGGCCCGCTGTGGGGCTCCCACTGCTGCACGAACTTCGTGTTGTCGAACAACGAGGTGAACAGGTTGCCCACGGCCTCGATGTCGTCGCTGCCGTCGTCGCCCATCGCGTCGACCCACGAAGGATCCACGTTCCAGCGGCCCACGAACTCGCGCACGAAGTCCCACGCGGCCGGCCCCTGGATCATGCCGTGGATGTCGTGCCACGGCTCGCGCGGCAGATCGATGGCGCTGCCGAACTCACCGTTGTACCAGTCGTTGTAGGAATCGCCGCGGAGCGTGAGCGCCGTGCGAAACTTCGCGCAGCGCGGATCCGTGGGCAGGAACGGGTGCTCGCCCCAGTCGAAGCGGCCCTGGGTGAGATCGAGGCCGCCGAAGAATGCCTTGAGCTCGCGCCGCCCGCCCGCCCCGGGGCAATCGACCAGCACGTACTTCTGGTGGTGCGACATGCCCGTCTGGTCGTGCGAGCTGGCGCGCCACAGCAGCTTGGCCGGGCGCCGGCCCCCAGCCATTCGATTGAGCACGGTGTCGCCGTCGTCGTTCTGTGCGTCGGGAGCCGCGATGTTGGTGTGATCCCAGGTGTGGATCGCCACCAGCGCGCTCGCAGCCTTGGCGATCAGCTTCTTGCCGATCGTGTCGGCGATCGTCGCCCCGTGCGTGGGCAGGAACATCGGGTGGAACGACCAGTCGGCGATGAACACGAAGTGCTGCGCCTGCGCGATCGCATCGAGCATGTCCTTGAACGCGCCCGCCGAGCCCGCCATGTCGACGCTGCCGTCGCCGTAGAACTTGGTGGTGTTGCCTCCGTGCCAGTCGTACGTGGCGCTGCGGCTGTCGAGCTGCCGGCGGATGCGAGCGATGGGCACCACCCCCGACTGAAGCGCGGGCGCAGTGCAGCGCACCTGGAACTCCCACCACTCGCCCTCGTTGACATCGAGGTGATCGTTGGTGATCGCGAGCACGTAGGTCACCGCCGCGCCGGGGCGGCCCAGCAAGAACGCCACCAAGACCGGCGGAGGCTGGCCGGCCGTCGCGGCCGGAGCCGCGGGGGGAGGCTCGCTGGGCACGATCGTGAAGCCGGGAGTGCCGGCGCCCGCCATGTGGGCGATGCGACCGCGGGCCGTGCCCAGCACGCGATCTTGGGCCTGGGCGCCGTCGGCCCGCTCGACGAACGTGAGCTCGACTTGCTGGCCCACGGTGAAGCCCTGCAGCCCCACGATGAAGGTCGCCTTGGTGCCGGCGACCACGGCCGTTCGAGGTGCCGGGGTAATGGTGATGGTCGGCATGATCGTGCGTCAGGGAGGTCGTGCGTCAGGGAGTCGGGTGCGTCAGGCGAACTCGGGGTCGAACTCGTGGTCCTCGTCGACGTCGACGAAGGGGCGGCCAATGGGGAGCACCAGCGGGAACGACTCCTCGAGCGTGTGCACGGTGGTCACGGTCGCGGGCGGCTGGTGCTCGATCTCGCAGATGTACTCGGCCGCCGGGACCAGCATGTCGAGGCGGGCGATCCCGTCGTCGAGCGTGCGGATGGGCTCGCCGATCTGCGCGCCCTTGCTGCCATCGCTGGACTCGAAGAACTTCACCTCGAGGCCCTCGACGGGCACGCGGTGGAAGTAGATCCGGACCACGAGGTAGCCCATCGGGCGCGGCACGAGCACCGCGCTGAGCTTGCCCTCGTGGGGGTCTTGAACGCGGGCGACGTGCCCGTGGGGATACGGAGAGCGGCTTGCCATTCGAAGAGCCTCGCGAGCCCAGGGGCCGTCATCGCCCCCGCGCCGGGCATTCTACGCTCCCGACGCGCTCTGCGGCGACGGCGCATAGTGCGCAGTCGTGCGTGAGGCATTCCCTCCAGCGCGGATGATCGACGACCAAGGCCAGCATCGCGCGGCCGCTCGGGCTAGACTCGGGAGCCGTGGACCTGCCCCTGCGCTTCTTTCTCGACGGCGACCACTACGTGCTGGTCGAGGGCAAGCACGCCGAGTACGACGAGGACTTCGAAGAGATCGGTCCGTGGGAGGCCGAGAAGCTGCTCGCCCAGGCGCTCTCCGAGCGAGAGCTCGGCACCATGCTGCGCGCGGGCCTCGGTGGGCACGCGGGCGGGGGCAGCTGGGACGACCACCAGCGCTTCGCGCAGCGCGTGGGCTCCGAGGTCGGCGGGGAGACGGATCGCTTGGTGTTGCTCCGTCGCCGCCGCCCGCTGTTCTCGTTGGTGTTCACCGAGCCGATCGTCGACGACCTCACCGATCTGATCCCCGAAGAGAACGAAGAAGACACGTGGATCGAGGTGCGCGTGATCGACGAGGACGGCGAGCCGGTCTCGAGCATGGAGTACGAGATCGAGCTCAGCGATGGCCGCGTGCGGCAGGGGCGAACGAGCGAGCTCGGGATCCTGCGCTACGACGGGATCCCCTCGGGCTCGTGCAAGGTGAAGCTGCTCGGCGTGGAAGCCAACGGCTGGAACGTCGCCTGAGCGCGGCGCCGCGCTCGAGCCTCACCCGGCGCCTCACGCCAGCGCGCCGCGCAGCATCGCCACGCCGCTCGCCGCCACCGCCAGCACCACCACCCAGCGCACCAGGTTGGCACCCGCGCGGATCTGCAGGCGCGTGCCGAGCCAGCCGCCCACCATGCTGCCCGCGGCCAGCGTGAGCCCTTCCTTCCAGGCGACCTGCCCCGCGAGCACGAACATCGGCAGCGAGACCAGCGTGAACCCGAGCGTGAGCGCGACCTTCACCGCGTTGGCCTGCACCGCCGGGTGACCGAGGTGCAGCACCAACAGCGCGAGCAACGGGAAGCCCACGCCCGCCTGCACGAAGCCGCCGTAGACTCCGATGAGCAGGCTCAGCACCAGCGCCGGCACCCCGGCCGGGCGCGGCTCCGCGGGCGCCTGCAAGAAGCGACCGGGGCGGACGACGAGCAGCACCGCCCACCCGGCCAACATCGCGCCGAACACCACCCGCAGCAGATCGTCGGGGAGGCGCGTGGCCAGGGCGGTGCCCGCTCCCGCGCCGACCATCATCGGCAGCAGCAGCCGCCCCACGAGTCGATACTCGCGAAAGCCTCGGCGATGGAACGTGATCACCGACGCCAGCCCCTGCGTGATCACGCCCACTCGGTTGGTGCCGTTGGCCAGGCCCGGCGGGAGCCCCAGCGCGACCAGCAGCGGCAGCGTGAGCAGCGAGCCTCCGCCCGCCATCGCATTGATCACGCTCGCGACCGCGCCCGCGAGCGCGAGCACGACGAGGCCCACCCACGGCGGGTATCCGAGCAGCGTGGCCTCGGCCAGCACGGGGCGGGACTCTAGCAGTCTCGCGCGCTAGAAGAACGTGCGCGCCTCGAGGTACAGCACCATCGGGCTGGCGCCGTACGAGCTGCCGAGCACGAGCGGCATGGTGGGATCCATGGTGACCCGCGGGTCCTTCCCCCACGGGACGAAGGCCCCGAAGATGAGGTCGGCGTCGTCGGACACGCTATAGGAGAGGCTCACGCCCGTCTGGCCCGAGCCATCGCCGGCATCGACGAGCGCCAGCGCGGCGGCGTGCAAGATCGGGATCAGCTCCATGCCGACCGAGGCGCCCACGAAGTGGCGGCCGAGCAGCGGGATGTCATCGGGAAACAGGCGACCCGCGCGTGCGATCAGCTCCGATGGTTGCTTGGCCCCGTCGGACTGGAACGCATACTCGGCGCCCAGCGTGAGGCTCTTCCAGCCCACGTTGAGGCTCGGTCCTCCGGCGAGGCGCACGTGCAGCGGAGCATCGCTCGCGCCGTGCCCATCGCCCTCGAGATCGGGAATGCCCAGGTGCCCCTCGCCACGCAGGCCCACCGCACCGATGCCGCCCTGGAACGAGCCTCCCACGATCCAGCGCTCCGCGACCTTGCCGCCCAGCGCCGCCCACTCGAAGCCGGCCCCCACTAAGCTGGCGCGCCCGAGCAGCGCGCTGCGGCCCCAGGTGGGTACGCCCTCGACGTCGTGGCCGACCACGCCGGTCAGCTCGATCGAGCCCTTCATGCCCAGCGACGCGCCGAGCTGCAGTGCATCCACGCCGGGCTTGTAGATGCGGTTGACCGCGGTGACCGAGAACGGCGCGAGGAAGTCGTTGGGGGTGAAGAAGCTCGTGACGCTATAGGTCACCGGGAAGCGCCCCGCCTTGAACGCGACCGGGCCCGACTTGGCGCTGAACGCAAAGCGATCGACCCCGGCGGTGCTGCGGACGGTGCCATTGTTCCACAGCGTGTAGGTGACGCCCGGCGTGCGATAGACGCTCTCGATCGAGCCCGCGGTCGCGAACGCCCCGCCGGTGGCCCCACCCGCTCCGGGCACGCGGCTGACATCCACGAAGTAATTGATCTGAAGGCCGAAGCGATCGTTCCAGTTGCGATCGATCATCACGCGCCCCACGACGGCGAGCAGCGCGTCGTCGCCCCCGGGATAGAGCTCGGGCACGTCGGGCACGTGCAGGAACGCTCCGGTGAGCCGCAGGCTGCCGGTGACCACCTCGTCGAGGCTCGGCTCCTCGCTCGCCTCGGCCGTCGCGATCGAGGGCTCGCCGGGAGCTGCTGCACTCGGGCTCGATCCGCTGCCGGCGGCGGGAAGCTCGGGCAACGCGTCGAGCTCGGGCAGGGCGTCGAGCTCGGGCAGTGGCTCGAGCTCGGGAAGTGGCTCGGGCTCGACCTCGGGCTCCTCGCTCGCTGGTTCATCCGCAGGCACACTCCACCGCGCCAGCGCGAGCGCGAGCAGCCCTGCGATCCCCGGCGTCATGATCCCGGCCGCTAGGCGCGGACCTCGATGCTCTCCACCTGACCATCGACCAGGTGCACCACTCGCCGCGCCCGCTCCATCACGCGGGGATCATGGGTCGAGAAGATGAACGTCGCGCCGTGCTCGCGATTGAGCCGCTCCATGATGTCGAGCAGCTTGCTCGCGGTCACCGAGTCGACGTTGGCGGTGGGCTCGTCGGCCAGGGTCACCGCGGGGTCCGAGGCGATCGCGCGTGCGATCGCCACCCGCTGCTGCTGCCCGCCCGAGAGCTGCATCGGCCGTCGATCCTCCATGCCGCTCAGCCCCACCTCGCGCAGCAGGCTCATCACCCGCTCGCGCCGCTTGGCCTCGTCGGTACCCTGCAGGCGCATGACCATCTCCGCGTTCTCGTACGCGGTGAGCACGGGGATCAGGTTGTAGGCCTGGAACACGAAGCCGATGCGATCGCGACGCAGACGGCTGCGCGCGGCTCGGCTGAGCGTGCTGAGCTCGTGACCATCGACCTTCACCGTGCCCGTGGTGGGCTCGTCGAGCGCGCCGATGAGGTTGAGCGCGGTGGTCTTGCCCGAGCCCGAGGGCCCGGTGAGCACGAGGAATTCCCCGGGCAGCACCTCGAGGTCTAGGCCGCGCAGCGCCTTCACCTCGACCTCGCCTTGTCGATAGGTCTTGTGCACGCCCTCGAGCAACACGATGGGGGTCTTCTCTGCTGTCGACACCATGGAGTCTCCTTCTCTCGATTCCGCCCGTGCTCGGGGCTACCCGAGGCGGATCGCATCCGCGGGGTTGGCCCGCCCTGCTCGCCACGCGGGGTACAGCCCGGACACCATCGTGGCCACGATCACCACCGCCGCGATCACCAACCCGCTCGTGGGGTAGAGGCGCACGTACATGATCGGGGCCATCGCCACTCCGGCCACCTCGGCCCCGTCGCCGATCATCGAGGAGTAGTCGATGCCCTTGGTGCTGAGGTGGTAGTAGGGCCCCGCGATCACGACGACCGAGGCCACCAAGCCCACCAGGGCCATCCACGCGCTCTCCCACATCACCAAGCTGAACAGCTGCCGCGGCTGGAAGCCGACGGCCGCCATGATCCCGAACTCGCGCATGCGCTCCATCACGCTCACGAACAGCGTGTTGAAGATGCCCGCGGCCAGCAGCACCATGATGATCACCTCGAAGATCAGGGCCCCGCCCTCCTTCATGGCGATGAAGCCGGCGAGATCGGGCTGGGCCTGCGCCCAGGTGAGCGCCACGCTGCCCTCGGGTACGCGAGCGGCGAGCGCGGCCGCGACCGCAGCGGACTCGCGATGGTCGCCCACGAACACGGCCACCAGCGTGGCCTCGCCGGGCGCGTAGCTCAGGTGCTCGCGCACCACGTCGATCGGCAGCAGGCACAAGCTCGCGTCGAGCGAGGGCGCCCCCGTGGTCACGATGCCGACCACGCGCGCCAGCGCAGAGACGATCTCGCCGTCCTTGTCGGTCACCGTGTAGACGACCTTGGTGCCGAGCTTGGCCTCGAGGTTCTCGGCGAGCCCGCGGCCCAGCACGATCGCCTTTGCTTGATCGGGGGCCTTCAGCATCTCGCCCTCCCACTCCGCGTCGAGGATGCCAAACGTGTCGTTGGTCTCGCGCGTGGGGTCGATCGCAAAGAAGAACGTGCCCTGGCTGTTCTTGGCCGTGGCCACCATCGCGGCCCCGCTGATGCGCGTGGCGGTCGCCGTGACCGACGGCAGCTCGCGGGCCGAGGCCTCCACCGCCGGCGCGTCGAGCACCGTCTTCTTGAGCGTGGGCAGGTCTTGCAGCTCGTGGTGCTGCACTACCACGTGGCCGCCGCCGAGCGTGGCCGCATGATCGATCATCTGCCCGTAGGTCGAGTCGCCGATGCCGGTGAACAGCACCGCCATGAACACGCCGAACACGATCCCGAATTGTGTGATGAGCGTGCGCCGACGGTTGCGCCAGAGGTTGCGCCACGCCATCGTGGCCAGTCGTGCATTGGCTCGTGCCATGGGCTGCCCTCCTATTGGTGCCTCATCGCGGTGATGGGCTTGATGAATGCCGCTCGCAAGGCAGGATAGGTAACCGCGATCAGCACGATGATCACGAGCGCCACGGTAGGTTGGACATAGGTGTCGACGGTGACCGCCGAGCGCCACACGGGATCCATGGTCGTGCCCATCACCGACAGGCCCCCCATGCTCGCGCTGAGATCGAGGCCCTTGGTGGTCATGTACCAATTGGCGGGGATCGCCAGGCCGATGCCGATCACGATCGCGATTCCCGTCTGGATCACGGTCTCGAGGTAGATGAGCGCGAGCACCCCGCGGGGGCTGACGCCGATCGCCTTGAGCACCCCGAACTCGCGCACGCGTTCGAACACCGCCATCAGCATCGCGTTGAGGATCACGATCCCGATCGCGGCGTAGACGATCACGAACATCGCCGCCATTCCTCCGGCCGCCGAGTCGAGCATGGAGGCCAGCGTGGGCTTGAGCTCGCGCCAGGTCTTGGTCTCGAGCTCGGGCGCCCACGCGCGCACTTGGTTGGCGGTCGCGTCGAGATCGCCGCTGGGGGTGCGCCGCACGATGATCTCGTGGGTGCCGTCGGGCACCACCATCAGCTCGCGAAACGCGTCTTCCACCATGTAGACCCCGCCGCGGTCGACCGCGTCGGAGACCCCGCCGAGGATGCCCCCCACGGTGTAGAGATCGTTGGCGGTGGAGCCATCGGCCGCCTGCGAGAGCACCACCAGCTCGCCGCCCACGTCGAGGTTCAGCATCTTGGCGAGCTTGCGGCCGATCACGACCTCGCTGGGGGCGCTCGGGTCGAGCCAGTGCCCCGCAGTCACGGACTTGCCGACCAGGCTCACCGCGCCGTCGCGCTCGACGTCGACCCCGATGAGCGAGACCCCGGCCGAGCTGTCGCCCGCGGCCGCGAGCCCCGAGCCCAAGAGCCGCGGCGCCGCGGGCAGGCCGGCCTCGTCGAGGCTGGCCAGCAGCGCGTCGGGGTCCTCGATGCGATCGTAGAGCGAAGGGGTCTTCACGTACTCGGCGTGGTGGACCTGGATGTCGCCCATCTCCACGTCGAGCACGTGGCGCTCCATCCGGCCGAGGTAGCCGGCGGCCATCCCCGAGTACACGATCATCGCCCACAGCCCCAGGCTGGTGGCGGCGATGGCAGCCAGCGTGCGACGGCTGTTGCGCCACACGTTGCGCCAGGCCATGGTGAGCGATTTCATAGGGCCTTGAGGTGCTGGACGGTGAACATGCTCACCGGTAGATCCACGTCGAATTCGATGGAGTCGTAGGTGACCCGCGTGAACTCGCCCGAGCCGTCGAGCGGGCGAATGGTGATCACCCCGGCCAGCTTGCGCCCGCCGACCTCCTTGTAGTCACTGAACTCGAGCGCTCGCATCGCGGTGCCGTCCTCGTCGTAGAAGATCTGCCGCGTGGGCAGCAGGCTCTCCTGTTCCACCGTGACCTCGATCTTGCCCCACACGACCGCGGCGTCGGGCTTGGCGGTCAGCGTGAACACGTACTGCGCCACCCCGCCGAGCGTGCCCTGGCCGGTGAGCGCGATCGAGTAGTCGTCGGCCATCCGCGAGGCCTTGACCAGATCGTTGTTGTTCATGTGGCTGCCCATCCACGAGCTGCCCATCATCGCGCCGCTCACCTTGATGGTGCGGCCGGTCTTGGCGAGGAACGTGAACAGGTCCTCCTTGGCCTTGAGCGTTGCGGTGCCCTTCTCCTTCTTGGGCGCCAAGATGCGAATGAGCGAGTAGTCCTCGCCGCGCGACCACGACTCCATGGTGAGGTTGCGGGTCCAGTTCTCGGTCTTGACCGTCATGCTGAGCACGCCGTGACTGGAGCTGCCGCGGTGCATGTCGTCGATCTGGTCCATCACCCACGCGGCAAACCCGGGGGACTCGGGCGAGGGCCGCGGAGCGGCCGCGAGCGCCGACAGGGGCAGTAGAGCGCAGGCTGCGGTGGTCGCCGCGCCCAGCAACAGGCTTCGTCGCGTCAGCTCGTTCATGGCTTCATTCCTCGTTCGTGGGTCGCGCGCCGCGAAGGCCGGCCACGATCGTGTCGGCCAGTAGCTCGGCGTAGCGCTCCATCGTGAGGCCCCCTCGCACGTGGGCGGCCTCGAGATGGGTGGACAGATAGGCCAGGCCCGCCAGCACATCGGCGCGATCGCGGAGCTCGCTGGCGGTGAAGGCATGCGGGCGCGCGACCTCGTCGATGAGCGGACCCAAGAAGTCGACGCGGTTCGCTTCGATCTGGGCGCCGAGCGCCGCGGGGAGCTCGGCCATCACCGCCGCCATCTCTTGGTCACCGCGCATGAGGGCGGCGGTGAGCGGCATTCTCGAGGGCATCAAGAGGATCGCTTCGAGCCACCCGCGCAATCGATCGGCCGCGGGGCGCTGCGGATCGAGGAGGTCGGCGACCTCGCCCATGTGCTCGCGCTTCTCCAGCGAGATCGCTGCGAGCAGCAGCTCGTTCTTGGTGGAGTAGTAGGTGTAGACCGTGCCCTTGGCGATCCCGGCCTGGCGCGCGACCTCGTCGATGCTCGTCTTGCGGTAGCCCTGCCGGCTGAACAGCTCGGTCGCCACGCGCAAGATGTGCAGTCGCCGACGGGCTCGAGGATCGTCACCCTCCGTGGGCCCGATATAGGCATCGAGCTGCGCAACGACATCCGCTAGCGTCTCGAGCTTCACGACTGAACGAGTTGTACCGCATTGGCTCGAATCGTCAAATTCGATCGACAGACATCTATAACTATGTAGAATTGTTTGTTTTTAAAAATGACCGAAACACGTGCTTTCGGTCATTTTCTCGCGCCAATCGCGCGATCTGACCGATACGAGCGGGTGATAGCCTCCGCGAATGCGCTGGCTGGTGGGGGACGTGCAGGGTTGCGCGCTCGAGCTCGAGGACCTGCTGGAGGCGATCCGCTTCGACCCCGGCCGCGACGAGCTGTGGTGCGTGGGCGACCTCGTCAACCGAGGCCCCGACTCGCTGGCCACGCTGCGGCTGTGGCGATCGGTCGGTGGTCTCGGCGTGATCGGCAACCACGAGGTCTATGCCCTGTGCGCACGCTCGGGGCGCTGGCCTCGCAAGCGCGACACCCTGCAGGCGCTCTACGACGCGCCCGACGCCGACGCGCTGCTCGGCGCGCTGCGAGAGCTGCCTGCGCTCGCGCACCTACCCGGCGAGCCGGGAGCCCGCGACACCTGGGTCGTGCACGCGGGCCTCTCTCCAACCTGGACCGATCTGCCCGCCGTCGCGAGCCGCATCAATGCCCCGCCGCATGACGACGACTGGCTCGAGTCGAGCGACGTGAGCTTCGCGACGCGCGTACGCTGCTGTGATGCCAACGGCGAGCGCCACCGCCACGACGGCTCGCCGCAGGATTGCCCCGACGGCTACTCGCCCTGGGACGACCTCTATGTCGGCGACGCCCTCGTGGTGCACGGCCACTGGGCCTGGCGCGGGCACTATCGCGGGACGCGAACGATCGGGCTCGATTCCGGCTGTGTCTACGGAGGCCCGCTCACCGCATGGTGCCAGCAAGAAGACCGCGTGGTGCAAGTGCCCAGCCGCCAGCCAAAGATCGCACGATCGTGAGGCGCCGCGGTGATATCTTGGATCCGATGACTGGCTGAATGAACGAGGTCGCGGGACTGCTACTGGCCCTGCTGTTGATGGCGCTGACGATCGCGTGGGATCGTCGCGTGCTCGGGCGCTCGCGTCGCCCCCAGTGGCTGCTGCCCGCCGTGCTGCTGCCGCTCGGCGTGCCGCTCGCGATCTCGCCGAGCTGGATCTACACGCGCGCGCTGGTCACCGTGCTCGCGATCACGATGGCCGGCAAGGCCTACGAGCTGCTACGCGGCCGCGTGCCCGAGCCGCGCATGCTCGAGCGCCTCGACACCTTCTGCTTTTGGTTGCTCGTGCCGCCCAAGGCCAAGCTGCCCGCCAGCGCGAGCGAGGCCGCGCGCGTGTGCGCGCAGGGCCGTGCTCGCCTCGCTCGCGCCGGGCTCAAGCTCCCCGGGGTCGCCGCGCTCACGCTCCTGCACCTGCACTGGCCGGGGCTGCACGAGAACCCGTGGATCGAGGCGTTCTGGGGGCTATGGCTCACCTACCTGGCCGTGAGCGCATTCGTCGACGTGATCAGCGGCCTCGCCATGCAGACCGGGATCGCGGTGGCCGAGGGCTTCGACGCCCCGCCGCTCGCCCGCTCGCCCCGCGATTTCTGGGGCCGCCGCTGGAACCTCGTGGTGCACGACATGGTGTTCCGCCACGTGTTCCTCCCGCTCGGCGGCCTGCGCAAGCCGCTGCGATCCACCTTCGGGGTGTTCGTGGTCTCCGGCCTCATCCACGAGGCGTTCGTCGCGATGGTGCTCGGTCACCCCTCGCGACACACCGGCTTCATGATGCTGTTCTTCGGCCTCCACGGGCTGGCCGTGATGGCTCAGCTCGCCTGGGATCGCGGCCCCGGTCGTCGCCGCAGCATGTCGCGACCGCTCGCGATCGCGCTGCACCTCGGCTGGATCACCCTCACCGCGCCGCTGTTCTTCGCCCCGATGGCGGAGATCTTCGCGGACGCGTGGCCGAACTAATCCACACCCTGGCTACTCGCGCTCCGCCAGCAAGTAGGCCATCAAGGCCATCGCCGCCGCGTTGTGCTGCAGGTGCGCGGGGTCGATCTTCTCGATCGTGTCGGCCGGGCTGTGGTGCAGATCGAAGTAGTGCTCGCCGCTCGGGCGCAGCGAGAGGCTCGGCACGCCGATCTCGGTGAGCGGCGAGATGTCGGCCCCGCCCCAGCCCGACTCGATCTTGGCCGCACCCAAGCCCACGAACAGCGGTGACCACCCGGAGAGCTCGCGCACCAGCGCCTCGTCCTTGCTCGCGATGTCGAGGCCTCGCGGTGCGCCCGCGCCCGAGTCGGCCTCGATCGCGCCCACGTGCTTCTCGTGCCCGTGCGCCTCGAAGTAGGCCTTGGCCCCGCGCAGCCCGTTCTCCTCGTTGGTGAACAGCACCACCCGGATCGTGCGCCGCGGCACGAGGCCGAGCTCCTTCAAGATCAGCGCGGCTTCCATCGCCATCAAGCAGCCAGCGCCGTCGTCGGTGCTGCCGTCGCCCACGTCCCAGCTGTCGATGTGGCCGCCGATCACCACGATCTCCTCGGGCTTCTCGCGACCGACGAGCTCGGCCACCACGTTGGCGCTCGGCGCCTCGGGCAGCAGCTTGGCCCCCATGCG
>JBFIJN010000234.1:0-13616 GCA_041600735.1 Nannocystaceae bacterium
CCAGGCCGCGCGCGCACACCCGCCGCAGCCAGCGCGGCACCCCGCGGCCGCGCGGTGGCTCGCGACGCTGGCCCGCCAGCACGGCGCGCTCGAGGCCGGCGATCGTGGCGCCCGCGAACGGCCGCTCGCCGTAGAGGGCCTCCCACAGCATCACGCAGTAGGCGAACTGATCGGTGCGCGCATCGGTGGCCTCGCCTCGCCACTGCTCCGGGGCCATGTAGGCCGGCGTGCCCATGCGCGCGCCCGTGCGGGTGAGCACCGTGGCTGGAGACTTCGTCGCATCCCCCGTCGTCGCCTCATCGGTCGCGACGCGCGGCGATGCTCGCACGAGCCCGAAGTCCATCACCCGCACGCGCCCGTCGCTACCGCGCATCACGTTGTCGGGCTTGAGATCGCGGTGCACCAGGCCGGCCGCATGGATCGCCACCAACCCCTCGGCCACTGGCACCAGCAGCGGCAGCACGTCACGCCAGCGGCGGGGCCCGCTGGCCAGCACCTCGCGCAGCGTGGAGCCCTGCACGTACTCCATGGCCATGAACACCTGATCGTCGACGACGCCCACATCGAACACCGTCACCACGTGCGGGTGCGCGAGCATGGCCAGCGCTCTCGCCTCGCCCACCAGGCGGCTGCGCCCCACCTCGTCGTCGTGCTCGGCGCGGAGCAGCTTGAGCGCGACCTTGCGATCGAGCTCGGGGTCGAACGCGGCGTACACCCGACCCATGCCGCCCGCTCCCACGTGGGTCATCACCACGTAGCGCCCCACGGCAGCGCCGGGCTGCAGCACCTCACCGTCGACGCGCGCCACCTCGGGGTCGTCGAGGGTCGCGGTCGAGCGCGGCGGAGCGTCGTAGGTGGTCAGGGTCGCAGGGTCGTCCATGCGCGCTCGCCGGGGCCGAGCGAGGATACCCCGCCTGCGGACCTGCACGTCGCTGGGCAGCACTTCGCCAGTGCCGCGCTCCGCCCTCGGCCAAGGCGGCAGTGATTCACCGACTGGCCGAGTCCCCGGGCGGAACGTAGGATCTTCCACTCCCCCGCTTTGGTGGGCCGGAGATCGAGTGGCCACCCTAACCTCGCCCGCTGCCACGCTCGTGCTTCCGGCTCGCTGCTTGGTGGGCCGCTCCCGCGACTGCGACCTCGTCGCTCGCGGCCGCGACGTCTCGGCTCGGCACGCGCAGTTCGAGTGGAACGGCGCGGACTGGCAGCTGCGCGACCTCGGCAGCCGCAACGGGACCTGGCTCGATGGCGAGCGACTGGCCGAAGCCGCGCGGCCCGTGGTGCGCGCGGGCGCTCGCATTGCGTTCGGGCGCGAGGGCGAGACGTGGGTGCTGCGCAACGCGGCGCCGCCCCAGCTCATGGCGGTGTGCCTGGCCACCGCACGTCAGCGCGTCGCTCGGGGCGGCTACCTGGTGCTGCCCGAGACCGACGCACCCGAGCACTGCATCCATCACGACGCTACCGCGTGGATCACCGAGCACCAGGGCAGCACGCGCACGCTCGAGGACCGCGAGATCCTCGTGATGGCGAGCGGCGAGCCCTGGCGGGTGCACCTGCCCAACGCAGATCCTGCCACCTGGCAAGAGGACCCCGACGCGCTCGCGCTCTCGCGGCTGCACCTGCGTCTGTCCTTCAGCCGCGACGAAGAGTACGTGGAGGCGGTCGCGACATGCGGTGAGCAGCGCCTCGATCTCAAGGCGCGAGCCCACCACTACCTGCTCCTCGTCCTCGCCCGCCGCCGCCTCGCCGACGCGGCCGCCGGCCTCCCCGAGGCCGATCGCGGCTGGATCCGTCAGGACGAGCTCGGCTCGATGCTGCGCATGACCGACAATCACCTCTACATCGCGATCCATCGCGCCCGCACGCAGCTCGGCGAGCTCGGGGTGACCGATGCGGCGGGCCTGGTGGAGCGTCGCGCGGGAACCAGACAGCTGCGGCTGGGGGTGGAACGGCTCGAGTTGGTGCCGCTGCCCACCTCGGGGTAGCGGGCTCACTTGCGCAGCATGTCGGCGCGCCGTCTCGACGAACGCGTCCGCGGCCCCTACCCTCGCGGGCGGGAGACGCGATCATGAAGGAAGAGGTCGAAGCGCGAGTGCGGGGCCTTGCCGATGCCCTGGCTCCGCTGGGGGCGAAGCTCGAGACGCTGCGGCCGGGCAAGCGCGCGGCGGCGAGCAAGCCGCCCCATGCCCGCGATGGGCACGACGACGTCGAGCTCGAGCTCGTGACGCTCGAAGATGGCACCGTCGATTTCGCCGTGCCCGGGGCGGGGGGCCACGACGAGCACGCGCGCACGAGCGTGCGCATGACCGACTTGCCGGGCAACACGATCCACGAGGCCCTCGGCGCGCTCGATCGCAAGCTGACCCCCAACCAGGGGCTGCGGCAGCTCGGCGCCGACGGGGCCCTCGTGCCCGCGACCGGACGCTTCGCGGGGCGCACGCTGCTGGTCGTCCACGGCACCTTCAGCAACAGCGACAACGTGCTGGCGGGGATCGAGCGCGGCGACCCCGAATTCTTGCGCTGGGCTCGGCAGCGCTACTCGCAGGTGCTCACCTTCGACTATGCCTCGCTGTCGAAACGATCGATCGCCAACGCGATGGGGCTGCAGCGCATCATCACCGGACAGGTCGACGGGGACGTCGACCTGGTGTGCCACAGCCAAGGGGGCCTCATCGCGCGCTACTGGCTCGAGCGCCTCGAGCCCGCCCGGCTGGCGCGCTCGAAGGTGATCCTGGTTGGCGCGCCGCTTGGAGGCACGAGCCTCGCCGCGCCGGGCAACCTCCGGCATGCGCTGCGCCTGCTCGCGAGCGCGGCCACCGTGGTCGGGGTGGGGGCTGGCGTGGTCTCGGGTCTCTCGCTGCTGGGCGCGGCCACCGGCCTCGCCGGGGTCATCCACAAGGTCGTCGGCCTGGGAGCGATCGGCGGCCTGCTCGATGCGGCGGTGGCCCTCGTGCCCGGAGTCGACAGCATGTCGCGGGTGGGGACCAACATCGAGCTCGACGAGCTCCGTCGCGCCACCACCGAGGTCCCGCCGGGGTACTTTGCGATCACCGGCGACTATCAGGCCGCGCACGAGGCGAAGAACTCGACCGACGCCGGCGGCAAGCCGCTGAAGAAGGTGGGCTCCATGGCGCTGGCCCGTGCGCTCGACGAGGTGTTTCCTGGCGCTCACGATCTCATCGTCGACACGGGATCCCACACCGAGCTCTCCGACACTCACGTGATCGGCCACCACGATCCCGGTCGCCTGCACCGCTTCGGTGCGGGCGATGGCGTGCATCACCGCAGCTACTTCTCGCAGCCCAGCACGCTCGAGTTCATCACGCGGCGGCTCGGGTGAGTCGCTAGCGCTCGACGTGGCAAACAGTGCGCAGCTTGCGCACAATACTTTCTCGCCGCCGCGTGCAAGAAAGGCCGGCCCGCGCGACATTGGGACTCGCTCGGGCTCGAGCCGCCCATGTCGATTCGCGAGGCGAACCATCGAGGGGAGCTGACCCCCGCGGCGTTTGCCGTAAAGTTCCGCGAGTCCTCGCGCGTGCTCTGGTGCGTCGCGGCGGGGGTGCTGGGCGATCGCAGCCACGCGGAGGACGTGCTCCAAGAGGCCGCACTCGCGGCGCTGAGCAAGCTGGGAGGCTTTCGTCCCGGCACCAGCTTCGTCGCGTGGATGAGCCAGTATGTCCGCTTCGTGGCCCTCAACCACCGTAGGAAGCAGGAGCGGCGGCGGCAGCGGCTGGCCGCGGACCGCTCCGCGGCCGAGCTGGCTCGCGACCACAGCGCCCCGCCCACCGCCAGCGGTGACATGTTCGATGCAAGTGTTCAGCGCGCGCTCGAAGAGCTCGGCGAGACGCCGCGCATCTGCCTGTTGCTCAAGACCGTCGTCGAGCTCGAGTACGCCGAGATCGCCGAGCTGCTCGAGATCCCCGCGGGGACGGCCATGAGCCACGTGTCGCGCGCGCGCACCAAGATGCAGCGACTGCTGCAGGAGCCGCAGCTGGCGCTTCGAACGGGAGAAGCGGGATGAGCGAGCCCACCGACTTCGACCCGATCGCGGCCTCGCTCCGCCGGCAGTTCGCGCCGCCGGATCTGGAGGACATGCTCGCCCGGGTGGCCGAGGCGGCGACCGACGCCGAGCGCGTCACCGTGGATCTGGGCGACGGGGATCCGCTGCACCGCAGCGCTGCCCCTGCGCCGAGCACCAGCCGCGTTCGCCGGGTGGCGGGGATGGTCGTGGCCTTCGCGGCAGCCGCGGGCTTGGTCCTCCTGCTCGCCCAAGAGGTCGAGCGACGCCCCGCGGACGAGCCTCGCCTCGATCCGGCCGCGGTCGCGCAAGCCCCTAGCGCCGAGCAGATCGCAGGCCGCCAGCTCGTCGACTTCTTGCGACACGGGGCCACGCTCCCTGGCGATCCTGCGTCTTGTAGCGTCGAGCAGCCGCCCCCGGCCTGCGAGGGCGCCGAGGACGGGCCCCGCCTCAAGCCCACGCCCAACGTGCAGCTGGTGGGCGAGTGCGGGGGCACGACGGGCGTGGATTGTGCGGGTCACGACCTGCCCGCGCAGCGGGCCCTGCTGGTGCGGCTGATGCCTAGCGGCGCCGACGCGATCGTGTGCATCGAGCCTCCCGAGGCCGACCCCAACCCGCGGCTCCCCAGTGACAGCGAGTACAAGATCTTTCGCCGTACGCTGAATGGCCACGTCCTCTATGAAGTGACGCCGCTGGACCATCCGCAAGCGGTCGACTACCTGGATCCGTGACCGCGATGCTCGAGCGCGCAAGACGAGCTCGGGCTCGTGACATCCAACGCTCGTGATCAACACCAGCATCGCGCTGCTCGGCACTCGGTATGCCGGGCTCGCGCGCAACACCATCGACTACTGGATGCAGCCGGACGATCCATCGCTATCGCTCCGAACTCTGGTCGACGCGGTCCACGGCGCGCCGGTGCTGCCTTCCGCGTCGCTGCGGCTCTACCTCCACGTGCCGTTCTGCGCCCAGCGCTGCCGCTTCTGCGCGTTCTCGGGGGGCAACAGCCTCGACTGGCAGCAGGCCGAGCGCTACGCGAGTCTGCTGATCCGCCAGCTGCACGATCTATGGAGCCGCACGGCCATGCGCGGCCACCCCATTCGTTCGGTCAACATCGGCGGCGGCAGCCCCGACCTGCTGGGCTCGGGGATCGATGCGGTCCTCGGCGCGGTGCGGGAGCTGGCCGGCTTCGGCCCCCACACCGAGCTCGCGGTCGAGCTGACGCTCGCGACCACCAAGCGCGACTTCATCGAGCGACTCGTCGCGCACGGCGTGACCAAGGTGTCGTTCGGGGTGCAATCGCTCGATCCGCTCGTCCGCGGCTTCATGCGCCAGCCCAAGTCGCTGCATCACCTCGAGCGCGTGCTGGAGTGGATCGACGGGCGCATTGCGGTGGTCAACGCCGATCTCATCACGGGGCTGCCAGGACAGACGCGCGAGACCGTGGTCGCCGACCTCGACGCGCTGATCGCCGATCCGCGGATCACCGCGATCAGCTCCTACCTGCTCACCGCCGGCGCCGCGCCGGCTCTCCTCGCGGCGATCGACGGAGGGAAGATCCCCGAGGCACCGCCGCCGCTGCAGCAGGCCTTGATGCGGCTCGAGACCTACGGAGCCTTCCGTCGCGCGGGCTGGGTGCGGCGCGGCACCAATACCTACGTCGACCCCGCGCGCATGGCTGCGAGCGCGCTGGCCAAGCTCGCGGGCGACGAGTGCATCGGCGCGGCCTCGTACGAGACGTTCCTGCTGGGCGTCGGCCCGCAGGCGGTCACGAGCATGCCCGGAGCGCGGCTCGAGAACCTCGTGGACATCGGCGCGTGGTCGAGCGCGGTCGAGCGCGGCGAGCTGCCGGTGTGCGTGTCGAAGTGCTCGACGGTGCATCAGCGCGACATGGCGCTGTGGACGTTCCCGCTGCGCTGGGAGGGCCTCGGCCGCGACGACTGGCAGGCGCTGCGGGCCGACGGTGTGACCACGGAGCGCCAGCGGCGAACGCTCGAGGCCCTCGAGCGCGAGGGCCTCGTGCACGCGAGCGGTGGAGGCTACGCGCTGTCGCTGCTCGGCGAGGTGTTCATGGGCCAGCTGGTGCGCGACCTCAAGGGCGACACGGCGCGCGCCGAGGTCGATCGCTACATCGACGAGGGTGAAGCGCTGGGCCGCGCCGCCGCGGCGGGACGGGCCCCGGATGTCAACGAGATCAACAACCGGCAGCAGGCCGCACGCTGGCTCGACCGTGCTTGATCAACTTCGCGCGCTGCCGCGCTCGCTGGCCTACCTCTACGCGGGCACCATCGCCACGCGCCTCGGGTCGTTCGTGGTGCCCTATCTGACGCTCTACCTCAGCGAGCACCGCGGGCTCGGCCCGTCGACGACCGGCCAGATCATCGCCGCCGGTGGCTTCGGCCTGCTGCTTGGGAACCTGCTCGGGGGATGGTCGGCCGATCGCGTGGGTCGCAAGGCGACGCTGCTGGCGGCCCTCGGAATCAACGCGATCGGGGTGGCCGCGCTGGCCAACACGCTGCCGTCCGAGAGCGCCTATGCCGTCGCGCTCGCGCTCGCGCTCGCCGGCGCCGGCATGTACACGCCGGCCGCCAACGCCCTCATCGCCGATTGCACCTCCGACGCCCAGCGGCCGTTTGCGTACGCGGTCCACTATGTGTGCATCAACGTCGGCATGGGCCTCGGTCCGCTGCTGGGTGGGTTCCTCGCCGCCTCCGCGTTCACCTGGCTGTTCGTCGGCGACATCGCGACCACGCTGGTCTGCATGCTGCTGATCGCCGCGGGCCTCCGCGCGCCGCCTCGGGCCACGCGCCCCGAGCCCACGCCGGGATCGATGCTCGACGCGTGGCGGCGACACCCGCGGATCCTCGTGTTCTGCGGCGCCAGCTTCTTCGTCGTGGCCCCGCTGATGGGGCTCGAGTATGCGGTTCCACTGCTCGTCGGAAGCGTCCTGCACGAGCCGCTCGCGTACATCGGTCTCGTCTACTCGATCAACGCCGGCTGCATCCTCGTGCTCGGCCTCCCGATCGAGCGGGCGCTGCGGGGACGCGACGAAGTGACGATGATGGCGGTCGCCGGGTGCCTATGGACGGCCGGGCTGGTGATCCTGCTCGCCGGCTTCTCGACGGCCGCGCTGCTGATCTCCACCGTGGTGTGGACGCAGGGCGAGATCATCGCGTCGGTCGTCGTGCCCACCTATGTCTCGCGTCGCGTCGACGCCTCGGCCAAGGGACGGCTGCTGGCCCTCCAGGACGTCGTGCGCAGCACGGCCGGGATCGTGGCCCCGATCACGCTGGGACTGGTGTGGGACCGCCTGGGCGCGAGCGTGGTCTTGATCGTGTTGGTGGCCACGCCCGCGACGGGAACGCTGCTGTACCTCGCCCAGCGACTTGTCGGCGGACATCGCAGCGCCCCGCGCGAGCGTGCCGTGCTGGGGTCCGCATGAGCGAGCGGCTCGTGCAGCTCGATGCCCTCCGCGGCTTCGCGTTGATCGGCATCGTGATCGGCAACGTGACCTGGTTCTCGGGCTACGCGGTGTCCGGCGCCGAGGCTCGCGAGGCGTCCGCCGAGCTCGGCGTGGCCGTGGACGCGACCGTCGCGTTCATGATCCATCTATTCGTCGACGGCAAGTTCTACGGGCTGTTCTCGCTGCTGTTCGGGGCTGCGTTCGCGGAGATGCTCCGCCGCAGCGACGCCTCGGATCGACGGGTGCGGCACACCGTCGCGCGCCGCCTCTCGAGCCTGTGGGCGATCGGGATCGTGCACGCCACCCTCGTGTGGTTCGGCGACATCCTCAGCCTGTACGCGGTCGCAGCCGTGCCCTTGCTGGTCGTGCGGCAGTGGGAGCCGCGTCGCCTCGCGCTCCTCGCCAGCGGATGCCTCGTCGCGCCGATCGGCTCGAGCCTCGCGCTGTGGATCCTGGGTGACGCGGGCTCGGACCTCGGGCACGGCCCGCAGGCGTTGATCCCCGCATTCGCCTCGGGCAGCTACCTCGACCTGCTCCCCGCCAACGCGGCCTTCCTCGGCGAGCGCTGGGTCCTCGCGCTTCGCTCGGGCCGCCTGGTGCGTCTGCTGGGGATGTTCGTGCTCGGCATGCTCCTCATGCGCGTGCGACCGCGGCCGACGCGACGCGCCACCGTCACCCTGATCGTCGTGGCGGCCGCGAGCAACCTGGCGCTCGCACTGCTGGCCGACGTTCCGCTGCGCCCACCCTCGCCGCTAGGCACCGCTCGCGATGCGATCTACGCCGTCGCCGTGCCCAGCGGCACGCTGGCCTACGTCGCCGTGCTGTGGCCGCGCTTTGGCAAGGGCGGTCCGATCGTCGCCGCCCTCGCCAGCGCGGGACGCCTGTCGCTCACTCACTATCTCTCGCAGTCCGTGGCGATGATGGCGATCTTCTACGGGTGCGGTCTCGGGTCGTGGGGCCACGTTGGCGCGTGCGGTGCGGTGGGGATCGCGATCGTGCTGGTGACGGGGCAGATCGTGCTGAGCGGAGCGTGGCTGCGGCGCTGGGGCGCCGGGCCTTGCGAGCGCGTGCTCGGGGCGCTGACGCATGGGCGGCGGCGCGCGGCGGAGCGGCGCTGATGAACGAGGCGAGGACGAGGCGAGATCGATCGAACCGTTCGCGAGCACTAGCGCGTAGACTGCGTCGTGATGCCCCCCAAGCACCTTCGCCGCGCGCTCGCCCTGCTCCTGCCCGTCGCAATCGCGTGTGATCGCCCGAGCCGGGAGCCGGAGCCTCGCGCCCAGCCCCCTCGCGATGGCGCCGACGATCCCGCGAGGGTCGACCCGCCGACGCCCGCGCGGACCGAGACCGGCTCGGCGCAGGGCTGGTCTGCGCTGGCGGTTCCCGTCGATCCTCCGAGCACGGCCGATGGGATCCCGATCCTGACCGTGTCCATGCCCGAAGGCGCGCGGTGGGACGTGACCCCGGCGTGGGAGACGCTCACCTATGCCCAGCAGCAGGCCTCCGATGGTGTGTCCACGTTCGTGGCCGTGCGCGACGACGAAGGCACGCGCAGCGACGTGGTGATCCGCGGCGGTGAGCTGCGCACCAACGTGCTGCGGCGACTCGTCGATGCACCGTCACACCCCGGCGGCTGCGGAGCGGTGAGCGACGGGACGCTGCTGCTCTCGGCTCCGCTGCCCAGCGACTCGGGCTCCGGGGCGCCGTTGCAAGCGGTGTGGGTGACCAAGCTCGATGGCACCGTCGTGCGCCACACACTGCCGGCCGACGCGGGAAGCTCGACCGCGTGCAAGGGCGTGGTGGACGGCTCTGGCCGCTTCTCGCTGTTCAGTGGACCCGCGCTGTTGGTCGAGCACGGGGAGGATGGCTTCGGGCTCGACCGCGAGTGGCCGGCGAACCAGACGTTCCTGACCGAGCCCCTCGGGCCGCGCTACTGCTTCTCGGCCGGGTGCAGCGAGGCGGCGCGCGCGGGTACCCAAGCGACGCTCGTCGCCGCGCTCGAGGGGGTGCTGGGGGAGTGCTACGGCTACGCTCGCTACGCCGTGACCGGCGACTTCGTGGCCGCACGCTGTAGCAGCACCGGCACGGCCGTGCGCGTGCACGTGTCGAGCGGCAAGGTCGAGACGATGGCCGGCCTGCCGGCGACGCACTCGCTGAGCGACGGGCTGCTGCTCACGCGCGACGGCCACATGCTCATCGAGCTCGACATGCTGATGCGACGATACGAAGTGTGGCCGGTGAGCTCGAACGTGCTGAGCCCGTGGCGAAGCCTCGGGCAGGGCGAGGTGATCGCGCGCACGAGCCCGACCGTGCTCATTCGCGGGCTGCCCCAGCCGATCCCGCCGGTCGAGGTCAGCACCGTGCTGCTGGGCGCCCCCCTGCCCTTCGACCAGGTCAGCACGCTCGCGCGGGCCGACCACACGCTCGAGCGAGGGCCCGGCGCGCTCGCGGCTCGCAGCGCGCGGGCGACCGCCGTGCTCCCGCCCGGCGACGTGGTGTTCACCCACCACGCCGCGGTGCAGCTCCAGTGTGGCACCTATGTCAGCGCCCCCGTGGGCCACGAAGGCGAGCCCATCGTGCACGACTTCGATCCGCCACCGCAGCCTCCCTTGTCGCCTCGCGCCGTGCACCAGCCCAAGCCCTGCCTGCCCTTGACCGAGGTGCACGCGCTGCCCGGCCGGCCCGAGCTGCTGCTGGCCAAGACCGCCGACGGCCGCCTCGCGACCGCGTGGCTGGCCCCGGCGCTTCCCGTGCCCGTGAGCGATCGACGAGGCCCCGTCGCGCCCTCGACTGAACCCTCGGCACCAGCGCCCGAGCCGAGCCCGGGCCCCGGCTGGGTGATCCACGGAGCGATCGACTCGATCGATGGCCTGCGAGGCATGCCCTCCTCCGCGACCAGCTCGGCTGCGACGAGCGGGTGGCAGCGCGGAGGCGCCGCCGTGCTGAAGGTGGAGGGCGCCACGCTCGTGCTCGCCCCCGGCGGTGCGTGGACGGTGCCGAGCGCGACCGTGCCGATGGCGGTGCAGCTCGATCCCACGCCGATGCTCTACGGCGCACTGGGTCCGCGGCTGGTGGTCTGCGGGGACTCGTGCCGAACGCTCGATCCGGGCGACGGCCGCGACATCGTGGCCGTGGTTCCGCGAACGCAGGGCGAGGTGATCCTGGGCTTCGGCGAGCAGCGGGATCAGACGGCGGTCTACCGGATCCCGAGCCGCGGAGGCGTGATCACGCCGGTGCACGCGCTCGAGCGGACGCTCGAGGCCCAGCTCGAGGCTCGGCCGAAGGCGGCGGAGTAGGGCGGCACCGCCCGGCATCCGCGGCTGGGCGGGCTCCGCGTGCCGGTCGTCGAGCAGTGGCGCCGTGCTACGATCCTCCACGGTGCTCCCGCCTACCGACCCAGCACTCCGGGCTCCCGAGACGCGGCCGTACTTCCTGTGGTGGACGGACGCGACGGTCGCCGATCTTCGCCGACACCTCGCCGCGAGCGATCCAGCCGTGCGTGCCTATTGGATGGGTGCGCTGCTCCGCGAGGCGAACTCCCGAGACGTGTGGCTGTTCATCACGCCCCAGCAGATCCGCGACGCGTGGCCGAGCCTGCTCCGGCACCTCGGCCGCCGCCGCGAGCTGTGGGGTTTCTTGCTTGATCTCGACCCCACGTGGCCTCCGCCGGCCGATGCGCGCTGAGCTCGACCGCCGCGTGATCCCCGAGGTCATCATCGACCTCGTGCGGTGCGTCCAGGCTCACGAGCCTGCTCACCTCGCGGGCGGCGTCGCGCTCTCCGGCGCGCATCTCTCCCATCGGCTCAGCGCCGATGTCGATCTGTTCGTTCACGATGCACAGGCTCATCGCCGAGCCTGCGTCCACTTGAGCGATGCCGTCATGGCCAAGGGAGGGACGCTGCACGTGGTGCAAGATGCTGGATCGTTCTGGCGCGGCAGGGTGTCGATCGAAGGTCTCACCCTCGAGTTCGACCTCGTCCACGAGAGCATTCCAGACATCGAGGACCCGCCGCCTCCGATCGATGGAGTCATCGTCGAGTCGCTCAGCGATCTGCGGGCCGCGAAGGTGACGTGCTTGCTCTCTCGCTCGGAACCGCGTGATCTCGTCGATCTCCTGTTCCTCGAGCGAGCCGGCTTTCGGCCCGAGGACGACCTCGGGCTCGCGTCGCGAAAGGACGCGGGCATCGACCCCAGCGTCCTCGCCTGGCTGCTGCGAGAGTTTCCCGTCGAGCCGCTGCCCAAGATGTTGCTGCCGCTCTCCGTAGACGAGCTGCGCGCCTATCGAGACGAGCTACGCGAACGGTTCCGGCGGCTCGCCGTTCCGTAGGGCTTCTCGGGGCCGCTTGGGCCGACACTCGATCGATAGCAGCGGCGCGCAGCCGTGCGCGCTCCCTGGTCCATGGAGCTCGATGTGGTGATCTTGGCGTGATTTTGCGCGAAGCGTCTGCTCGATCCGGGCCTGCACGGAGTGCATCGAACGACGGAGCGACGAGAGATTGATGTCAGAGTGCTATCGCAGCGCGCCGGGGCTTCCTAGGCTACCGGGTAGCCATGCCACGCCGCCCGCATCCGCCGACTTCCTCCACCCCGGAGCACCCACCGCGGAAGCTCGAGCGGCGGATGGCGTTCGAAATGATCCACAACCGCTTGTTCTCCCGACGAGCCAAGCCCGTGCGGCTCGATCGATTCGAGCTCATCGAGCGACTCGGCCAGGGGGGCATGGGGGTGGTGTACCGGGCGTTCGATCCTCGCAGCGACCGCACCGTGGCGCTCAAGGTCGTTCGTCACGCGATCGCGAGCCCGCGCACCCAGGCCCGACTGCGGCGGGAGGCCAGGGCCGCGGCGGCGCTCTCCCATCCCAACGTCGTCACGGTCTATGAGTCGGGGGTCTTGGAGGGCGACTCGCTGTTCATCGCGATGGAGCTCGTCGCCGGTCCGACGCTCCGCAAGTGGCTCGCCGACGGCCCTCACCCGCGCGAAGCCGTGATGGCGGTGATGCTCGCCGCGGGAGAGGGCCTGGTCGCCGCCCACGCGGCGGGGCTGGTGCACCGCGACTTCAAGCCCGACAACGTGCTGATCGGGCCCCAGGGGCGCCCGCGCGTCGCCGACTTCGGTCTCGCGCAGCCGCTGGAGCGCACTACGCCGGAGGACGAGTCGATCCCCGCGGTGTACGACGACGCCAGCTGGTCCGATCGACTCACGCGCACGGGAGGCATCGTCGGGACCCCGGCCTACATGGCGCCGGAGCGGCTGCGAGGCGAGGATGCGACGCCCCTCAGCGATCAATTCTCCTTCTGCGTGACGCTCTACGAGGCCGTCTACGGCGAGCGTCCCTTCGCCGACGAATCGCTCGACTCGCTGAAGCAGGCCCTGCAGTCGGGACGATTGCGCGCCCCGCCGCGCACGTCGAGGGTTCCGGCCGCGCTGCGTACGGTGATCGCTCGCGGGCTGGCGGTCGATCCCAAGGCGCGGTGGCCTTCGATGGCCGCGCTGCTGGCCGCGCTGCGGCAGACCGGTGATCGCCGCCGCCGTCGCCGGGCCTTGGGCGGGTGGCTCGCGGGTGGTGGTGTCGTGGTGGGTGTCGTGGTGGGGGTCGCGGCACTGACCCACGCGCCCGCGCCGGGAGATCCCTACGACGAGCTCTCCTCGGCCGACGCGGGGCAGACTCTGTCCGAGGAGCAGGCCGCCCAAGTGCGGGCGGGGCGGGAGCAGCTGGAGCGAGCGCGATCGCTGCGCGTGGCGGGTGATCACGAGCAGAGCCTCGCGGTGGCCGAGCAGGTGGCTCTCGCGGCCGAAGCACAGGCCTACCCGCAGCTGCAGGCCGAGGCGCTGCTCGAGGGGGGCAAGACACGAGCGCAGCTGGGACGACACGCCGCCGCCCAGGAGGACCTCGAGCGCGCGTACCTGCTCGCGATGGACCAGCGACACGACGGCGTCGCGCTCCGCGCTGCGATCGAGCTGATCCACGTCATCTGCGGCGGCCTGTCCCAGTGCGAGCGAGCCGAGCAGTGGCGACGAGCGGTGTGGACGCTGATGGAGCAGACGACGGTCGAGCCCGAGATCGAGGTCGCAGCGCTGCTTGCCGTGAGTGAGCTGGCGTTGGCGCAGGGAGGTCTCGACGAGGCCTTCGCCCTCGGC
>JBFIJN010000235.1:0-13588 GCA_041600735.1 Nannocystaceae bacterium
ACCACCAGCGGGTCCTGACTGAGCTGCGCCAGCGTGGTGGGCTCGAGATCGCAGCCAGTGCGACTGGGGACGTTGTAGAGGACCATCGGCAGGCCCGAGGCCTCGGCCACCGCGCTGAAGTGCGCGACCAGGCCGCTCTGCGAGGGCTTGTTGTAGTAGGGCGTGATCTGCAGCGTGCCGTCGGCGCCGAGCGCCTTGCAGGCGCGCGCGAGATCGCAGGCCTCGCGGGTGCTGTTGGAGCCCGCGCCGGCGAGCACGGGCACGCGGCCGCGGGCGGTGCGGACCACGATCTCGACCACCTGCAGGTGCTCGGCGTGCGTGAGCGTGGGGGACTCGCCCGTCGTGCCGCAGGGCACGAGGCCATCGATGCCGCCGGCGATCTGTTCCTCGACCAAGCGCTCGAGCGCTTCGATGTCGATCCCATCGCCGCGCAGGGGGGTCACCAGAGCCGTGAGTGCGCCTTCGAACTTCAAAAGAGATTCTCCTCGCGTTGCGCCGCAGGGACACTACCAGTCCGAGCGGGGGCCTCGCCAGCGGCCCTTGGTGGCGGCCAGCGGATGTTGGGTCACTAGCCCCAGCCGAGCGGCTCGGCGACGACTTGCGGCGTGAACCCGCCATCCGCGACGACGCGACCGACCGCCGCGACGAGCACGCCGCGCGGCCAAGGCCGCGGCAAGTGGTGGCGGCCGAATGCGCCCGTGCATGGTCGCGACGTCACGAGCGACCGCGGCGGCATGCCGTCACCCCCCCACATCGCGACCACGACGTGGCACTGGTCGGGCGCGCTCACGCCCTGCCAGCGCAAACACAGCGCTTCGTCTTCCACGGTCGCGGCGAGCCGCGGACGCGCGGGCTGCAGGCGCGAGCGCAAGGCGAGCGCGTCGCCATCGAAGGGGGTGCGCGCGAGGACCTCGTCGAGGATCGCTCGCGCCCGCACCCAGTGCCCCTGGGCCATGTAAAGGCGCGCCAGCGTGGCGCTGGCGATGGGGTCGGGCGGTCTCATGGCTGCGGCGGGGTGACGGCGTAGGCGAGGGCGCGAGCGGAGAGGTGAGGGCGGGCAGCCTCGACGTCGCGACGGATCTGCTCGACGAGCGCGGCGGGGCCCTCGAAGCGCTGCTCGTCCCGCAGGCGGGCGACGAACGAGAGCTCGACCTCGAGCCCGTAGAGCTGCTCCCCCAGGCGCTCGTCGATGGCGTGGGCCTCGAGCCGCAGCGGCGCGCCGTCGTGGTCGAACGTGGGGTTCCGGCCCAGGTTCGCCACGGCGGCCCAAGCTCGGCCCGCGCACGGGCCCTGCTCGCTCCACACCGCCAGCACGCCCGCATACACCCCGGGCGCGGGGAGGAAGCCGTCGGGTGCGTGGATGTTGGCGGTGGGAAAGCCGATGGTACGGCCCCGCTTCGCGCCCTCCACCACGGTCCCGTCTACCGCGTGCCAGCGACCGAGCATGGCGCCCGCGCGCTCGACCTGTCCCGCGCGCACCGCTCGTCGCACCGTGGTGGCGCTGAGCTTGCCGAGCTCCGCGCCCGGCTCGCGTGCGGCCGCGGGTACGGGCACGGGGGCGACGCGTCGAACCTCGATCCCAGCCGGCGTCAGCAGGCGCTGCAGCAGCTCGCCGTTGCCCTCGCGGCCGCGCCCGAAGCGAAAGTCCTCGCCGATGACGACGGCGGCCGGGCGCAGGCCCTCGAGCAAGATCTGCTGCACGAATCGCTCCGCGCTCATCTGCGCCAGCTGCTGATCGAACGGGAGCAGCACCAGTCGGTCCACGCCGAGCGCCGCGCTCACCCGGCGTCGCTGCACCGCGGTGTGCAGCAACCGCGGCGCACGCTCGGGCGCGAGCACGCGCAGCGGGTGCGGGTCGAAGGTCACGAGACCCACATGGCGTGCGCTGGCCCTCGCCGCGGTCAACAGCGCCTGGTGCCCCAGGTGAAGGCCATCGAACGCGCCCAAGCACACGGCGGTGCCCTCCGGCAGCGTGGCGGTGTCTCGTTGCTCGACCAGCGGAGCCATGAAGTACGGCGACCGCACGGTAGCAGCAAACGCGCACCCAGGGCCGCCGAGGAGGGCCCCGAGCCGCCCAAGTCCTTGATTCTTCGACGGTTGCCCGGCCGCACCGCGCGGCGCACGAGGCCGAGTGACCGCGATCGCGGTGGCGCACGGCGGCTTGCCGCGTCGGCGCGGCGGTGGAACGATCCCCGCGTGCGCGCCCCGTGGCTGGCGGCCTGGCTCGCCTTCGTCTTTCTCGCGCTCGGTGCGTCGCCCTCCGGCTACTGGCTCGACTCGGGCGAGCTCGGTGCGGCCGGCTTCGATCTCGGCGTGGCGCATCCCCCCGGGGCGCCGGGCCTCCTCTTCTTGCTGCGCCTCGCCACGCTCGTGCCGCTCGGCAGCTTGGGCCTGCGCATGGCGCTCGTGTCGTGCGCGCTCGCGGCCATGGCGGTGGGCCTCGTGGTCGCGGTGCTCCAGCGGCGCGGCGCGGACCCGGTGCTGGCCACCGTCGCGGGGCTGTGGGTCCTCGTCGGTCTCACCTTCGTACGCCAGGGTCGCGTGGTCGAAGTGTATGCACTCGCGGCCGCGCTCTTCATGGTCGTGCTGTGGGGGCTCGATCCCATGGTGGAGGCGGCCAAGCAGACGAGCCGCCGCTTGCTGGCGGTGAGCGCGGCGAGCTGGGCCGCGTGGTGCTTCGGTGATCTGCGGCTCTCGTTTGCGCCGCTGCTGCTGGTGCTGTGGGTTCGCGCTTGGCGGGCGCGGGCGCCGTGGGCTCGCTGGGCACCGCTGGTGGCCGCGCACGCGAGCCTCGTGATCCTCGCGCTCCCGCTCGCGTCGGTCGGTGGGCCCGAGCTCGACTGGGGCGATCCAGACACGCTGCCCGCGCTCGTCGATCAGCTGTCGGCGCGGTCGATCCGCGAGGCGTTTGCCGAGGAGATCCTGCCCGCGTCGTGGCCGATGTGGGGGCTCAACGGGCGGGCGGCGCTCGAGCGGCTCGCGCAGGATCTCGGGGCGCCCGGCCTCGTGGTCGCGGCGGTGTGCGTGGGGCTCGGCCTGCGTCGCGATCCGAGCGACCCCTCGTCCCGCGGGGTCGGGCTCGCCGTGGTGTGGCTGGTGGCGGTGCAGCTGCTCTACGTGGTGGGCATCAACCCGATGGGGGGCGTCGATCGACAGACGGGGCTGTTGCTCGCACCTCTCGCCGCGCTCGCGGTGGGCGACGTCTCGCGCCGCTGGCTACGCGATCGCGGGCGCCTGCGCTGGGCCGTGCTGCCGCTGCTGGCCACGGTGCTGCTGCTGCCGCCCGCGCTCGAGAGCGGGCCCGACCTCGCGGTGACGCGCTCGTGGGCGCCCCACACCTGGACGCGCGCGGCGCTGGATCAGCTCCCCCCCGGCGCGCTGCTGCTCACGCAGTCCGATGATCTCGCGGCTGGAGTCGTCGCGGCGCGACTGCTGGAGGGCGCACGTCCCGATGTGATCTCCGTGCCCGCGCAGCATCTGTACCGGCCCGTGCCCGAGGCGGCGGCGGGCGATCCCCGTCGCGCTGCGATCTGGGCTGCGGCTCACACGGCGAGCGACGAGGCGGGGCGGATCCAGGCGGCCATCGCCGCGCACCCGGGTGCGGTCGCGCTCGAGTCCCCGCGCGCGGGCCTGTTCGCGGCGGTGCCGTGGTGGTCCGACCACGGCCGGCTTCCGCTGGCCGTGGCGGGGCCCGGAGCCGAGGCGCTCGGGACCGTGGTACCCGCGGCCGAGGTTGCGGCATGGCGCGAGCGCCTGCCCACGCCCGAGGATCGCCATCGCCTCGCGGTCGCGCTGGCCAGCTGGGCACGGGCGCAGGTGCAGCTGCGCGGAGCGATCGGGGCGGCCGGGGCCGCGCTCGAGCTCTCGCTCACCGAGGTCGATGATCGCCACGCGAGCGCGCTGGTCACGCTAGCGGCGCTGCGCGATCGGGTGGGCGATCATGCGGGCGCGATCGCACTGACTCGACGCGCGCTCGAGCTCGAGCCCGGGCGCCACGCCGCGCTCACCAACCTCGCGCTCTACCTCGCGCGCGACCTCGCGAGCCGCGACGAGGCCCTCGATGCGGCCGAGCGCGCCGTGGCGCTGCGGCCATGGAAGGCCGACGGCTGGCTGCGGCTGGCCGAGGTGCGGGCAGCCGCAGGTGACGCGCAAGGCGCTAGCGAAGCCCGGGCCCGCGCGGCGGCGGTCGGGATGCCATAATGCGGCCGTGGCGTCCTCGGCTCCTCGTTCATGGTCGATCCTCGCGTTGCTCTGCTTGGCGGCCGCGTGCCCGCGGGGGCCGAGCAAGCAGGACCTCTACATGGAGGGCCTGCAGATCGAGGGCGACGCCGAGCGCGGACCGTGCAAGCTGCACTACGTGGAGGGCCAGCAGGCGGCCCAGCTCAGCGGCGGGCAGCTCGCCAGCTGTCTGTCTCGCACCAAGGAAGCGCTCGGCAAGTACGACGAGGCGGCCAAGCTCGGGCTCGACGACCTCGACTTCGTGAGGGTCCATCAGCGCGCACGAGAGCGCGTCGAGCGACTCGAGGGCATGGTCGAGCAGGTCCGCAAGATGGAGCGCGGGATCGAGTAGCGGCTACGGCTCCGCGCCGTCGAGGATCCACTGGATGATCGCCAGCGTGTCCTCGTAGGAGAGCGGGTCGTCGGGCGGCATGGGCTCGCCGAGCACCCCATGTAGCGCGCTGCCGTCGTCCTCGCGCAGCAGCTTCTGCAGCAGGAAGCTCTGCGAGGGATCGCGCGGCGCGACCATGGCAAAGCCCGTGTCGCGCGGCCGCGAGGAGCCCAGCAGACCTCCGTAGGCGACGTTGGGATCGCGAAGATCGAGGCGCGCCAGCGCGAGCGCATCGGGGTCGCGGTGGCAGCTGCAGGTCTCGCGGCTGGGATCCAGCGGTCCTCCGCTCGCGAACAGATCGCGGAGCGTGGTGGGCTTGGGCGGCTCGGGCTCGGGATCGCCCGGCAGCGGTCCCGAGGGGCTCGGATCCACGGTGAACTCGAGCACGTAGCGCGGCTCGTCCTCGCCGTCCGCGGCCACCCACAGCGGGCCCTCGGTCGACAGCGACTCGCCAGCCCAGCCGACCGCGCTCGGCTGGAGGCGCACGCGGTAGCTCGCCCCCGCGCGCAGCGGAGCCTTGGGTGCGATCGACAGCACGCTGCCGCCGCACCACGGCGCACGTACGTCGACGGGCGGGCGCGCCTCGCTGGGCTCGAGCCACGGCACGAGCTGCAGGGAGAGCTGCGAGTCGGCCACCGCGGCGCCCGAGCTCACCGTTGCGTCGAGCTCGTCGAGCGAGCGTGGGTCCACCCGGCCCGAGAGGCACAGGTCGATGCGCACCCGGGGGTCGACGCCGAGCTCCCCGGGCCGCGGCCCGCTCGTGAGGATCTCGAGCGTCTCCTCCGTGCTTTCGAAGCGTGAGCGATCGGAGACGCGGGTACAGCCCACCATCGCGGCCAGGACCGCGACCGCCACCGCACCTTCCTGCCTCGCGCTGCGCTGCACGTCGCCCGCAGCGTAACAGCCCGGGGGCGGCCCTTCGGAGGGGCTCTTTGCGGGGTGGATCGCGTGTTTTGCGCAGCATTGGAGGGCCACGAAGGGTCGCCGAGCCTCATCGGCCCCCCGTTGTTGACCCGCAACGCGCGCCCCTGTTATCGTCCATCGCGAAATTCGCTAAGGATGCTCGGACAATACGCCCTCAGGCGTAGTGAGCCCGATCCAACCCCGAGGCGAACTCCCTCACCATCACGGAGCACCCGGTGTCCACGTCCTCACGTCGCCTCCTGCAGCTCATGTCGGTCGTCGCGCTCGTTGCGGCGGCTGGCTGCGGTCCCTTTGGCTACCTCAAGAAGGTCGCGAAGGACGCGAGCAAGGCCGTCGCCGACGCCAAGGCTGCCGAGGCCGAGAAGTTTGCCCCCTACGAGTACTGGGGGGCGGTCTCGTACCTCGAGCAGGCCAAGGTGCTCATGGCCTATAGCGAATACGAGCGCTCGTTCGACTACGGCGTGCGAGCCAAGCAGCTCGCCGAAGAGGCCAAGCAAAAGGCCGAGCGTCGCGAGTCCGGGCAAATGAAGGAATCGCTGGGCGAAGCGCCCGCCGCTGGCGAGGCCGCCGGCGAGGGCAAGGCCAGCGGCCAGGCCGGCGAGGGCAAGGCCAAGGGCAAGCTCGAAGTGAGCGGCAGCGTAGGAGGTGGCCGGTGACCGGTCAGCCTCGAGTCCTGCGCTCGTGCCTCGTGCTGGTCGCGGCCACCGTGCTCGCGCCCGCGTGCGTGGGCCAGAAGCTCCTCGGCGAGGTCGAGGGCACTCAGACCACGCTCCAGCGCGCGATCCGTGACGGCAGCAAGTCGCTGCACTGCGCCCCCAAGGAGACCGCGATCGCCGAGGCGAACATCAAGTTCGCCCAAGATGCGCTGGCGATCGGCGAGTACTACCGCGGCAAGCAGCACGCCGAGACGGCCGATTACTACACCCAGCGGGCGCGGGATCTCACCGATCCCCAGCGCTGCCGCGACCGCGCCGTAGCCACGATTGGCGACCGCGACGGCGACGGCTACGACGACGCAGTCGACAAGTGCCCCGACCTGCCGGAGGACTTCGACAGCTTCGAGGACGACGACGGCTGCCCCGACGAGGACAACGACGGGGACAAGGTGCTCGACGCCGCTCAGCTCGTCGATGGCCAGTGGGTCAACGACGACAAGAAGGGCGACCTCGACTGCCGCAACGAGCCCGAGGACATCGACGGCTTCGAGGACGAGGACGGCTGTCCCGACCCCGACAACGACAACGACGGCATCCTCGACGTCGACGACGAGTGCAAGAACGATCCCGAGGACGTCGACAACTTCAAGGATCAGGACGGCTGTCCCGACCCCGACAACGACGACGACAAGATCTGCGACCCGTGGGTCGAGGGCTCGCCCAACGCCGCCAAGTACGCCGACGTCTGCAAGGGCAAGGACAAGTGCCCCGACCAGCCCGAGGACTACGACGGCGACCAGGACGAGGACGGCTGCCCCGACCTCAAGGCGCAGTTCGACGGGTGCTCGGTCAAGATCAACGACACCGTGTTCTTCAAGTTCAACAAGTGGGACATCGATCCGCGCAGCTTCGCGCTGCTCGACGACGTGGCCACGGTCATGCAGCAAGTGCCCGAAGAGCTGCACTTTCGCATCGAGGGTCACACCGACTCCAAGGGCTCCGACAAGTCCAACAAGAAGCTCTCGCAGCGGCGTTCGAACGCCGTGCGGTCGTACCTCATGGGCAAGGGTGTCAAGGGCGATCGGCTCGAGGGCGTTGGCTTCGGCGAGGAGCGTCCGATCGACTCCAACCGCACGGCCGAGGGCCGCGCCGCCAACCGGCGGGTGGAGTTCAACGTCTCCAACGCGGACTGCAAGTCGGGCTCGAACTAGGGCCCGCCCTTGCTCCACCACTCAGCGAGTATGCTCGCAGCGATGCATCATCAACCGATAGGCTCCGGCGGAGCCGGGCGCCCGGCCCCGGCGCGTCGCGTGGGCGCGTGGGCCAGCGCGCTCGCGCTCGCCTTGGGCGTGCTCGTGACCTCGGGGGTGGCGCACGCCGGTCCCCGCGAGGACATGCAGTCCGCGTACGAGGTGGCCAAGACCCAGTTCAACGAGCTCGAGCTCGACGCGGCCCAGGCCACGCTCGAAGCCGCAGTGGCTCGCGCCCAGGGGGCTGGCATGGCGGCCGACCCCGCGATCGCACCGCTGTTGGTGCTGCGCGGCGGCATCATCTATTCGAACACCGGTGATCGCTCGCGCACGGTGGCGGCGTTCCAAGAGGCCGTGCGCGCCGACTATCACGTGGCGCTGCCGATCGAGCTGCGCTCCGAGGAGCTGCGATCGCTGCTCGACGAGGCGCGTGCAGGTGTGCCGGCCCCGTCCGGCGGCCCCCTCGCGCACACGCCCCCGCAGGTCGGACCGGGCCAAGACATCCCGCTCGAGGCCCTGTCGGCGGTGCCCATCGCCGAGGGCGTCACGATGGTGCTCTACTGGCGCAAGAAGGGCTCTACCGACGAGTTCGCCGCGCTCTATCTCGACACGTTCGGCAATCTCGGCACGGTCACGGTCCCCGCGGCGCAGCACGGCGACGCCGGCATCGAGTACTTCTTCTACGTCTACAACGCGAGCCAGCAGGCGCTGGCGAACCTCGGCGACAAAGAGAAGCCGCTCGTCCTCGACATGACCGAGGGCGCCACGGGCGGCACCGTCGGCGGGGCTGCGGCCGACGGCGGCTCCGAAGCGGGCGGCAACGGTGGCGGAGGTGGGGGCAGCCCCAGCACCACCAAGTGGCCGCGCGTGTTCATCAACCTCGGCGTGGGTACCGGCTTCGGCATTGCCCGCGGCGCCGCCGAGCTCACCTACCAGCAGTTCACCCCCGGGACGTTTGGCACGCCCTACGGGCCGGCCGAGCAGGCCTGCGCGATCGAGCGCTGGTACGCGGGCGCGCAGCCCGTGGCCAAGGACGCGATCGAGTTCCAGCAGCACCTCACCGCGATCAACCCCGCGGTGCTGCCGGGCAGCGCCGCCGATCTCGCGGCCGCGTACAACGGGGAGCAGTGCGGGCGCCGCCATCCGGTGACCACCGGCTTCGCGAGCGCGCCGTTCCACATCGCGCCCGAGGTGATGGTGCGCGTGCTCGATCGCGACGTGGGCACCAACCGCTCGCTGGCGGTGCTGGTGGGCGCGTTCGGTCGCTTGCAGGTCGTCACCGGCAGCAAGGTGTTCACCGAGAATCCCACGCTCTCGCCCGACGCCTCGTTCGCCAACGAGGTGCGCTCGCCCAATCCCCCCGGCTTTCAGCGCAAGCCGCCCTTCACCTGGGCGCTGGGCGTGAAGGTCAAGGCCCTCATCGCTCGCCGCGGGGCCAAGTTCCAGGGCGTGATCGGGGCGTTCGGCGGCTACGGCACCTCGCGCCTGCGGGTCAACATGGGCTTTGCCAACGACCGCAACGGCAACAGCGTGCCCGACCGAGCCGAGACCGCGCTGTCGGGCCCGGCCGACATGAACAACCAAGTGCCCGTCGACCAGTGCACGCCGGTGTGGCCGTACAACAACGGCTGCATGGCCAACGATGCGGGCGTCGGCGACCAGACGATCGCGCGCGCGGTGCAGACCAGCGGGCCCGCCAACGAGATGCGCATCGACACGGTGAAGATCGGCCCCGGGTTCGCCGGCTTGCTGTTCGGGTTCCACTATCAGCTGCACAAGAACTTCGCGCTCTACGGCGAGGTCGACATCGGCGGATGGTTCCCCAACACGGGCAGCCTGCTCATCGATCTCACCGCCGGCCCCTCGATCACGTTCTAGAGCGGCGGCGAGTCCACGCCCGCCGCTCCGCGAGGAGCTTCGGGTGCGGGGGACTCGTCGTCCCGTGCTTCGCTCGCCGCGCTCGCGTCGAGGGGGGCAAACGAGAGGCGGAAGGCCGTGCCCTCGCCCGCGATCGAGGACAGCTCGATCGTGCCGCCGTTGTCGTTGACGATGCGGTGCACCGTCGCGAGCCCAAAGCCGGTACCGCGCTCCTTGGTGGTGAAGAACGGATCGAAGATCCGGTCGCGCTGATCCTCGGGGATCCCGGGCCCCTCGTCGCGCACCACGAGCTCCACCGCGTCGGGATCGCGGCCCCGCCCCACCTCCAGCGTCAGCGTGCCGTGGCCGCCCATCGCCTCGCTGGCGTTGCGCAGCAGGTTCCACAGCACCTGGGTGAGCTGCGCGGCGTCGACCTCCACGTCGGGCACCTCGGCGGTGCGAAGCTCGAGCTTCAGCCCCGCGTTGCTGGGGTCGGCGCCGAAGTGCTCGAGCGCCTCGCGAGCCACGCGAGGCAGCGACACGCGGGCGCGGTTGGGCGGGCGCGGGCGGGTGAACGCGAGCATGTCGGTCACCAGCTCGGACAGCCGCGTGCTCTCGCGCCGGATGATCGACAGCAGCCGCGCGTCATCGTCTTGCAGCGCGACGCTGTCGAGCAGCTCGGCGCTGCCGCTGATTGCGGCCAGCGGGTTGCGGATCTCGTGGGCGACCGACGCGGCGAGCCCTCCCACCGCGGCCAGTCGCTCGTTGCGGCGCACCTGCTCGGACAGCTCGTGCAGGCGGGTCACGTCTTGGAAGTTGATGAGCGTTCCGATCGGCTGCCCCTGGCCGTCGAGCAGCGGCGAGCAGCTCAGTCCCAGGTGCACGGAGCGCCCGGCCCGCGTGCGCACCTCGAGCTCCCAGCGCGCCCGAGGGTCGTGAAGCTGCGGCTCGGCGCCCGGGAGCAGCGTGCCCAGCGGTCGTCGCAGATCATCGTCGACGAGCCCCAAGATCCCCTTGGCGGCCGGATTCCAGTAGATCACGCGCGCATCGTTGTCCACGCCCACGAGCCCCGAGTTCAGCGAGCGCAAGATGTTCTCGTTCATCGCGCGGAGATCGCCAACCTGGAGCGTGGAGGAGGCCAGCTGCTTGTCGAGGAACGACGACAGCACGGTGACCCCGAGCAATCCCGCCAGCGTCCGCGCACACGCGGCGGCCACCTCGGTCGGTGCCAGCAGCGGCGCGGTCTGGCCCAGCGACAGCGGCTCGAGCACGCCCAGGCCCTCGAGCAGGCAGGTCGACCCGTAGATCAGCGTGCAGGTCCCGGCCGCGGCCCAGGTGTGGCGCGTGCCACCCATGGTCGCCGCGCCCAGCACCGCGATGAGATAGAGCGACACGAACCCCGAGTCGGCGCCGCCGCTCATCTGGACCACGACCGCGGCCAGCAAGATGTCGGTGGTCGTCTGCAGCCACGCAAAGCGGTCGAGGTCGCGCACGCGCGTCAGCATCCGGGCAAACACGATCGTGAGCACGTAGCCGACCACGAGCGTGCCCCACACGAACCCGTGGTAGAGCGCATCGAAGTCGCGATTGTGCTGCCACGCGAGCACGCCCGCCATCGCGGTGAACGAGGCCAGCACGACCAAGCGCACCAGCATGAAGTAGCTGATGCGGCGCTGCTGGGGGGGGAGGCCCGCCTTGGGCCCAGGGTCGGGGCGGGCGGCGTCGGCCAGCGATTGCGAGGGATCGACCACGCTGGTCTTCACCTTGGGGCTACTTGATGTTGCCCGCGACCTCGAAGATCGGCAGATACATCGCGATCAAGAGCCCGCCGACCACGCCGCCGAGGACGACCAGCATGATGGGCTCGAGCAGCGCGGTCATGGCCGTGACCGCGGCGTCGACCTCTTCTTCGTAGAAGTCCGCGATCTTCTGCAGCATGTCGTCCATGGCGCCGGTCTGCTCACCCACGCCGATCATCTGCACGACCATGGGGGGGAACACTCCGGTCTCGAGCAGCGGCGAGGCGATGTCCTTGCCCTCGGCGATCTTGTTGCGCGCGTAGCTGATGCCGCGCGCCACCACCCGGTTGCCGGCGGACTTGGACACGATGTCGAGCGCATCGAGGATCGGCACCCCCGACGAGAGCAGCGTGCCCAGCGTGCGGGTAAAGCGAGCCACGGCGATCTTGCGCATCACGTTGCCGATGACCGGCGCCTTGAGCACGACCACGTCGAAGCCCCAGCGCCCGCGATCGGTGCGCATGAGCGCGGTCATGCCCACCGCGAGCACGATCACGCTCAGCGTGAACACGATGATGTTGTCGGTGATGGCGTGACTGATGGCCAGCACCATGCGGGTGGGGGCCGGCAGCGAGCCCGCGCCGAGATCGATGAACATCTTCTCGAACACCGGCAGCACCTTGGTCATCATCACGAAGACCACGAGCACGCCCACCGCCATGATCACCAAGGGGTAGACCAGCGCGCCGCGGACCTGTCGGCGCAGCTTGGCGGCCTTCTCGAGGTAGACGGCCAGGCGCCGGAAGATCACGTCGAGGATGCCGCCCGCCTCGCCGGCCGCGACGAGGTTGCGGAACAGGTCGTCGAACACCCGCGGGTGGCTGCCCATCGCCTCCGACAGCGACTTGCCCGACTCGACCTCGACCTTCACGCTCTGCAAGATCCGCCCGAAGCGGGGGTTCTCGGACTGGTTGGAGAGCATGTCGAGGCCCGACACGATCGGCAGGCCGGCGTCGATCATGGTGGAGAAGGTGCGGGTGAACACCACCATGTCTTGGAGGCCCACGCCGGTGCCGAAGCTCGGCATCGTGAGCTCGAGCGGCTTGCGCTTGACCTTGGTGACGGTGAGCCCCTGCGAGCGCAGGCGGTCGGTGACCGCGTCTTCGTTGTCCGCGGTGAACGTGCCGGCGCGGATCTCCCCGTTCTTGGTCCTGCCCTCCCAGATGAACACTGGCATGGTGATCTCCTGCTCGCTGCTAGACACGCCGTCCGCGCGCGAGGCCCTGTCCGCGCTCGAGCATCCCGCGTAGCTCCTCGGGGTCGCTCGAGCGCTTGAGCGCCACGTCGGTCGACACGAGGTTGCGCTGCACGAGGTCCGCCAGCGACTGGTTGAAGGTCTGCATCTCGTGCACGCCCTGCCCGAGCTGCATCTGCGAGTAGATCTGGTGGAGCTTGCCGTCGCGGACGAGCGCCCGGATCGCGTCGTTGGGCACCATCACCTCGACGGCCAGGCAGCGCCCGCCGCCCACCTTGGGCAGCAGCGACTGGCACAGCACGGCCTCGAGCACGAACGACAGCTGCGTGCGCACCTGGCTGTGCTGCGCCATCGGGAACATGTCGATCACGCGGTTGATGGTCTGCACGGCCGAGTTGGTGTGCAGCGTGCCGAGCGTGAGGTGCCCGGTCTCGGCCAGCGTGAGCGCGGCCTCCATCGTCTCGTGATCCCGCATCTCGCCCAGCAGCACCACGTCGGGGTCTTGGCGCAGCACGTACTTGAGCGCGCTCTTGAAGCTCTTGGTGTCCTGCCCCACCTCGCGCTGGTTCACGATGCAGCTCGCGTGCTGGTGCAGGTACTCGATCGGGTCCTCGATCGTCATGATGTGGCCCCGATGCGTATTGTTGATGAGGCTGATCATCGACGCGAGCGTGGTGCTCTTGCCCGAGCCGGTGGGACCGGTCACCAGCACCAGCCCGCGCGGCTTGTCGGTGAGGCGCTGCACCACGGGGGGCAGACCCAGCTGATCGAGCGCGGGAATCTCGTACGGGATCAGGCGGAAGGCCGCGCTGGTGGCCCCGCGCTGCACGAACATGTTGCCGCGAAAGCGCGCCAGGCCCTTGACCCCGAACGAGAAATCGAGCTCGAGGTCTTCTTCGAATTTCTGCTTCTGCTTGTCGGAGAGCACCGAGTAGCACAGGGTGCGGGTCTCGACCGGCGTCAGCTTGTTGGTCTTGAGCGGCACCAGATCGCCGTCGATGCGCAGCTGCGGGGCGCAGCCGGTGGTCACGTGGAGATCGGTCGCGCCCGACTCGACCATGGCCTTGAGGAGCTGGTGCAGGTTGATCGTGGACATCGGAGGCGGCGCGCAGGCGAGAGCCCGCGGCCTCCAGGATAGCAACAAAGGCCTGTAGGCCGCGAACTCGCCGCGCGGGAGCACCCGCTCGCCGTCGCGCCACGTCGCGGTACTGCGCGGGTGTTGGGGTAGGGCGACCCGCGACCCGCGAGCGGACCCCGCCGCCCACCCCGCCCGCGCGCGGCCGGGTCCGCTACTGCGG
>JBFIJN010000236.1:0-13491 GCA_041600735.1 Nannocystaceae bacterium
CGCGTCGCCGTAGGCGGCCAGCCCCTTGGAGCGCGTGGCCGACTTCTTGCTCTTGGCGAAGATCCGCCCCTGTCGCCACGAGAGCATCGCGTTGTGCGGGTACTGGTCGAGCAAGGGCTGGAGCAGCTGCTGCGCCTCGGTGACCTTGTCGGCCAAGATCATGCGATCGACCTCGGCCAGGCGGTCTTCGTCGGGGCCGTCGAGGAGGAGCGCCACGATCGGGCTCACGCTGCTCGCTTCGTCGGCCGGCCTCGCCGCAACGCCCTCGGCGGCAGCGGCGGCAGCAACCTCCGGATCGCTGGCGGTAGTGCTCTCGTCGCCGTCGCGCGTGCTCCAGAGCGCGAGCGCGAGCACGGCCGCGATGGCCCCCGCGATGATGGGGACGCGGCTCGCCGAGTGCGGCTTGAGGGACACGGAGCCCGGCGGCAGCGTGGGCAGGGCCGCGGGCGAGAAGCGGTTCGAGACGAGCTCGGCGGGCATCGGCATCGACACGCTAATCGGAGCCGAGACCGACGAGCCCACCGCGATCGGGCCCGAGACCCCATGATTGATCATGATGGGGCCCGAGGTGCGGGAGCCGTAGAGGGTGATGCCGCTGACCACGTCGCCGGTGACCACGGAGGGCAGCACGAGCTCGAGCTGCTCGCGCACCTCGGCCGCCGACTGGTAGCGCTCGTCGCGATCCTTGGCGAGCAGCTTCATCGTCAGCTGCACGAGCGCAGGCGGCAGCTCGTCGGGGAGCGGCGGCGGATCGCGGCTGACCTGCATGCGCACGAGCTTGACCGGGTCGTCGCTCTCGAACGGCGGCAGACCGCAGAGCATCTCGTAGAGGATCACCCCCACCGAGTAGAGATCGGCGCGCGCGTCGGCCTCCATGCCCATGGCCTGCTCTGGGCTCATATAGGCGGGCGTGCCGAAGATGAGGCCCGCCTTGGTCATGCGCGTGTCGTTGGTTCCGCCGCCCGCGAGCTTCGCGATCCCGAAGTCGACCAGCTTGAGCACCTCGCGACCTTCGTGATCGCGAGTGATGAAGATGTTCTCGGGCTTCACGTCGCGGTGGATCACGCCGTGCTCGTGGGCATGCTCGAGACCGCGGAGGATCTGGAGCACCATCAGCACGGCGCGCTCGGGCGCAATCGGCTCGCCCAGTCGCTCGGCGAGCTCGGACCCCGACAGGAGGTCCATGACCATGAACTTGACGCCGTCTTCGGTGCTGCCGACGTCGGTGACCCGCAAGCAATTGGGGTGGTCGAGCCGCGAGGCCGAGTGGGCCTCGCGATCGAAGCGCTTGGAGATCTCGGGGTCGCGCGTGAGATCGGGATGGAGGACCTTGATCGCGACGTCTCGCTTGAGACCGAGGTGGCGACCGCGGAAGACCGCGCCCATGCCCCCGACCCCGAGCGCCTCGTCGACGCGGTAGCGTTCAACGATGGTTCTGCCCGGCAGCTCCCGCAACGAGGGATGCAGGCTGTCGAGAACGGCACTCATGAAGATGGGGCGAGGATAGCAAGAGCGCCCGCCCGCGTGCGGTGGGCTTGGTTGCACATCCCAAGCCCCCTGGTCCGGGGGGGGCACGCCCGGCGCAATAAGCGCGGCGCCCTGCCCGGCCCGTTTGGAGCCAGGTCACTCTACTTCACGGGTTTCGTGCGAACCGTGTCCTGCTCCGGGTCGGAGTCGGGATCGGTCTCCCCGGGGTTCTCGATGAAGCTGGTACCGAGATCCCGTTCGATGCGAGCGAGCGCCTCCTGGGCCCAGTGCGCCAGGCTGAGCTCGTTGGCGGCGTGAAAGTCCGCCAGCATCTCCTCGAGCTCGCGGCGGGCCCGGGCGCTCTGACCTAGCATGTGGGCGACCTCGGCATCGAGGAGGCGCAGCTGCTGGACCGCGAGGTGCTCGCCCTGGATCTGCATCATGCCCTCCTTGGCCTCGGTGAGCATGCCCGCGCCCTCGCTCACCTCGCCCTGCCGGGCCAGCACGTAGCCCAGGAAGCCGCGGTTGAGGTGCACGTGGTAGTCGAACCCGTAGACGGCGGCGAGGCGGATCGACTCGCGGAACGCCTCTTCGGAGAGCACCAGGTCGCCGTTGCGCAGGCGCAGGTCGCCCAGGTTGTGGAGCGGCGTGAGCAACAGGCGCGGGAGCTTGGCGGCATGGATCTCCTCGAGCGCCTGCTCGGTCTCGGGGATCGCACGCTCGGGATCGCCCCCGAGCACCGCCAAGTACGCGATCCCGGAGAGGTAGCCCTGGCGCTGCACCACCGGTACCTCGGCCGCGATCGGCTTGGCGATGTCGTGCAGGCGCCGCGCCTCGCCGAGCTGCCCCGAGAGCGACAGGCAGCGCAGCCGCACGCCCATGATGTGGCACTTGTCGACGAGGCTGGCGTCTTCGATGTCGAGGATCGACATCGCCTGGCGGCTCCACTCGCTGGCCTTCTCGATCTCGCCTGCGCCCAGCAGCACCTCGGCCCGGCGGTTGTCGATGCGCAGCTCGAGCGCGCGATCGTGCGCGAGCCGAGCCGCCTCCGACGCGTTCTCGAGCCGCTCGAGCGCGAGCTCGATGTCGGACATCGCGGTGGTGGTGTAGCGATCGACGAGCCCCAGCCAGAACAGCGCCTCGGCGCGGAAGTCCCCCACCAGCTCGGCCACCAGGATGCCGGCCTGGTAGTGGCTCATCTCGCGACGTGGATCTTCGAGCGCACCCGCGGCTTGATCGAGCAGCTTGAGCTGCGCCTTGAGCAGGCGCGGTAGCGCGGGCGCGCGGCCAAAGCGACGCAGGCGACGGATCAGGCGCTCGAGCACCTGGGCGGCCAGCTGGGGCTGGTCGGCGGCGAACAGCACATCGGCGGCCTTCTCGAGCTCGTCGACCGACTCGACGTTCTCGGCCGCATCGTCGAGCAGACGCGCGCGCAAGAACACGTAGTGGGGGTCGTTGGTCTCGAGCTCCCCGATCCTGTCGGCGAGATCGAGGCGGGTCTCGTCGAGCGAGTCGGCGTAGCGGTTGTGCACCGCCTCCCGCACCGACTCGTGCGCGAGCGCCACGATGCTCTCGCCCGAGGTGGCGCTGCGGGTGATGAGCCCCTCGCCCTCGAGCCGGTCGAGCGTGCGCTTGAAGCGCTCCGAGCGGAGATCGGAGAGCACCGCGAGCTGGGACTCGGGCAGCGGGGCCTCGAGCAAGTAGAGGATGCCGGCGATCTCCCAGCCCGAGACGCCGAGACCATCGAGGCGCGACTCGGAGCGCTGCGCCAAGGTCTTGTGCAGCTCTTCGGCCGCCGCCGAGGCCCCGCGCAGCACCCAGGTGTCGGCCTCGCGCACGAGGATGCTCTCTTCGATGAGCACGCGCAGGGTCTCGCGAAAGCTGAGCGGATGCCCGCCGGTGAGCTTGTCGAGGATGGTGGCGAGCTCCTTGATGGTGGGGGTCTCGCCGAGGATCCCCTGCAGCACCGAGTACATCTCGCGGCTGGTGAACGGGCGCAGGCTCCACACCTCGGCCACCTGGTCGCGACCCAGGGCCTGGAGGATGGGGGTGATCTTGCTGTGCGGCTCCGTGGTCGCGCACAGCAGGATCGGCGCCTGGTTGTGATCGATGGCGCGGCACAGCTGCTCGAACGCCACCCGGATCCCCTCTTGCGCGCGCGACAGATCGGACAGGTGCAGCACGTAGGGCCGCTCGCTGGCCGCGGACAGCAGGAACTCGCTGAGCTGCTGCGCCGCCGACTCGGCCCCGGGCGCGCCGGGTGAGCGCGCGGCGTGGACGAGCCCGCCAAAGCGCACCACGGTGGGCGAGCGCTCGCCGAGCGCGGTGGCGAGCTGCGAGACCACGTTGGCAAACGGACCGAGCACCGTGGACTCGGTCGCCCAGCAGCTGCCCTGCACGAACATGCCGTCGCCGAGCTGGACCTCGCGACGCAGCTCGGACAGGAGCCGCCCCTTGCCCATGCCCTCGGGTGCCTTGACGATCACGGTGCGGATGAGCCGCGCCTTGTGCATCACGCCGGAGTTGGCCGCGGGGTCATCGGCCGCGACCACTGGGCTGTCGACCAAGGTGGCGCCAGCGCTGGGCTCGGCTTCATCGTCGGCGGGGACCTGATCGGGCCTGAGCACTGGCGCCCCGGTCGTCGAGGCCGCCGCGGCGACCGAGCGGCCGACGATCTCGGTGGCCTTGTCGAGCAACAGCTCGAGGTAGTGGGCGCGGTCGACGAACGGGAGGTGCTCCACGAGCACTCGCGCGAACTCGTTGCGATCGCGCGAGGTCTGCCGACGATCGGGCACGTGGCTCGCCTCGCGGCGCAGCAGCTCGAGCACGATGCTGCGAGCGCTCTGCGGGCGCATGTTGGGATCGGGCTGGAGCATGCGCCCGACGAGCTCGGCGACCACCGGGCCCGTCTGCTGGAGCAGGGCCCCGGCGAGCTCGGGCCGCCAGTCCTTCTGGGCGCGCAGCACCTCCTTGAAGGTCTTGCCCGCGAATGGCTTGTTGCCGCCTCGCGCCGCGGCGTAGACCGTGGCGGCCAGCGAGTAGATGTCGGAGCGCGCGTCGGTGGGGAGGCCCCGCACCTTCTCGGGCGCCGAGAACCCGGGGGTCCCGAGGACCATGATGCCGTCGACGAGGTCGTCGGCCACCGGCTCGGGCTCGCGCAGCATGCGTGCGAGCCCGAAGTCGATGAGCTTGGCCTGCGGGGTGCCGTCGCCCTCGGCCTTGCAGACCAGCACGTTGGACGGCTTGATGTCGCCGTGCACCAGCCCGAGCGCGTGGATGTAGTCGAGCGCACGGGCGAGCTGGACCACGATCTCGACCACCAGCTCGCGCGAGGCCTCGCGCAGGAACTCGGTGAGCTCCACGCCCTCGACGAGCTCTTGGGTGAAGTAGAAGCTCTCGCTCTCGGCGCAGCGGCCAAAGTCGTAGACCCCGGCGAGGTTGGGGTGGTGCAGCTGGGTGAGCAGCCGGAACTCGTCCTTGAACGCCTGCGCGACGTTGTCACCCCCGTGGGTGCTGGGCGGCCCGAAGCTGCGGGTCTGGTGGCGCCGCACGATCCGGCTGAGATCGCCCAACGCGTGCTGCGAGCTATCGTAGCCTTGGGTCAACCGGGGGTCGGAGGTGATGTCGCGGCGGATCAGCTTGACCGCGACCGCCCGCTCCTCCAGCTCGTCGTACGCCTCGTAGACCGCCCCAAAGCCACCCTGACCGAGCAGCCCCTGCACTCGGTAGCGACCGGCGATGCGCTCGGGCAAGGGTCGAGGAGGCTTCACCTCGCTCAACACTTGGGCTGCATCTTCGTTGGCATCCGGGGATGTCATCGGGCTCACGCGCTCACGAAAATGTGAGGGAGAAATCGCGGCGGAATGTATCCACGTCGACGAATACCGACAACCGCGATGTCACGTCGGTGGGACGGGACTCGTCGATGGAGCGTCGGCCTGCTGTTGGTGACTGGGGTTGCCTATATTTCAGCAAGCATAGCAAAGCAGACGCGAGAGCGCTGCATTGACGTCGTTTACTCAAGGGTAGGACATGATGCGCCACGAGGCCGCTGGTAATTGGGGACAGCGGTCGATTGCAGGCTTAGCGCACGCCGGCCCAGCATGCGCACCCCTGTAATAGGAAGCCCGAGGCTGACCGTCGGTCGGGCGATCAGCGTCGCCGGCCCCACGCCGGGGCGTGGCCCTCGCGGATCGCGGCAAAGCCGAGGCGACCGATGGCAGCCTCGCCGCTGTCGACGGTGTGCTCGTAGGCGCGACGCTCGAGGTCCAGACGAACGGCCTCGGGCTGCCCGAGACCATCGAGGAGCGCGCGCTTGAATGCGGTGACTGCGGTGGGCGAGCGCTGACGCAGCCGCTCGGCCAGCGCATGCACGCGACGCAGCCCCGCATCGACGTCGGCGACTCGCTCTTGCACGAGCCCGATGCGCACCGATTCTTCGGCGTCGATGATCTCACCCGTGCAACCAAGGCGCAGCGCCTGCGCCGGGCCCACCAGCTGCGCCAGCTCGGCCGTCCCGCGCGCCCCCGGCAAGATCCCGAGGCCGGTCTCCGGCAATCCGAAGCTCGCTTCGGGCGTGGCGAGCGCGTAGTCGGCGGTGAGCAAGTACTCGACGCCCCAGCCCAACGTCACGCCGTGGCTGAGCACCACATGGAACACCGGCAGCCTGCGCAGCCGTCGCATGAGCTCGCGCTGGCGCAGCACGTGGGCCTTGATGCGATCGTCGTCCCAGCCCACGCGCTCGGTGACGTTGGCTCCGGCGATGAAGATGGGCTTGCCCTTGCTCGACACTCGTCGGCTCGTCGTGCACAGGCAGCTCACCGCCTCGTCGGTCTCGAGCAGCGTGCAGAGGCGGCCGAGCGCATCGAGCTGCTCGCTGCCCATCTCGTTGGCCTTCCCGTGATCGAGCTGCAGCACCAGCAGGCGGCGCTCGGAATCCAGAGTGGGATGCAGGGCAGCAACGGAAGTGAGGTCCATGGCGGGGCCGAGGGTAGCCCACCTCACGGCGGCAGCCGAAGCAAGTCCTCGGGGCAGTCGAGGTTGTCGAGCACCGCGGGGTCGAGCACGTCGAGCTGGCGGCGACGCGAGGCGATCTCGGGCTGGGCGAGCAGCGTGCGCGGCGTTTGAGGGGGTCGCAGGCGCACGAGCGCGGGCACGAGATCGGACGGGTAGACGATCGGATGGCCGCGCCGCTCGCCTCGCCGCGGCTGCCACACGGCGTGGGGCTCGGCCGCCACCGCCGTCGCGAGCGCGCGCAGCGTGTCCGCGTGCAGGTGGGGCCGATCGACGGTGAGCACCAGCACCGGGGCGTGCACGCCAGCGTCGATCAACGCGCGCAGCCCCACGTGCAGGCTCCCTAGCGGACCTTCGGCCCACGCCTCGTTGCGCACCACGGTCGCTTGGCCGAGCGCTTCGATCGGCAGCGCCACCGCGCCCTCGACCACGACGACCGGGCACGCTCCGGCGACGCGCGCCTGCTCGAGCACGTGCCAAACGAAGGGCCGGCCCCGCCACCGAAGTAGCGCCTTGGGCCGGCCCATGCGAGTCGAGGCCCCGGCGGCGAGCACCACCGCGGCCAGTCCGATCATCTCAGCCAGCCTTCTCGGCGGCGGCCTTCTTGGCCGGCTTCTTCTCGGCCGGCTTCTTCTCGGCCGGCTTCTTCTCCGGCTTGGCGGCGGCCTTCTCGGCCGCACCCGACTCGGGGTCGTCGACGAAGGTGTTGATCTCGGCGAGCTTCTCGATCGAAGCCCGCGGCGCGAACACGGTGCCTTGGGGAACGACGAGGCCGACCGCGGCCTGCTTGGCCTCGACCTTCACCCCGACGCCGGGCTGGCCGATCGAGCCGAGCTTGCTCAGCTGGTACATGCGCTCGCCGGCCTGCTTGATGATCGCCTTGTCGGTGGTGTCGTCGCGCACCAGCATCAGACGGAAGCGGAAGTACTCGAGCGGATCGCCGGCCATGCAGATCTGGCAGCCGCCCATCGACTTGCGCAGACCCTCGAGGCCGGCGTGCTGGGCCAGGCTGTTCTTGCGCGGCTTGCCCGAGCTCTTGGCCACGTCGGTCACCAGCGCGCGTGCACCGGCCCCGATCGCCAGCACCGCGGTGCCGTCGGTCACGTGCGACACGGCCTCGAGCGAGCCTCCGCTCAAGAACATCTTGGCCTTGCGAACATCCTCGGTGAAGTCCTTGGGGATCCTGATGGTGAGGTGATCGGCCTTGCCGCCCGGCACCTTGAGCCCCTCGAGCTCCAGCTTGGCCGAGAACGCGCCATCCTTGTTCTTGCCGGCCATCGTGGCCTGGGTCTCGACGCCCTCGGCCAGCACCTGGTGCACGCCCTGCAGCGCGGCGCGGGTCTTGGCCTCGTCCTTCACGCTGGCCGCCATCACGAACGTGGCGCGGCCCTTCTTGTCGATGTAGAGCGCGAACACGACGTCGCTGGCGACCTGGTCGAGCAACCCATGGGCGCTCTTCATCGCCTTCTCGACCATGCCCCGCACCGGATCGGGCACCTGGCCCACCGGCGTCGCGTCGACCAGCTTGTGCAGCAGCGCCGGGTCGCCCCACGACAACGAGGTGACGAACACGGGGTCGGGCGGCAGGTGTGACTCGAGCGCGGTGGAGGCCGCACGTGGGGAGCCGATCGGGCCGAGGCCCAGCTTCGAGAACGGTGCGGTCGCGCCGAGCTCCAGCTGGAAGTCGCGCGTGGTGCCGAAGTCGGTCTCGAAGGTGATGGCCTCGAGCTCGCGCAAGATCTCGGACAGCTGCGCGGCGAGCTGGCTGCCTCCGGGCAGCTCCTCGAGCACCGCCGCCGGATCGATGTCGTCGGTGGGGATGTTGATGGCCTTCATCCGCACGCGCCGACCGGCCTTGGTCTTGGCGCGCAGCTCACCGGCCGTCTGAATGTCGGCGGGCGACATCCCCAGCAGCAGCTCCTTGCCGTTCTCGCGCATGAGCAGGCGGGTGGAGTCGATCGCGAGCTCCCACAGGCCCTCGCCCAGCGGCGACGGGCGCTGACTCTGCGGCAGGTTCTCGATCAGCTTGCGCGCGTCGAGCACGGCGACGCTCACCGAGACGCTCGAGTCGTCGGGCCCGCCGCCATTGGTCGGCGTGGCGCTGGTGAACGCATGCACGCCGTCGAGGTCGATGTTGTTGAAGAAGCCGGGGCCGAAGCCCATGCCCAGCAGGCCGGCCTGGATCTCGGCCTTGGGGTCCGAGGCCTCCTCGGGCATGTAGCTCTGCGAGAATTTCTTGAATCCGGCGAGCATGTCGTCGATGCCTTCGACGCTGCCCGAGACCGTCACGCGCTCGACCGCGGGGCGGGGCTGGGTGGCCCGGCTAGGCGCACCGCCATCGGCCGAAGCCGCGGGTACGGAAGTGAGGGGCGACTGGGTTTCCTCGGTGTTCTTCTTCTTGCCGCAGCTGGCCAGGGCGAGCGGTGCGGCCAGGGAAGCCGCGAGCAGAAGGCTTCGGCGCGTGGACATGCGCGGGAGGATACACTCTGGGGTCCCTCTGCCAGAGCGGAGCACGCGTGGGGGTCCGAGCGCCCCGGAGAGGCCGTTCAGGCCGGCCCTGCACCCTCGGTGGGGGTCGCGCGCCCGGGCCCGCGCGCAGGCGAGCACGCAGGTCAGTCCGTCGTGGGCGGGGTCCAGTCGGGTGGTGGCAGCACGGTGCCAGGGGTCTTGCCCTGCATGCGGTGCTGCACGAAGTCGCGCACGGTCGGCAGCTGTAAGAATGGATTGTCGCGCAGCTGCTCGTCGAGGGTGGAGGTGGGCGTGGCTCCGTAGTCGTGCCCCGGGTACATGCGCGTGTCGCCGGGCAGCGCGCTCACGAGCGTGCGCAGCGTGCCGTACATGACGTGCGGGTCCCCGCCCACGAAGTCGCAGCGGCCGCACCCGTTCACGAACATCGTGTCACCCGTCACGATCGCGCCGCGCAGCCGATAGCTGGTGGAGCCCGGGGTGTGGCCGGGCGTGTGCATCATGGTGATCTCCACGTGCTCGCCCACCCGCACGACCTGGCCGGGGCGACCCGCGACGAGGTTGTTGCAGCGAAAGCTCGAGAACTCGAGCTCCTCGCGGAGCATGTGCACGGGCACATCGACCGTGCCGAGCAGCGACTCGACCTGGTTGACGTGATCGAAGTGGCTATGCGTGCACAGGATCCCCGCGATGCGCACGTCGAGGCGCTCGGCCTCGCGCAGGATCGCGGCCGCATCCCAGGCCGGGTCCACCACCACGCAGGTGCGCGAGGCCTTGTCACCGATGAACGTGATGAAGTTGTCCCACGGGCCCAGCGATAGCTGGTGAATGAATTGACCGTCGCTCATCGTGTGCTCCTTGGCGCGCGGCGTCGCCGTCGTCGCCGTCCCAGACCCAGCCCGAGACCTAGCGTCGCGAGCATCCACCATGCGTGGCCGCGACTCGACCCGTGTCGACAGCCGCAGCCGCCCGCGCCGACGCCGTCGTCTTGGCCCGGGCCGCCGCTGCCCGAGCCCTCGCCCGCGCTGGCCGAGCCCGCGTCGTCGCCGACCGAGCCGCTCTCGTCGTCGCCCCCGGGCTCGCCCGCCGCGCGACACTCGCCCGCCTGGCAGCTCTCCCCCGCGGGGCATGGCGCGTCCTCGTCGACCACGCCATCGCAATCGTCATCGAAGAAGTTGCACTCCTCGGCGCGCGGCTCCCCGGGGGTGCAGCCCTCGGGCTCGCAGTTGACCGACTCGCGCCGGCACCAGCCCTCGCCACACTGCGGCCGCACGCGCTCGTCCACATCGGCATCGCAGTCGTCGTCGAAGCCGTTGCAGATCTCTTCGACGCCGGGGTTGATGTTGGGATCGTCGGGGCGACAGTCACCGGAGAGGCCGGCGAAGCCGGGCAGGCCCACGCAGCCCATCATGGTCTCGCCGCTCTCGTACTCGAGCTGGCCGTAGTAGCCGTCGCCGTCACCGTCGGGGTAGAGCACGACCGGGATCGCGTCCTCGTCGATCTCCATGTCGCAGTCGTCGTCGATCTGATTGCAGTACTCGGGCGCGCCCGGGTAGGTGTCGGCGCGATTGTCGTCGCAATCGTCGGGCTCGACCGCGTAGCCCGCCGGAGGTGCGCCCGCGCAGTGGATCCGCGGCAGGTTGGTGCGCCCGTAGCCATCGCCGTCGAAGTCGCGATAGTAGGTCTGCGGCGCGCACCCGTACACGAAGTCGAACGCTCCGTCGTCGGTGAGGTCGCCCGACGATCCGTTGTTGCCGTTGGCCGCCACCGCCCACAGCTCGAAGCGCACCGCGCCCGGGGCCGCTGGCGCGGTCCAGTTGAACGAGAACTGCGCCTGGTTGCCGCTCATCGCCTTCGGCTGGCTGTGGGTGAGACCGGCCATCACCTCGGCGAGACCCTGACCGCCGATGGTCGAGTAGCTGCCCGCGTTGGCTTGGAGGAACACGCCGGCCTCGGCCGCGGTGGCCGACGAGACCGTAATGGTGACGACCGCCGACTGACCCGGGTTGATCGCCGCGGGATTGGTGGTGATGTCGAGGCCCACCGTGCCCGAGCCATGGCAGCCGCAGCCGCTGCCCGACGCGCCGCCCGAGTGGGCCCAGGCCCAGGCGGGGAGCAACAGCGGAACCCCGAGGCCAAGGGCGATGGCGAGCACGCGACGCATGGGGGTCCGAACGGGATTCTACACGCGGATCGGGTCGCTGCGAACCGCCGCGGCCACACGTCGCGAGCGTGGCACGCGTTGCATGAAGATCGCGCCGGAACCGCCGCGGCGGGCGAAGGTCTGGGTCTTGACAGCGGAGGCGTGGCTCGCAGGTTGGCCGGGTGGCCCGTGGACTGGCCGGGTTCCGCCAGCCAGACGAGGTGAGCACCCCAAGATCGTTCATTCGGGTGATTGGCCCGAATGTTGCTGACTTGCGGGGAGACATGAGCACTTCCATTCATCCCCTCGATCCCTTCGACGCCTTCATCACTCGAGACGCCGTCGTGCTTCAGTCGCTCGCGCGACTGCGATCGTGGTCCAAGAGCCCCGTGGGTCTGCTCCTCACCGGAGAAGCCGGCGTCGGCAAGTCGTTCGCCGCACGCCTGCTCCATCTCGCGTCTGGCTCGCCGAGCTCGTCCTTCGTCACTCGGAGCGCGGCGGAGCCAGACCTCCCGGCCAGCCTACGGGCCACCCTCGAGCAAGACGCCGGAACCCTCGTGCTCGATGGCCTCGAGCACTGGTCCCTCGAGTCCCAGGCCGCCCTGGTACACCAGCTCGTCTCGTGTACCGGGGCCTCCGTCCGCATCATCGGCATGAGTCGGATCAGCATGGCCCGTTTGTACCGGGAGGACCGATTGCACCCACTCTTGGCCCGTCAGTGGGCCAACCGCGTGGTCGAGATTCCCCCGCTGCGCGCCCGCCTCGATGATCTCGCTCCGCTGATCGAGGGCATGCTCCGGCGAGCGCGCCGAGAAGCGGTCCAGCTCCATGCCACCACGTGGCGCGCGCTGGCCACCCATGGATGGCCCGGCAACGTTCGCGAGCTGCGTCGGACCATCGATGCCGCGCTGACCCAGGCGGTGGACGGCGTCATCGAGCCGCGACACCTCGTGCTCGATCGTCTCGCGCCACCCTCGCTCGAAGCGCTCGGCGAGCTGCCGTTCATGGCCATGCGGAAGGCGGTCGACGCGTGGTACCTCCGTCGCTTGCTGCACGAGACCAACGACAACCTCAGCGAAGCCGCGCGTCGCTCGGCGTGCTCGCGCAAGGTGCTGCGCGAGCGCCTGCGTCGCCATGGCCTGTATCGCGCGGGGTGGACCGCCATCGCGGAGCCCGCCGTCGCGCTGCCGGGCGCCGAAGAGGGGCTGCGCCGGTCGCTCCTCGTCGCGGTCGCCTCGCCCCAGGGCGTGAGCGAGAGCGTGAGCGTGAGCGTGAGCGTAGCTTGCCCGAGCGCGAGCGGAGTCGTCGCCGCCGAGGAGCGCGTGGTGCCGTGGCCGAGTGCTCGGCTCGGGCGCAGGCTCGAGCCGCCGCGCGCGGCGGCCTAGGGGGTGTCCCTAGCGGTTCACACGAGGTCGGCGGCCGGCGCGATCCGGTCGCCGGTTGCGGAGGCCCAGCAATCCCAGCAGGCCAAGCAAGCCCCATCCGCCCGAGCTCGCGGGATCGCTCCCGCACTTGCAGCCGCGCGACGTGGGCGCTCGTGCCTCATCCTGCGGGGTGGTGCTCGCCAGCGGCGTACCCACCAGCCCCGAGCGAGCCTCTGGGTCCGGGGCCTGCTCGCTCGGGCGAGCCGGGGTACCGCTGCCGACAGCGGCGCCTGCATCCGCGACGACCTTCGTACGCGCCGGGGCCTCGCGCAGCTGCGCCACGCCCAGCTCCTCGAGCAGCGCAGTCGCGTCGGTCACCTCGTCGAGCACCCACAGCAGGTAGCGCACGTCGACGATGATGTTGCGCGAGCGCGCCGTGTTGTAGCCGTAGTCGCCCGCGATGTTCTCCCACACGCGATCGAAGTTGAGCCCGATGAAGCGGCCGCGGCCGTCGATCACCGGGCTGCCCGAGTTGCCGCCCGTGGTGTCGCCATTGGCCAGGAAGGCCACGGGCACGTCGCCCAGCCCGGGATCGGCCCAGTAGCTCTGCGCGGCCTTGGGCGCCGCATCGAGCACGGCCTGGGGTAGATCGAACGGCTCCTCGCCGGTGGCCTTGGCGACCTGTCCCGCGAGCGTGGTCTGGGGCGTAGCCACGACCCCATCGCGCGGCACGTAGCCCTGCATCGTGGCGTAGCTAAAGCGCAGCGTGCTGTTGGCGTCGGGATAGACCGGTCCGCTGCGCACCTTCTCGAGCATCTCGAAGTAGCGGGGACCCAGCACCATCAGCTGGCCGCGCTCGCGGTCTTCTTGCTCCTCGCGCTGCTCGATGGCCTCGACCAGCGCGTGGGCGAGCACCAGCAGGGGATCGCGGCTGGCCTTCAGCGCCTCGGCATCGGCGGCATCGAAGGCCGCCTTCACCGCGGCCTCGTTGGTGAGCTTGGTCGCGCGCAGTAGCTTGGGGATCTCGCTCGCGCGCAC
>JBFIJN010000237.1:0-13470 GCA_041600735.1 Nannocystaceae bacterium
CCCGGGATCGGGCCCACCCCGGCGCGTAGATGCTCGGCCGGATCCAGGCCGCCGAGCATGAGCAAGCTGGCCCCGAGCGCCTCGGCGGGGACGCCCGGCTGCGAGGGATCGAGGTCCCCGCCCGCGTCGACGCCCACGCCCGTGTAGAGCGACGAGTACCCGCCGTAGGCGCGATCGCCCACGATCCCGGGACCGAGCAGCATCATCGAGGTGAAGGGCCAGTGGTCGCGCCCGCCGGTGCCGTTGAACGCGGGCGTGCGCGCCATCTCGGAGGTGATCACCACCACCGTGTCTTGCGAGAGGGGGTCGCCCTCCGGCCCGGGGGTGGTGGCGAGCGTGGCCAGCACGCGCGCGAGGTCCTCGAAGAAGCTCTCGAACAGCCCCGACTGGAGGCTGTTGTCGGTGTGCGTGTCCCAGACGAACTCGGTGCCCACGCTGGCGCAGCGACACACGCCGGCCGCGAGCGCCGAGACTGCGGTCTGCAGGCGGCTGGCGAAGTCGTCACCGCTCACCAAGCGCAGCTCGAGGCTGGCGTCGGACAGGCTGCGCGCGCGCGTCAGCGCCTCGCGATAGTCGACCAGCGCGCGCGCATCCTCGGCCCCCTGCGCCCGCGCGAGCCCCCGTCGCTCCAAGAAGTGATCCACGATGCGCGAGGCGGGGCCGCTGGGCGGGGGCAGCGGACTGTCGCCGATCTGGAGGATCGTGCCGTCGATGGTGGGCTGCAGCAGCCCCCGGGCGTGGCTCACGAACACCGAGTGCGGGCCAGCGAACGCGGGGCCGCTGACCACCAGGTGCGGCAGCGAGGTGGCCTCGCGCTCGGCGTGGCCGAGCAGCGTGGCCCAGTCCGCGCGATCGCGAGAGGTGGAGCCGGTGAGCGCGACGACCTGACAGGTCTCGTGGTTGACGCTGCGCGTCGACACGCCGTTGAGCAGCGCCACGTCGCGGTGATGCTGCTCGAAGAACGCACGCGTCCGCGGTCGCGCCGGGTGATCGACCAGCGAGAGCCCGCCGATCGTCCACGGCTCGGCCTGCGGCTCCATGTCGATGTCGGGCGCGGCGAACATCGGCGCGAACACGCACAGCGGATCCCAGCCGCCCTCGGCGCTCACGAACAAGAAGCGGCAGCGGCCCGCGCCGCGGCTCGCGAGCACCGTGGGGGCCGCGGCCAGCAACGCGGTCGAAGCGGCGAGCGAGCCCACGAGTCGTCTTCGGGTCAGCATGGAAGGCCTCGTGTGCATCAGTAGAGGAGGTGATCGGGATCGGCGAGCGCGGCGGTGATGAGCGCCACCCAGGCCTCGCGCGGGCTGGAGATCGCGGCCACGTCGTCCCACACTGCGGCGAGGGCCCCAAGCTCGGGATCATCGCCCGCGAGCGAGCGGCTGCGGGTGAGTCGCAGCAGCGCGATGAGGTCTGCTTCGCGCGGCGCCGCGCCGAGATCGACGCCGCTCACGAAGCCATCGAGCGCCCCGCCGCCTGCGCGCCCGTCGAGCGCCGCTTCGACGGCATGGATCGCGCCCGCCTCGGCCAAGCGGCGCTGCACGAGCACTGCGCCGGTCGAGACATCGGTGGTGTCGCCTCGATCGGAGCCGCCGGCCAAGGTGCGCAGCCCCAGATCGAGGCTGGTCGCGGGGCGCCCCGCGAGCGTGAGCGAGTAGCCCGACAACGCGGTCAGCGAGCTGGCGAGCACCCCCACCGGCGCCACCTTCTCGTGCACGGGTGTCGGCGCGCCCCCGAACGCCGGGGTCCAGCGCTCGCCGCGATAGCTGGGGTCGCCAAGGATCGAGCGCACCAGCGAGGACAGCGTGAGCCCGCCGGCGAGGAAGGCCTCGCGGTGCTCCGCCAGCGCGCCTTCATCCTCGAGCTGCGCGGGGCGGCCCAGCATGCCCTCGTACACCCGCCGCACCGCGCATGCCACGAAGCGCTCGTCGCCCGCTACGTGCGCGGCGAGATCCACCATGCGCTCGCCCGGCTGGCCAAAGAACCCTGGCCGAGCGTCGGTGTACACCTGCCACGCCCGCTCTTGATCGACCGCATAGGTCGGCAGCGGGTTCTCGGGCACCGGGTACATGTAGCCCCATAGGTAGCTCGCGAGCGGATCGAGCGTGGAGTGACAGCCCTGGCACGCCGCGTTGGTCGCGATTGCGTGGCGGATCGACTCCGAGTCGGTGAGATCGAGATCGGTGGGAAAGTCGATCGGTCGATCGAGATACGACTGACACAAGAGCGCCTGCGAGAGCGCATTGGCCCGCCCACGGTTCGAGTTCTCGACCGTGGAGCCATGGCGCCAGAAGAACGCGTTCATGGCGAGCACCCCGGCGAGCGGGCGCCCGTCGCGGTAGCGAGCCCTCACCACCCCCGGGGGCAGGCGCAGCGCCGGATCGACCGGCAGCACCTCGAGCGGCCACAGCCCGAGCAGCGCGGGGTCCACGAACGTGTCGGTGGACTCGAGCAGCTCGGTCAGCGGTCGATCATTGAGCGCGATCACGGCGATGAGATCGAGCGGCTCCTCGCCGATCGCGGCGTAGAGCGACCAGGCCTCCTCCTCCGAGTAGTCGAGGTAGGCCAGCGGATAGGTGTCCACGCGCGTGCGAAACGCTCCCGCGAACATGTCCTTGATGCGCAGGCCGAACGCGGGGTCGTCGACGAACGCCGAGATCATCGCGTCGACGCGCTCGGGGTCGCGCTCGATCGCCTCGAGCTCGGCCGGGGTGGGCCGCACGCCGCGAACGTCGAGGCTGGCGCGCACGAGCAGCTCCGTTGCCGTGAGCCCCGCGCGCGCGGCCGTCGTGGCCTCGTCTTCGCCTCCCTCGTCGTCGCGGCACGCGGGCGTGCCCACCAGCAGCACCCCCGCGATCCACCACTGCGCGCCCCTCACCATGGCAGCCCCTCCCACTCGACGAGCGCGAGCAGGTCGGCCTCGGCCACGCAGGCCTCGCCTTGGCGCTGCCCGCCCACCAGGTAGGCCCCACAGCCGTCGCACTTGGCCGCGTCGAACACCGGCTCCTCGCCCTCGACCAGCGTCCCCACGTCGAACACGAGATCGTGCCAGTAGCCCGCGTCGTCACGGACCGAGACCGTGCCCAGCGGCTCACGCCCGCAGGCTTCGGGCACGAACAAGAAGTCGGAGAACTGGAACGCCAGCGCGCCCGGCAGCGCTCCCGCGCCCAGCGAGCCCGCGCCCCCGATCGCCTCGTAGCCCCCCCCCGAGTAGCTGTAGAGCCCGCCCTGGGCCCGCAGCGTGCCGTCGAGCAGCGGCGAGGCGGTCGCGGGATCGGCCGCGATCTGGCCGTTGACCTCGAAGTAGCTCTCGCTGTCCTCGCCGGAGGTCGCGCGCTGGTAGTAGACGTAGCCGCTCAGCTCCACGAAGCGCCCGTCGGCCGCGGTCATGCGCATCGTGCCGCCCTCGGAAGAGAGCATCGCGCCCTCGCCCACCGCCGCCCCCTCGGCGATCGTGAAGCGCTCGAAGCGGCCCGCCCCGCGAAACTCCAGGCCCGCCGAGGTAGTACAGCCCTCGCTGGCCCACAGGATCACCGTGCTCTCCCCCTCGACGAACGCGGCCTGCTCCTCGGGGCACTCGGCCTCGAGCACGAGCATGGCCTCGACCGCGTCGATCGCCGCATCGGGCTCGAGCTTCACGAACGTGCGCAGCCCGGTCATCGCCGCGTCGACGACCTCGTCGGCGCCGAGGCTGGGGGGCGGTCCGCCGCTGCTCTCGCCCGACTCGGCGTAGGGCGAGGGCCGATCGCCGCTCTCCCCGGGGTCGTCGGTGTCCGCCGTGCCCGTGCCACCACACGCGGGGCCAGCCAGCGCGACGGCACCGAGCAGCGAGAGCCATCCCATCCTCATCGTCGCAGCATAACGCGGGGATCCGCGGCGCCGCGGTGAAATCCGCCGCTTGCCGAGCCGCGGCGCTGCTCAGGCGCTGCGTCGCGCGTTGGGATCCGCGCGGCTCGTCGTAGGCGCCGCCTCGCTGGCCTCGGGCGCGGGGGCAGCCGCCCCCTCCGCTGCCGCATCGGCCTCGCCAGGCCGCAGCTCGAACAACACCTCGAGCGCCTCGGCCAGCGTCCCGCCGTCGAAGCCCCCCACGCCCTCCGACGAAGCCTTGCGCAGGTTGGCCATCGGCTTGTGCAGCAGCTTCTGCACGATCTGACGCCCCAGCTGCTCCACCGCCTGCTGCTGGGCGGGCGTGAGCTCGCCGAGCTTGGGCAGCACGCGCGAGACCTCGGCCTGCGCCAGCTCGCGCCCGTGGGCCTGCAGCTGCCCCATCAGCGGCCCGATCGCGCGCGAGCGCAGCCAGCGACCGAACCCCGCCACCTCCTCGTCGACCAGCGCATCGGCCTTGTCGGCCTCGCCGCGACGGCTGCGGAGGTTGTCGTTCACGATGCTCTGCAGATCGTCCACGTTGTAGAGGAACACGCCCTCGAGCCGCACGACGTCGGCGTCCACGTCTCGCGGCACCGCGATGTCCACGAGGAACAGCGGCCGATGTCGCCGCGACCTCATCACGGGCTTGAGTCGCCGCCGATCGATGACGGGCTCGCGCGCCGCGGTGCTGGCCACCACGATGTCCACGCGCTGCAGCTGCGGCTCGAGCTGATCCCACGGCTCATGACGCCCTTGCACCTTGGCGGCCAGCGCCTGCCCGCGCTCCGCCGATCGGTTGACCACGACGATCTCGGCCGCGCCGGCGGCCTGCAGGTGCAGCGCGGCCTGCTCGGCCATCTCGCCCGCGCCCATCACCGCCACCGAGCAGCCGGCCAGCTCGCCGAAGATGCTGCGCGCCAGATCGACCGCCACCGAGGGCACGCTGGCGCCTCCGCGGGCGATCTCGGTCTCGCTGCGCACCCGCTTGGCGCACTTGAACGCGAGGCTCATGCAGCGATCGAGCACCGGCCCCACCGCTCCGCTCTCGCGCGCACGCGCGAGCGAGCTCTTCACCTGGCCCAGGATCTGCGGCTCGCCGACCACCAGGCTCTCGAGGCTCGAGGCCACGCGAAAGATGTGCCGTGCCGCGTCGGCGTCGGCCCGCGTGAACGAGTGCTCGTGAAGCAGGCGAGCGTCGAGTGCCCGCAGCGAGGCGAGCACCTCGAGCACGCCCCGCGCCACCCCAGCCCCGGGGGCCACCCCGTAGATCTCCACGCGATTGCAGGTCGAGATGACCATGGCCTCGTGCAGCCCCGCGTGCTCGCGCAGCGCGCGGAGCAGCTCGGCGTGCTCCTCGTCGTCGACCGCGAGGCGCTCGCGCAGCTCGACCGGAGCGTACTTGTGGTTCACCCCCACCGCGAACAGCTCGGCGGTCACGAGCGCACCCCGTAGGAGACGACGATGAGCACCGTGGCCAAGAACGCGAGCAGGGTCAGCCACGCCGAGCGGCGCCCGCGGGTGCCCCACACCGCGCGCGAGACCAGCAGCACCACCGAGGCCGCCCACGCCACGAACGCGGCCGCCACCTCGAACATGCGCCCGCGCAGCTGCTCGAGGCCCCCTACCTCCACCGTCCACAGCACACCGGTGACGATGGCGAGGGTGAACACCGGGGTGACCAGCAGCACCAGGCGGTGGTGCAGGCGGTCGAGCCCCTGGAGCGAGAGCCCGCCGCCGCCGGGGCGGAACTGCTTGCGTCGCAGCCTGCGCTCCATGGCGAGGTAGAGGCCCGCCACCCCGGCCGCGAGCGTGAAGCCGGCGAGCCCGGCCGAGGCGAAGGCCACGTGGGCGCTGCCCACCGCCTGGCCGCCCGGCACGCTCACCGCGGTGCCCGTGACGTCGTGGAACACCACCCCGAGGGCCAGCCCCACGAGCCCGAGCGGCGCGAGGATGGGGCCGAGCGCGTCGAGGCCTCGCCCCGGTCGCGCGAGCCCGAGATAGCCCCCCACCGCGATCAGCGTGCCGAAGCTGGTGGCGAGATAGATGTTCTTGAGCGGGTGATCGCCCTGGACGCACTGCGCCCCGATCGCAAAGAAGTGAAGCGCGGCCGCCAGCGCGAGCAGCAGCCGCGCGTAGCGAAACGCCCCCCGCTCGGCACCACGCTCGTCGCCCCGCTCGTCGTCGGTGGCTCGGCTGCCGTAGGCGAAGGTGGCCGCGCCGTAGCCCAGGGCGGCCAAGATGAACAGGATCAGCATCACGCTCTGCGAGCGTAGAGCATGCACCGCCCCCGGGCCGCCGTCACCGCGGGGCCCGCGCGCGGGGCTAGCGAGCCATCTGCGCCAGCGCGCCGCGTAGGTGGCCCCAGGCCACGCCGTCCATCAGGGTCTCGGTGCCGTCCGGCCCCACGGGGACGGCCACGAACCCCGGCTCCACCGTGTAGGACAGCTCGCCCAGCACCACCGAGGTATCGAAGTGCTCGGCGCCCATCTGGACGAGCTCGATCGAGCTCTTCACGCAGCCCACGACCTCGTACGGGTCGGGGTCGTCCCCATCGACGCGCTCGAAGTAGACCGCGGGCGTGATGAACAACGAGGTCGACGCACCGCCGACCGCCACCCGCAACAGCTCGCCGTCGAGGTGGATCATGCCCTCGGCGAGCCATTGGTCGACGAGGGCCTGGGCGACGAAGATGCGCGGCATGCCGGTCCTACACTAGTAGAACCCGAGCTAGAAGCGAAAATTGAGCCCCAAGCCCTGGGTCTCGCGGCTCAGCATCGGCCCCACCCGCACGTCGGAGATGGCCTTGATCGACTTCTCTTCCTTGAGGAAGCGCTTCGCGTCGGTGCGATCCTGATAGATGATGATGGCGAGCACGCCGCCCAGGAGCACCGTGGTGCCCAGCAGCACGTCGCCCACGATCGCGCGGCGCCGCACGATGGAGCCCGTGCGGCTGACCTCGGTGGCCAGCGCCGCGTAGGACTGATCGCCGTCGTTGGCGGCGTTGGGGTCGCGCCGCGGATCCGCGGGGCTGACGGCCGCGTTGTAGGCATCGACGGCGTCGACGGCCTTGCCGTAGGGGCCCCGACCGATGAGCGCGGTGGTGTAGAGGGCCGCCGTGCCGAGCGCGCTGCCCGCCGTGAGGCCGAGCGCCACCCAGGCTCGCGGCTGCCAGTAGCCCCAGAACGGCCCGCGCTTGCACGCCGGGCGCAGATCCTTGGGGTCCTCCTTGGAGGCGCGCTTGCGACGGGGCTCGTTGCGACAGAAGGCTTCGAAGTCGTCCTTGAGGTCGGCCTCGATGTCGTCGGTGTTGATCACCTGATCTTGGAGCGCCGCCGCGGCCGCGAGCTCGGCATCGGCGATCGCCTTCTTCTCGGCCGCGAGCTCCTCCGGAGTCTTGTCGGGCTCGTCGAGCGCATCGATGATCGCGAGCTCCTCGGCGGTGGCCGGCTCGGGCGGGGTCTTGTACTCCTCGACCGCCGCGATCAGCCGCTGCGGCAGCACGATCGGCAGGATCAGGTCGCCGGGGTTGAACGTGGTCTCGACGTCGATGACGCGCTTGTTCTGCGCTACATCGAACACGACCACCTTCGCGCGGTTGCCCGGCGCCTCGGTGACGCTCGCGAACACGATGAAGTCGACGGCGGTCTTCGGGTTCGAGACGAGCCACTTGCCGATCGTGGTGAGGCACTCGTCACTCTCGGCGGCCGCCTTGCACTTGGCCTTCTTGCCGGCCTCGCGGATGTCGAGCGCGAGGCCCTTGACGGGGTAGCCGGCGTCGTCGAACGAGGGCTCGAGCGTGGCCCGCAGCTCGGTCGCGGCGGGCGAGCCCGTGAAGCGCATCATGCCGATGGTGCGGCCATCGGTGGCGGGCGCGGCGGGGGCCTTGGCGGGAGCGACCGCATAGGCGACGCCTGCCGAGAACACCGGGGTAGCCGCGAAGGCGGAGGCGGTCGAGCCCAGCGTCGTCGCGCACACAGTGGCGGCAACGAACAGGCTGGATACGCGGCGGAGGGAGGATGCGATCATCGCGTCTTGGGCCTTTGTCGAGCGGGAGCGTTGACGAGGGAGGACGGTAGTCTGCGGCGCAGGCGGCGGCATCATAGACGCGCCTTGCCGCCGCGCTCAAGCGGGGGGATCGGAGTCGGGGGCGGCGGCCTTGCCGATCGGTCCCCGGGGCGCCACGGCGAGCCCAGCGAGCCCGGCCCCCAGTACCACGGCGAAGCCCACCACGGTGCACAGGAGCACGAACGGGTGGCTAGGAAGCGGGTCCACGGCCGCCCACACGAGGGCAGCCGCCAGCGCGGTCCAGCCGAGGTGGGCCAAGAGGCCCGCGGCGCGCGGCCCCACGGCGGCCCCGGGCTCGCGGGGAGCGAGGCGCAGCAAGCCGCTGCCGAGCACCAAGGTCACGCCCACCACGCCGGGCACCAACGCCGCGGCCCCGGCCGTCTTACGCGAGACGACGAGCAACCCCGCCACGAAGAGCACGCCCAGCACCAACCCGGTGGTGCGCCCGCTGGCGAGCGACGCCGAGCGGACACCGGGCCACAGTCGCGTGGCTGCGGCCGCCGCGACGGATGCGGTGACCATGGCCCCCGCGAGCAGCAGGCCGACCAGCCCCGAGGCCACCGCGCCCTCCACCTCGAAGATCGTCAGGCCGGCGATCTCTCCGAGGGACTCGGCCACGCCGCGCACGAAGCCGAGCCACTGCGCTCCCGCGGCGCCGTGGAGCGGGGAGATCCACCCGAGCGCAGGCAGGGCGGAGGCGAGCGCGAGCGTGGCGGTCACCACCACGAGCGCGGGCGCAGCGATGCGGCGCCCCTCCGCGCGAGCCTGGGCGGCTCCCACCACCGGTCCATCGAGCGCGAACAGCCCCAGCGAGCCCAGCGCGAGCGCGGGCGCCCACGCGGCCACGCTCGGCCACGCGCTCCACGAGGGCCCGGCGGGCGGCAGCGCGGCCACGGCGAGCTCGGCCGGTCCGAGCATCCCGACGAGCCCGAGGATCACCAAGAGCCCGACCGCGAGCGCACCGAGGGCTCCGCCCACCTCGCGGACCCCTGCGCCCACGTGCGCGAGCGGTCGCATCAGCAGCAAGGCGACGGCCGCGAGCACGAGCCAGGCCCAGCCGCGAGTCTCGCGCTCGATCACGCGTGCGCCCTCTTCATCCGCGCTGCGCGTCCAGCCGAGCGCCGCATGCAGGCCCCCGCGATCGCGCCCGCGGCTCTCCGAGTAGCCCGACCAGCGGCCCGTCACGCCGAGCCCGGCGCTCGCCTCCGACGCGTACTTGTCCGGGCACATCCGGTTCATCACCGTCTCGCCCTGGGCCCCGCGGGCGTCGATGCGACGCCCCGGGCACACGAACTCCACCCGACTGCCGCGACCGAACGATCCCGAGCGCACGATGAAGCGCGGCTGCGTGTCCTCCACCGGGGGGCGATCGAGGCGCTCCCACACCGCAGGCGTCTCCACGGCCTCGACCTCCGCGTCGATCAGCGCCCGCCGCACGCGGGCGGGGCCGTGCGGGTACACGCGCTCGGCGATCGAGACCAGCGCGCGATCGATCGCGTCGGCCAGCTCGACGGGGCCATAGCCACGGCCGCCATCGGGCTCCACATAGTCGTTGATCGGAAGATCGAAGGGCCCCTCGCCATCGACGAGGATCGCCGTGGTCTGGAACGGGTGGATCCCGAGCAGCGGACCGCTGTGGGCCCAGCCGCGGGCCTCGGGCCCGGCAGCCTCGTAGCGGGTGCCGAGCACGCCGGCGAGCGGGATCCCGGCCGCGAGCACCAGCAGCACGAGGGGCCGCGCGCGCTCGGGAAGTCGGGCGCCCAGCCACGCCCAGACCAGCGCCGCCAGCACGGCCGCCCCCGCGCCCCACAGCGAGGCCGGCACGTCGACCACGAGCGCACCCACGCTGCGCGCGAGCACCGTCATCAGCACGGTCACCGAGCCGAGCGCCGCCACGAGCCAGGCCGCGCGAGCCCCCACGCCGCCCGCTCCCTCGGCCAGCGCCCGGCGGGCCGCGGCGATCCGCCCCAGGCGTCGCCGGCCCACCACCGCCATCGCCAGCCCCAGCCCCAGCGGAACCAGCCACCCTTGGTGCGGCGGCATGGCGAGGCCCGCCAGCAGCACCAGGCACAGCGGACCCGCGAGATCGATCATCGCCCCCGGCTGGGCTGGCGAGCGCACGGGGCCGGGCGGGCTCGCGGCGGTCGAGGGCTCGGGCGCGGCGTCGGGCACGGCGAGGCTTCGTACCACGAGCGGTCCGCCCGCGGCAGCCGCCACCGCCACGACGCTTGTGTTAGCGTGGCAGGCCCATGACGGGCACCAGTCGTCGCCCCGCGTCCGGCGAGCTACCCCTGCTGCCGCTGCGCAGCATGACCCTCTTGCCGGGCATCGGGCAGCCGGTCGAGCTCGGTCGTCATGCCTCGGTCGATGCGATCCGGCTGGCCCGCGAGCGGCCCCGCGACGATCCGCGGCATCGCCTCATCATCGTCGCGACCCAGCGCGAGGAGCTCACCGAGCGCCCCGGCCTCGAAGATCTGTTCCCCGTGGGCGTGCTCGCCGAGGTCACCCAGGCGCTGCTGGGCGTGGGCTCGCGCATGACCGCGATCGTGCGGGGGATCGAGCGCGTGCACCTGCTCGAGGTCGACCGCAGCCAGGTCCCCTCGATCGCACGCTACCAGCGGGCGCACGAGCCCCTGGGCGACCCCACCCTCGCCTATGCGCTCGCGGGCACCTTGCAAGACCTCGTGCGCCAGCACGACGGCCTGCTGCCCGCCAACGCCCACAGCAAGCAGCGCACGCAGGGTCTGGCGGTGATCAACGCCGAGCGCATGCCCAGCCGCATCGCCGATCTGTGCGCCACTCATGTCGGCCTCGACCCGGCCCACCTCGCCGAGCTCCTGCACGAGCTCACGGTGACCGAGCGACTGCGCAAGGTCGTCGAGTTCGCCAGCCATCGGATCCACGTGCTGCAGGTCAAGCGCGACCTCGACCGCCACGTGCGCGAGCACCTGTCCAAGCACGAGCAGGAGGCGCTGCTGCGCCACAAGCTGCGCGCGATCCAGTCCGAGCTCGGCGACGAAGACGAGGACCACGGGCTCGGCGAGCTCGAGATCCGCCTCGAAGAGGCCGACCTGCCCGTCGACGCGCGCACCGTGGTCGACCGCGAGCTCAATCGGCTGCGGCGCATGAACCCGCAGAGCGGCGAGGCCACGATCGTGCGCACCTATCTCGAGCTGGTGGCCGATCTGCCGTGGGGCGATCACACCTGCACGCCGGACTCGCTCGACATCGACGCCGCGCGGGCGCTGCTCGAGCGCGACCACTTCGGGCTCGAGAAGGTCAAGCAGCGCATCATCGAGTACCTGTGCGTGCGCAAGCTGGCCCCCGCCAAGCGCGGGCCGATCTTGTGCCTCGCGGGGCCCCCCGGCGTGGGCAAGACCTCGCTCGGTCGCAGCATCGCGCAGACGCTGGGCCGCGAGTTCGTGCGGCTCTCGCTGGGCGGCGTGCGCGACGACGCCGAGATCCGCGGCCACCGACGCACCTACGTGGGCGCGCTGCCCGGGCGCCTGCTCCAAGGCATGAAGCGGGCCGGCACCAAGAACCCGGTGTTCCTGCTCGACGAGGTCGACAAGCTCGGGGCGCCCGACATGCGCGGCGACCCCGTGGGCGCGCTGCTCGAGGCCCTCGATCCCGAGCAGAACGACGCGTTCGAGGATCACTACCTCAACACCGCGTTCGATCTGTCGCGGGTGATCTTCGTGTGCACCGCCAACGACCTGCAGAAGATCCCGCACGTGCTGCGCGACCGGCTCGAGATCATCGAGCTCGGCGGGTACACGGTCGAAGAGAAGATCGCGATCGCCCGCGACTACCTGCTCCCGCGCGCGCTCGACGAGCACGGGCTCGATCCCCACGCCGTCGAGCTCTCCGACGACGTGCTGCTCGCGGTGGCCACCGAGTACACGCGCGAGTCGGGGGTGCGGAACCTCCACCGCGAGCTCGAGGCGCTGCTGCGTGACACCGCCATGGAGCTGGCCCAGGGCCACGCCCCGCACGCTCGGCTCGACCGCGCCGACCTGCTGCGCGTGCTCGGCCCGCCCAAGTACCACGATGAGCGCGTCGACCACGAGCCCGCCCCCGGCGTGGTCACGGGGCTCGGCTGGACCCCGAGCGGCGGTCGCTTGCTCATCGTCGAGGCCACGCTCACCGCCGGCGAGGGCACGCTGCGCCTCACCGGTCGCCTGGGCGACGTGATGAAGGAGTCGGCCCAGACCGCGCTCTCGCTCGTGCGCTCCGAGGCCGCGCGCTACGGCTTGGACCCCGGGTTCCTCGCCAAGCACGACATCCACGTGCACGTGCCCGCCGGCGCGGTGCCCAAGGACGGCCCGAGCGCGGGCATCACCCTCACCACCGCGCTCGTCTCTGCGCTCACGCGGCGGCCGGCCCGGACCGACATCGCGCTGACCGGCGAGGTCACGCTGCGCGGGCGGGTGCTCCAGATCGGGGGCGTGCGCGAGAAGGTGCTCGCGGCCCACCGCGCTGGGATCCGCGACGTGATCCTGCCGCGCCGCAACGCCAAGGACGAGCCCGACATCCCCAAGCAGGTGCGCGAGGAGCTGCGGCTGCACTACGTGGAGCACATCGACGAGGTGCTCGCGCTGGTGCTGCTCGAGCCCACGCCGATTCCCGACGACGACGTCATCGAGCTCGACGCCGCGCAGTGAGCACGCGCGATCGCGCTCACCCCGCAGGGCTCGGCGCAGAGGGGATCTCGACCCCCTCGCGTGCGATCCACTCGCGGATCGGCACGTGGCGAAAGTCGCTCTCCGGGCCGAGCGAGCTCAGCTCCTCGTGGACTCGACGCAGCTGGGCGAGCGCCTCGTCGCGGCGGCCGAGCGACCACAGCGCCTGTACCAGCTCGAAGCGGACCTCGGCGAGGTCGACCGGCTCGGCCTCGATGCGCTGCTGCTCGGCGAGCGCGGTCTCGAGGATCGGGACCGCCTGCGCGTTGCGACCCGCGTAGCGATGCGCCCGCCCCTCGTTGCCCGTGAGCACGATCTGGACCGGCTCGGGCAGCGGCTGGGTCTTGGCGATGGTGCGCGCGCGCGCAAACGCGGCGAAGGCGTCCTCATCGCGGCCCACCCGCGCGAGCGTCTCGCCCTCGATGATGAGTCCGATCGCGACCCTCGTGTCATCGAGACCATGCAGCGCCTCGCGACGCTCGCGAGAGCGCTGCGCATACACGAGCGCGGTGGAGTCGTCGCCGCGGTCGCGCGCCAGGTTGGACAGCGAGGCCAGCACGATCGCCTCGTTGGGCGTGCCGGCCACCAGCGGCAGCGCCGTCTCGAAGGCCGCCGCGGCCTCGTCCAGCCGACCGATGCGCTGCTCGACCTGCCCCAGCGTGACCGCGATCGCGGCCACGTTCGGGTGCTCGGGGCCGAGCGCATCGCGAAGGATCTCCAGCGCCCGTCGGGCGTGATCTGCCGCCTTCGTGTAGTCGCCCTGGCGAATCCACGCATTGGCGAGGTAGTTGTGCATGATCCCCACGCGAGGGTGGCGCGGTCCGAACGCTCGCTCTCCCGCCGCCAGCGCGTCGCGGGA
>JBFIJN010000238.1:0-13433 GCA_041600735.1 Nannocystaceae bacterium
CGCGTGGCTGAGCACCTGCGAGCGCAGCGAAGGGATCGGCCGGGCGGGCCGGGGCTACTTGTTCGACCACGGGATGGTGGTCGCGGGTCGACTGGCGTGGGCGGAGCGGCGCGGCGCAGGCTGGGGAGACGAGCGACCCGCAATCGCGACGATGCTCGAGCAGCTGCGTGCGCGGCGAGCCACGTGGACCAGCGCGGCCACCTCGCTCGAGGAAGAGCGCTGGAGCGAGCGCTTCGGCCCACACCTGCTCAAGCTCGCGCTGCCGCTCGCGGGCTGGGCCGAGCGCGTCGGCGATCCCGCGGCCACCCGCGCGCTCGTCGAGCTTCATGCCGCGCTACGACCCACGCTGCACGAGGGCCGCGTGCCCTCGGGCCCCGGCGAGGCGCCCACGTACCTGCATGCGCACTGCTACGCGATCGAGGGGCTGTGGCGGCTGAGCGCGGCTCCCCTGCCCGCCGCGATCCAAGCCTCGGCCCGCGCGCAGGCCGAAGCCGCCGCCGCGTGGCTCGCTCGCGTGCAGCGACCCGACGGCGGCTTGCCGCCCTGGCACGACGGCACTCGCGGCTGGGGGCCCGCACCCGCCGACGTGGCCGCGCAGGCGGTGCGCTTGTGGAGCGGGCTCGACCGCGAGCGCCACCGCGAGGCCATCGAGCGCGCGCTCGAGTTCCTCGCGCGGCTCACCGACCCCTGCGGCGGCCTGCGCTATCACGAGTCCAGCGACGATCTCAACACGTGGGCCACGGTGTTCGCCGTGCAGGCGCTCGACTTCGCCGAGGGCGAGGCGGACGTGCGGCGCTTGGTCTAGCCGCGCCCGCGTGGGCATCGTGTACCCTCGCCGCCGTCGTGGTGACGACCTCTGCCATCATTGCTGCGCTCGACGAGGCCGGGGCCATCGCCGACGTGGTGCGGGGCTGCTTGCGCTACGTGGACGAGGTGGTCGTGGTGGACGATGGCTCCACCGACGACACCGCCGCGCGGGCCGCGAGCGCGGGGGCCCGCGTGCTCCGCAACGACCGCAACATCGGCAAGGGAGCCGCGCTGCGACGCGCCGCCGTCGAGGCGCGAGGTGAGGTGCTGATCACCCTCGATGGCGACGGACAAGACGATCCGGCCGACATCCCGCGACTGCTCGCGGCGCTCGCGAGCGGGGCCGACCTCGTGATCGGCTCGCGCTTTCGCGGCGAGCTGCGACCCGGAGCGATCACCCCGATCAACCGCATCGGCAACCTCGCCCTCACCGCGCTGTTCAACCACTTGTATGGCGTGCAGCTCTCCGACACACAGGCGGGCTTGCGTGCAATCCGGCGCACGCTGTGGCAGCGCCTTTCGCTCAGCGCCGCGCGCTACGAAGTGGAGACCGAGGTGCTCGTGCGTGCCTTGCAGGCCAAGGGGCGAGTCCTCGAGGTTCCGGTGACTCGTCGCCCGCGCGCGCACGGGCGCTCCGCACTGCACGGCCTGCGCGACGGCCTTCGCATCCTCCGCTGCATGGTGCGACTGCGACTCGGCGCATAGCGACCGAGCCGCGCTCAGCCGATCATCACGCCGAGCTCGTAGCGGCGATAGACGGGCGCGCGGCGCCGATCCTCGCGCATCGACCCGCGTGCGGGATCGGTGATCGCGAGCGGCTCCACCTCGAGCACGAGCCCGACCTTGCGCTGCAGATCCCAGCCCATCATCGGCTCGAGCTCGTCGCGCGCGAGCCCGAACAGCTGCAAGAACAACACGCGGCCAAACGGGGTGTCGAGCTCTCCGAGCCGCGGATCCGGCACCAGCACCACGCCCTCGAGCGCGCACGGCCGCTCTTCGCCGTCGTCGCCCGCCACCGCCGGCCCCAGCGGCCCGCCCAGATCGATCACGTGCCCGCTGTCGAGCCCCGCGTGCCCCGAGAGCACGTAGTGCCCCAGCGCCTGCAGCAGCCGCAGCGCCCACTCGGGCGGAATCGTCTCGCCCTTGCCCCGCGGGAGCCGCAGCGTGAGCTCGAAGCCAAAGCCGCTGTGCGCCGGATCGGGTGAGCTCTTCTCGAACAGCTCGGTCAGCCCGTAGGTCACGTAGTGCCAGTGATCGGGGCCGCTCGCCTCGTACACCGCCACGGCAGGCAGCGGCGCGCGACCCTCGAGATCATAGGCGCGCTCGCTGGTGAACTGGTGGGGCGTCTGCCCCGGGTAGACCATGCCGAGCGCGCGATCGAGCGCGGCCCAGCCCGGCGCCTGCACGGGGTAGCGAGGATCGTCGCGACCCTCGCTCATGCCTTGCGCTCGAATTCCCGCATGAACTCGCACAGCACGGTCACGCCCGCCTCGGGGAATGCGTTGTAGATCGACGCGCGACAGCCTCCCACCGAGCGGTGCCCCTTGAGCCCCGAGAGCCCCGCGGCCTCGGCCTCGGCCAAGAAGCGCTTGGTCAGCACCTCGGCGTCCTTGCCCTGCAGCGTCCAGGTGACGTTCATCGTGGAGCGGCTGCCGGGCTGCGCGTGCGCGGCGTAGAGGCTGCTGGCATCGAGCACGCCGTAGATCGCAGTGGCCTTGCGACCATTGCGTCGGCCCATCGCCTCGGCCCCGCCCTCGTCCTTCACCCACGACAGCACGTTGCGCAGCACCATGATCCCGAAGGTGTTGGGCGTGTTGTAGAGGCTGTTGTTCTCCGCGTGGGTGGTGTAGCGCAGCATGGTGGGCACGTACCCCACGGGCTTGCGCGCCAGCAGCTCCTTGCGCATGAACACCAGCGTCACCCCCGAGGGCCCCAGGTTCTTCTGCGCGCCGCAGTAGCCCAGGCTCACGCGATCGAGCGCCATCGGTCGCGCGCCGATGTTGCTCGAGAAGTCGACCACGAGCGGGGTATCACCCGTGTCGGGCATGTCCTCCCACTCGGTGCCATAGATCGTGTTGTTGCTGGTGATGTGCAGGTAGCTGGCCCCCGCGTAGCTCGCGGCGCTGGGCATGGCGGGGATGCGGTCGTAGCCGCTCGCCTTGCTGCTCGCCACCACCTGCGTCGCCCCGAGCGCCTCGCTCTCTTCGATCGCCTTTCGCGCCCACACGCCCGTGTCGATGTACGCGGCGGGTCGGTCGCTCTGGGCCAGGTTCATCGGCACCGCGGCGAACTGCTGGCTCGCGCCGCCCTGCACGAACAGCACGGCGTAGCCCGCGGGCACCCCGAGCACCTCGTGGCAAAGTGCGATCGCCTCCTCGTGGATCGCCTCGTAGGTCTTGCTGCGATGGGAGATCTCGAGGATCGACAGCCGGGACTCCAGCGAGTCGTCCCCCGGCACGTCGAGGGAGCGCACGGCGGCGGCCGTGCGTTCGAAGACCGCGGGGGGCAGGATCGCGGGGCCAGCCGAGAAGTTGAACGGGCGCTCGGTCATGGCGCCCATTGGCTCGAATTTCTCGCGGGAAGTCAAAGCCCGCCGCGCCGTGCTCTCGCGCTCGGGTGAGCGCGTGAGCTGAGTCGCACGCGGCATGCGGCGAGTGCTGGCTTGGAGGCCGCTGCGGCGGCGGTGTAGCGTGGCTGCCGTGGCAACCCCCACCTTTCCCTCCCCGCGCACGCTCGTCCCCGGCTCTGGCGAGCTGCGAGCCCTCGTGCACACCTCCATGGGCGACTTCACCGTGCGTCTGCTCGAGGACCTCGCGCCCAACACCGTCGCGAACTTCGTGGGCCTGGCCACGGGCAGTCAGGCGTGGACCCACCCCGACACGGGGGCCGCGGGCGAGGGCCCGCTGTACCGCGATGTCGTGTTCCACCGCGTCATCAGCAACTTCATGATCCAGGGCGGCGACCCGACGGGCACCGGGCGCGGCAACCCCGGCTACCGCTTCGGCGACGAGTGCAGCCCCAAGGCCAAGCACACGGGCCCCGGGATCCTCTCGATGGCCAACTCTGGCCCGGGCACCAACGGCTGCCAGTTCTTCGTGACGCTCAAGGCCACCCCGCATCTCGACGGCAAGCACACCGTGTTTGGCGAGGTCGTCGACGGCATGGCGGTGGTCGATGCGATCGGCAAGGTCGCCACGGGCGCGGGCGATCGACCGGTGACACCGGTGGTGCTGAAGTCGATCGAGATCAGCCGGGCCTAGCCGTCACGCTGCGCTGCGGGTGCGGCGGCCTTGGCGTCGCGCTCGCGTGGATCTCGCGATCGATCCGGTCCGCGGCGGATCCACGTACGGGGAGGGCATGCGTGTAACCAGGCTGGACGCGCGCGCATATCCCAGGCGAGCGCCAATCCAACGGATGGTGTCATCCTAACCCCCGGAGCGAACGACGATGGAAGACGAACCCAAGGCCGACATCTGCCGCTCGATCGCGCGCCGTGAATTCCTGATGCGGGCCGGATCTGGCACCGTGATCACCGCGCTCGGCGGCGGCCTCTACTTCCTCTCCGATGCGCTCACGAGCGAGGCCCAGGCGATGACCCGCGACGACGGGCGTCCGCGCGTGCCCCCCGGGCAGCGCGTGATCGAGAGCCTCAAGCCGATGGGCGGCGAGCCGGGCGATCCGAGCCGCGCCAACTACTCGCTGAAGATCCACGGGGAGGTCGAGACCCCGCTGCAGCTCGATTTTGCCGCGCTGATGGCGATGGGCGCCACGACCGTGCGCTCCGACGTGCACTGCGTGACGGGCTGGACCGTGCTCGATGCCAAGTGGACGGGCGTGACGATCAAGAAGCTGGCCGAGGCCGCGGGCCTCAAGCCGACCGCGCGCCACGTGGTGTTCGAGGCGGCCGCGGGCTACACGGCCAACGTACGCCTGCGCGAGGCCCTGGGCGACGATGTGATGGTGGCGTGGGATCTCGACGGCCAGCCGATGCGACGGCCCCACGGGGCTCCGGTGCGCGCGGTGGTGCCCGATCTGTACTTCTGGAAGAGCGCCAAGTGGCTCACCGGGATTCGCTTCACCCAGCGCGATCAGCCGGGCTACTGGGAGACTCGCGGCTACCACAACCACGCCGACCCGTGGAAGGAAGAGCGTTATGGCTGATGGCGAGCCGCCGGTGGTCGCTGCCAAGCCCGAGCGGCGTCGCAAGATCCGCTGGCGGCAGTGGCTGCGAGCGCTGCACCGCGACTTCGGCTACGTGGCCGTGGGGCTCACGTTGATCTATGCGCTCAGCGGGCTCGCGGTGAATCACATCGCCGACTGGGACCCGAACTTCGAGAACTACGAGCGCGAGTTCGTGGTGAGCGCCGCGCTCCCGCTCGACGACGACGAGGCGGCGGCGAAGATCGTGCAGGACCAGGCCGGGATCGTGGGCGAGCCCGTGGATGTCTACCGGGTGACCGATGATCTGCTCGAGATCACCTTCGACGATCGCACGCTCCACGTGACGCTCGGCGCGGGCAAGGTGTACGAAGAGGGCCAGGAGCCGCGCTTCTTCCTGCGCGCGGCCAACTGGCTGCACCTCAACCGCGGCAAGCAGGCCTGGACCTGGTTCGCGGATGGGTATGCGATCGTGCTGGTATTGCTGGCGACCTCGGGGATGTTCATGATCCCCGGGCGCAAGGGCTTGATGGGCCGCGGTGCGGTGCTGGTGGGGCTGGGCGTGGCGATTCCGCTGGGCTACCTGATGTACGTGGGCAGCCCGTAGCGCGGCCCCGTATCCATGCGATCCTTGGCCCGATGCCCCGCCGCACCATCACTCGTCGCGCCGCGCTCCTCGGTGTAGCCAGCGTGGCGCCGATGCTGTGGCTGCCCGGCTGCCAGGGCAAGACCTCTGGCCCGGCGCCGCTCGACCCGCTGCCGCGGGTGCCCTCGCGCGGGGCCGAGTCGGCGATCCTGCACCACATCGTGGCCCGAGCCACCCGCGACGGCAACAACGCCACACTCGCGCGCGTGTTCCCTTCGCCTCAGCTACCCAACCTCGATCCCTTCGTGCTGCTCGACGACTTCGACGTCCGCGTACCCGCCGGCTTTCCCGATCACCCCCACCGCGGGTTCGAAGCCTTCACTTATATGATCGACGGGGCCTTCCACCACCGTGACGATCTCGGCAACGACTCGAGCATCGCGGCCGGTGGTACCCAGCGCTTCAACTCGGGCGCGGGCGCGCGCCACTCCGAGATGCCCGGCACCGCGGGCAGCAATCGCGGCCTGCAGCTGTGGGTCAACTTGTCGCGCGACAAGAAGAAGATGACGCCCGAGTACCAGGGCGTGCCGGGTGAGCAGATGCCGGTCGACGAGCGCGACGGCCAGCGGATCCACACCGTGGTGGGCCCGAGCTCGCCGGTGGCGCTGCACACCGACGTCGAGTACCTCGACGTCACCCTCTTGGCCGACGGGAGCTTCGCCCGCGTGGTCCCGCCCGACTCGAGCACGCTCCTCTATGTGCTCGACGGCGAGTGGCGCGTGGGCGAGCTCGTGGTGCCGCGGGGCCACGCGCTGGTGCTCGGTGCGGGCGAGCTCGAGGCCCACGGCAAGGCGGGCGCCCGCTTGGCGTGGCTGCGCGGACGGCCTCACCACGAGCCGATCGTGCACCGCGGTCCCTTCGTCGACTGATCGCCGGCTCCAGTTCGCAGCTTGCCCAGCCGTGTGGAGCAAACTGCCCAAGCAAGCCGCGGGACGACTGGCAAGTCGTGGAGATCAGTACACTCGAAGGAGCGGCATGGTGTGTGCTGAGGGGGCCTTCCCCCTCCCGGAGATCGCCATGTCCCTTCCCAAGACGAACACCTCACGCCTCGCGTGTATCGCATCACTCGCTTCGATCACGGCACTCGCCGCATGTGACGACGACGCCGGCCGTCCGCTGACCCAGCCCGAGCTCATGGACCAAGGCCTCGAGGAGCTCGATCCCGACGACTGGATCGCCCCCGTGTATCGCGCCGACGACGAAGACGAAGAGGGCCACACGATGCGCAGCCTCGGAGGTACGGATCGCTACATCGTAGTCCTCGACGACAAGCGCATGGGCGATGACTCGATGGCCACGCTGATGGAGACGTTTGCGGGCCTGCCCATCGAAGAGACACTCGACTCCTCGGTGATGCACGGGTTCGTGGCCGCGCTCGCCGACGAGGAGATCGAAGAAGTACGCCGCCGCCCCGAGGTCGCGTTCGTCGAGCAGGAGCAGTACGTGCTGAGCGATGCGGCAGCCTCGTGGGGCCTCGATCGCATCGACCAGGCCGACCTTCCGCTCGACGGCGAGTATCGAGCGAACGCCAGCGGAGCGGGTGTGCACGCGTACATCGTGGACACGGGGCTTCGCGCCTCGCACTCGCAGTTCATCGGTCGCGTGGGCAACGGATGGTCGGGCGTGAGCGGCGGTACCGACGACTGTGCAGGGCACGGCACCCACGTCGCCGGCACCGTGGGCGGCAGCAGCTACGGGGTCGCGCCCGGGGTCACGCTGCACCCGGTGCGGGTGTTCGGCTGCAACGGCTACGGCTCGACGGTGACCATCATCAACGGCCTCTCGTGGATCCAGCAGAATGCCCAGTACCCCGCGGTGGCGAACCTGAGCCTCGGTGGCGGGGCCTCCCCGGCGCTCGACCAAGCGGTGGCCAACACGGCCGCGGCCGGCGTGACCGTGGTCGTAGCCGCCGGCAACGAAGGGCAGAATGCCTGCTACGTGTCGCCCGCACGCTCGACCGCGGCCGTCACGGTGGGCGCCACGCGGACCAACGATGGGCTCGCCTCGTTCTCGAACTACGGCACGTGCGTCGACATCAACGCACCCGGGGTCGCGATCCGCTCGGCCATGCACACGTCGAGCTCCGCGGTGGGCGACATGAGCGGCACCTCGATGGCCGCGCCGCACGTGGCCGGGGTGGCCGCGCTCTTCCTGGAGCTGCACCCCCAGGCCTCGCCCACGCAGGTCGCCGAGGCGCTGCTGGGCGGCGCCACCACGGGTCGCCTCTCGGCGCTGAACGGCTCGCCCAACCGATTGCTCTCGACTGCGTTCATTGCCGGAGGCGGGGGCGGAGGCGGAGGCGGACCCGCGCCCGAGCCCGAGCCGCAACCCCAGCCCTGCCCCGGCTGCCTGGTCACGCAGGGCTCACTGGCCAGCACCGGCGCGTACCGGTATGAGCCCGGCGGCTCGTACTACTACGCCAACGCGGGCACCCACCGCGGCGTGCTCGACGGGCCCAACGGCGCAGACTTCGACCTCTACCTCTACCGCTGGAACGGCAGCAGCTGGCAGGTGGTGACGAGCTCCACCTCTGCGGGGCCGGACGAGTCGGTGCTGTACACGGGCTCGGCGGGCTACTACACGTGGCGCGTGAGCGCGTACGCGGGCGGGGGCAGCTACTCGCTGCGCTACGGCAAGCCCTAGCGCGCACGCTGGGCACGCCAGCGCTCGCACAGCTCACGCGCCGCCGCCGGCCACGACGGATGCTCGAACGTGAACCCATCGTCGAGCAGACGCGTGGGCACCACGCGGCGGCTCTTGAGCACGAGCTCGGTCTCGGTGCGCATGAACACCGCGCCGAGCTCGAGCATCCAGCGGGTCGCCGGCAATCCGAACGAGATCCCGCCCGCCTCGCGCAGCGCCTGCATGAACTCGGCGTTCGGCAGCGGCTCGGGGGCGCTGAGGTTGATCGCGCCGTCGAGGTGCTCGCGCTCGATGATCCAGTCGATCGCGCGCACGAAGTCCCGCTCATGGATCCACGAGATGTACTGGCGACCATCGCCGGCCCGCCCGGCGAGGCGGCGGCGGGCGAGGCCGAACAACACGTCGAAGACCCCGTCGCGATCGGGGCTCATCGTCATCGCCGAGCGCAGCGCCACCTTGCGCGTGCTCGGCGTGCTGGCCTCCGCGAGCGTGCGCTCCCACGCGAGCGCGACCTCGATGCTAAAGCGCCAGGTGTCGGGGGCCCCGGGCTCGCTGCCGCCCACGATGCCGGTGGCCTCGTCGTTCGCCGCGTCGTAGCGGTGGGCGTAGATCGTGGCGGTGCTCGCCTGCAGCCACAGCGGCGGGGGCTGCTCGGCGGCCGCGATCGCCTCGCCCACGACCCGCGTGGAATCCACCCGCGAGTCCATGATCGCGCGGCGGTTGGCCGGGCTGTAGCGGCAGTTGACGTTGCGGCCCGCGAGGTTGATGACCACATCCGCGCCGTCGAGCTCCTCGGCCCACGGCCCCAGCGTGCGCGCATCCCAGGCGACCATGCGACCGCAGGCCTCGCCCGCGGCGGCCGGCGTGCGGCCGAGGATCACGACCTCGTCGCCGCGCGCATGGTAGTGCCGCGCGAGGAGCTGGCCGACCTGGCCCGAGCCGCCGGGAATCACGATCTTCATGCGGGGGCAGGATAGCAGCGCCCCAACCCGCGTACCGTGAAGTACCCTCTTTCCATGCGGCGACGACTGGGCTTGTGCTTGGGACTGGGGCTCTGCGCGTGCGGAGGTGGTGGCGACAGCGACGAGTCTGGGATCGACGTGTTCGACGACTCGGAGGCGCCTTCGACGAGCGCGAGCGGCGGGACGGCGAGCGCGAGCGCGACCGAGGGCCCAGGGCCCGGCTCGGCGACGAGCGACGACACGAGCGCGAGCGGCCCGGGAACGGGCCCAGGCACGGGGCCGAGCGACTCGAGCGACAGCGGCGATCCTCCGAGGATGGCGCTGCCGCCCGCGAACGCGGGCCTCGACTACCAGCTCGGAGGCGACTACGCGCCGCCGAACGGCGTCGAGATCGTCTCGCGCGACCGCAATGCACCGCCCGCGCCCGGGCTCTACAACATCTGTTACGTCAACGGCTATCAGACCCAGCCCGACGAAGAAGCCTGGTGGCTGAGCGAGCACCCGGATCTCATCCTGCGCGACGGCAACGGCGACCCGGTGATCGATCCGGACTGGGACGAGATGCTCCTCGACATCAGCACCGCGGACAAGCGGGCCGCGCTCGCGCAGATCGTGGGCGACTGGATCAGCGGGTGCGGGAGCGACGGGTACGACGCGGTCGAGATCGACAACCTCGACACCTACTCGCGCTCCGAGGGGCTGCTCACCCAGGACCACGCGGTCGCCTACATGAGCCTGCTGTCGCAGGCCGCCCACGCGGGCGGGATGGCGATCGCCCAGAAGAACTCGACCGAGATCGTCGATCGCCGCGACGAGATGGGCACGGACTTCGCGGTCGCCGAGGAGTGCAACCGCTGGGACGAGTGCCAGGACTACATCGCGGGCTACGGCGACGCCGTGCTCGTGATCGAGTATCGGGCGCAGGACTTCGATGCTGGCTGCGCGGCGTATCCCGAGCTCTCGATCGTGCTGCGCGACCTCGACCTCGTACCCGCGGGCAGCGGGGGCTACGTGTTCGACGGCTGCTGAGTGGTATCGTGGCGCGATGGCGAAGGGGAAGCTCTCGTGGGGGATCGCTGGGGCGCTCGCGCTGGTCGGGTGTGCCGACGACGACTCGAGCGCGACGCCAGCCGGGAGCACCGGCGCGGGCCCGACCAGCATGGGCCCGACCAGCATGGACGGCGCGAGCGAGAGCTCGACGGGCTCGAGCGGCTCCGAGAGCAGCGGCCCCGCCAACGTGCCCTACGACGGAGAGCCGCTGGCGATCACCCGCGATGGCGCGTGGCACTGGTTCGACATCGAGGGCATGGCGTGTGCCGACGGGCGCCCGAGCGGGGTGGGCGTGCGCGCGGTCGAAGACTCGGCCGGCCTGGTGATCTACTTCAAGGGCGGCGGTGCCTGCTTCAACGCGTCGAGCTGCGGCCTGACGGCGCCGCTGATGATCACCGGCCCCGAGGCGATCGACGAGAACCCCGACGGCGTGCTCGACTTCCTCGCCGCCGACAACCCGCTCGCGGGCTACGACATCGTGTACTTCCCGTACTGCACAGGCGACGTGCACGGCGGTAGCGCGCCCGCGACCGCGATCCCCGGCCGCGAGGAGACGTGGGACTTCGTGGGGCACGGCAACGTGCTCGCCGCGCTCGATCGGCTGGCGCCCACGTTCCCCGCGGCCTCGCGGCTCGTGGTGCTCGGCACGAGCGCGGGCGGGCTCGGGGCGCTGCTCAGCTTCCCCAGCATCGTGCTCGGCTGGCCCACGGCCGAGACCTTCTTGCTCGACGACTCGGGGATGATCTTCCGCGACGACTACCTCGCGCCGTGCCTGCAGCAGCAGATGCGCGACACCTGGGGGCTGGCCCCCGCCCTGCCCCAGGATTGCCCCGAGTGCACGACCGCGGACGGGGGCGGCCTCGCCCAGTACTTCGTGTACCTCGCCGATCACCATCCCGATGTGCACTTCGGGCTGATCGCGTCCAGTCGCGATCTCATCGTGCGGATCTTCTTCGGCTACGGCAACGATGAGTGCCAGCCGGGGGGAGGCCTGCCCGACCTGGGCGAGCAGAGGTTGATGGAGGCGCTCGACGATCTGCGCGCCGAGGTCCTGGTCGATCGCTTCGCCACTTACGTGGTCGACAGCGACGTGCACGTGTGGACGACCTCGCCCGAGTTCTACACGGTGGAATCGGGCGGCGTGGCCCTACGGGCTTGGTTCGACGACTTCTTGGCGGGCGAGGCGGCGAGCGTGGCGCCGTAGCGCGGCCCCGCGGTCCACGGGGCGCAAGCTCTGGTGTTGCAGCGGTCGGCGCTCCGCCTCACCATGCGGGAGTGATGCGCCCCCCTACCCCCTTCCTCGCGAGCGCGCTGCTGCTCGTGCTCGCCTGCAACGACCCTGGCTCGCCCGCGACCACCGAGGGCAGCGGGTCGACCTCGTCGGCCTCGTCGTCGTCCTCGTCGGGCGTCGAGACCCGCGGTGACTCGACCACCGCGGCGGTCGACACCACGGCGGGCACCGGGGCGGCCACCAGCACCACCGGCACGAGCACCAGCGGGCTCGATGGCTCGAGCGGTTCGACCTCGACGGGGTCCGCCGAGAGCACGAGCACCGGCGACGGCCCGGTCAATGGCTGCGCCGACGGCGAGCGCGAGGCATTCGAGGACGAGCTGCTGTACCCCGGGATCGCGGGGTGCAGCGGCGGCTGGTCGGTGCCCGGCGTGGTGGTCAACAACCCCTTCTGCGGGCGCGCGGGTGGCGATGACGGCATCAACCCCACCGGGCGGGGCTGCTCGGTGGAAGACCTGTGCAGCGCAGGCTGGCACGTGTGCGCGAGCCGTACCGAGGTGATGGCGGCCGGGGTCGCGAGCTGCAACGAGGTGGCCTTTGGTGGCGCGTTCTATGCCACGCGGCAGTCGGGCCAGGGCATGGACACCTGCGCCAACAACGGGGTCAACGACGTGTTCGGCTGCGGCGACCTCGGGCACGCGCTGATCGTGGGCTGTGCCCCGCTCAACCGCAGCACCGCCAACGGCTGCGTGGCGCTCCCCGACCCGTGGTCGTGCAACACCTCGCTCACGCAAGAGGCCGAGTTCCTGCTCAAGGAGGGACCGGAGTTCGGCGGCGTGCTGTGCTGCGCCGACTAGTCGTCGATGCGATCGCCCTCGCCGCGGTACACCACCGCGCCCTCGAGCATGGTGGTGACCACCCGCGCCTCGTGGATCGCCTGGGCGGGCAGCTCGAACACGTTGCGGTCGAGCACGGCTAGATCGGCGCGCTTGCCCACCACGAGCGACCCCGTGATCTCGTCCCAGCGATCGAGCCAGGCGCCCGCGAGGGTGTAGGCCTCGATCATCGGCGGCAGGGTGACGACCTCTTCGGGGATCCACGCCGGCCCCGGCGGCTCGCCCAGCTTGCGGCGGGTGATCGCCACCTCGATGCCATCGAGCGGGTTCATCGAGGACACGGACCAGTCGCTGCCCCCCACCACCACCGCGCCCGTGGCCAGCACGCTGCCGATCGGGTAGAGCCAGCGCGAGCGCTCGGGGCCCAGCACCGGGATCGTGAGATCGGTGATGTAGGGGTCGGGGTAGGCCCACAGCGGCTGGAAGCAGGCGGCCACCCCGAGCGCGGCGAAGCGGGGAATGTCGGCGGGATCGATGAGCTCGAGGTGTGCGATCACGTGTCGGCGCGAGCGCGGCGGGTTGTGGTGGATCGCGGCTTCGAATGCATCGAGCGAGATCCGCACCGCTCGATCGCCGATCGCATGCACGTGCACGTCGAGGCCGAGCGCATCGGCACGCACCACCAGAGCCTCGAGCGCGGCGGGGGAGAGGGTGGGCTCGCCCGCGCTGGTCTGGCCCACGTAGGGCTGCAGCAGCGCCGCCGTGCCGGCCTCGATCACCCCGTCGGCGAAGATCTTGATCGCCGAGGCGCGCAGGCGTGGGTGATCGATGCGATCGCGACGGGCCACGATCGCATCGAGCTGCTCGGGGCCGAGCAGCGGATCGATCGTCTGCGCCGCGACCACACGCGCGGTGAGCTCTCCCGCGCCCGCGAGGGCCTCGTAGGCCGCGAGCACCGGCGGGGTGGCCGAGGCCTCGTGCAGCGCGGTGATGCCGAAGCGATTGGCCATGGCCAGCCCGCGGCGCAGCCCCTCGACGTGCTCGGCCGCGGTCACCGGCGGCACGTGCTCGAGCGCGAGCTCGGTGGCTTCCTCGCGCAG
>JBFIJN010000239.1:0-13377 GCA_041600735.1 Nannocystaceae bacterium
GCGACCGCTGTGGGTGCGCAAGGTGGCCGGGCTCGACTTCTACGTGAACCACCTGCTGCCGTTCGCGGTGGCGTGGGGCAAGACCGTGCAGTCGGGAGACGAGTCGGCGCTCGACCCCAGGATCTTCGACTAGGTCGAGCTACCGCCGGTCGAGCTACCGCCGGTCGAGCTACCGCCGGTCGAGCTGCCGCCGGTGGAGCTCGCGCCGGTCGTGCTCGCATCGGTCGTGCTCGCATCGGTCGTGCTCGCGTCCGTCGTGCTCGCATCGGTCGTGCTCGTCTCGGCGGGCGGTCGGCGGCACAGCCCATCGGTACGACAAGTCACGATGTCGGTGCCCGAGGCGGCGCAGCAGCTGGCGTCGTCCAAGCACCAGTACCCGGGTGCATCGGCGGGGATGCACTCGTCGAGACAGACGAACGCGTCGGGATCGGGCGGGGGATCGCCGGGAACGTAGAAGGCGCCGCAGTACTGACCCTGCGCGCAGTCGCACGGGAGCGCGGCCGTCGTGCCGTCGTCCGAGGTCTGCGCGGGGCCAGTCGCATATGTCGTGGCGGGCGGGGGTGGGGTCGTACCCACGGACGCGCCCCCGTCGTCGCCGCACGCGAGGAGCGAAGAGAGCATCAGGACAAGCCCAGGGCGCGTCATTGGGCGCAACGATAGGATGACCGCGCCACGAGGCCAAACAGCGGCCGATGACCGTATATTGAGGGCCTGGGGAGGGGTGCACGGCGAGGATGGGGATGTCGGGTAGCGGCGAGGGCGGGCGCGCTATGCTTGGCGCCGTGACCGAAGGTCCCGGTCAGCCCGTCGCGGAGAAATCCCGAGCGTTCCGCGAGCGGGCGCGACTGGAGGCGGATCGCTACGGCCCCGACCCTTGGATCTTCGTGCGCGAGCTGCTCCAGAACTCGCGCGACGCGGGCGCGGACAGCGTTGCGTTCACCGTGGGCGAGCGGCCGGCCGAGGACGGCGAGGGCATCGTGGAGTGGGTCGCGTGCCAGGACGACGGCGAAGGCATGACCTTCGAGCACGCCCGCCGCTACCTATTCGCGCTCTACGCCTCGAGCAAGGAAGACCGCAAGAACCAGGCGGGCAAGTTCGGGGTGGGGTTCTGGTCGATCCTGCGCTTCGATCCCAAGGCGATCATCATCCGCTCGCGGCCTCGCAGCGGCGCGGCGTGGGCGGTGCGCCTCGACGGATCGCTCGAGCACGCCGAGCACGTGGAGCCGCCCACCCGCCCCGGCACCGAGATCCTGCTCGAGCGCCCGCGCGGCGACGGGCGGCTCGAGCACCGCATCTACGACGCGGTGTGGCAGAGCGCTCGCTACCTGCACCGACGCGATGCGCCCGACCACGCGCTGCCGATCACGATCAATGGGCGCTCGGCCAACGCCGAGTTCGCGCTCGGGGCCCCGAGTGCTTCGTTTCGCCATCGCTCGGTCCGCGGGGTGGTGGGGCTGGGGCGGGCGCCGCGAGTGGAGCTGTTCTGTCGCGGGCTGCGGGTGCGCTCGGCCGCGTGCCTCGAAGATCTGGTGGCGCCCGCGGGGCGGCACACCGCGCGGATCCGGGTGCAGTTCCCCGAGCTCCCGGCGGGGCTGGCCCCGCAAGCGCTGCTCGAGAGCAATGCGCTCGAGGTGCTGCTCTCGCGCTCCGATGCGCGCGACGGGCGGGCGCTGGCGCGACTGGTGAAGCTGGCGCAGCGCGAGCTCGAGCGGCTGGTGGAGCAGCAGCTGGCGTTTGCGCGGCCGAGCCCGTGGCACCGCCGAGCGTTCGATCGCGTGCGCTCACGACTGCGCGAGTCGCTGGTGTGGCGCACGCTGGCGGGCTCCACGGTCGGGGCGATCGCGGCGGTGGTGCTCTCGCTGTGGCTGTGGGATCGGCCGGGCTCCGAGGCCACGCCCGGGGGGGAGGCCGCCCCGCCGCTGGTCGTCGCCGGGGCTGGGCGCCCGACCTCGTCGCGCCAGACCTACGAAGACCTCGGTCGCCGCTATCGCGGGCCGCGGGTCGACGTGCTGACCGAGAGCGCGGCCGAGCCGGTGGAGCTGCACTACCAGCCCGACGGGATGCGACTGCACTTCGCCGCGCTGGCGTTCACGCAGCTGCGCGCCGACGGAGCACCCGACCACGAGATCGAAGCCACGGTCGCGACGAGCTATGCCGGGGCCGAGTGCCTGCGGGATTGCGTGAGCGTCTCGCTCCCGGTGCGCGGGCGCGGAGCCGTGCGGCTGCCCGTCCCCACTGGCCATCGGGTCATCGAGGGCAGCCTCTCGCTCGACGGTCGCCCGGCTTCGCTGCGCGCGACCGAAGAGGGCCATCCCGTCATCGATCTGGGCGAGGGCGGGCAGGGGCTGCTGCGCTACCGCACCACGCCGGCCCCCGATCCCGAGCCCGCGCCCAAGACCGTCACCGTGCCGCGCATGCCGGAGTGGCTCGCCCAGCGCGCCCACAACCTGCGCCACCTGGCCGTCAACGAGCGCGTGGGGCAGCTCTTGGTGTTCGTGAAGTCGCGGGTCGCCTACGACCGCTCCGAGGAGATGGCGCGGCGCCACGCCGAAGCGGTGGAGCGGAATCAGAGCTTCATCGATCGCACGCTCGAGCTGGGCAAGGGCGACTGCGACGTGCAGAACGGCTTGCTGGTGGCGCTGCTCCAGGCGGCCGACGTCCCGGCCCGACTCGCGGTGGGCTACCTCGGGATCGAGGGCAAGGCGCTGCCGTGGCTGCACGCGTGGGTCGAGTATCGCGATGAGCGCGGGCACTGGCACATCGCCGACGCGAGCGAGCGCACCTCGCCGCAGCCGCCCGTGGTGGCCAGCACCGGCCCCGCGAGAACCGAGGGCAAGGCGCCGGAGCGACGGCCCGAGCCCGCGAGCGCGCGCAATCCGGCGCTGGTGGCAGGGGTCGAGCCGAGCGAGGCGAGCCCCCAGCCGCCGCAGCCCGCGAGCGCGGCCGTGGTCGACGAAGCCGCCACGGGCCCGAGCGAGGCCGAGGTTCCGCTCGCCTCCAGCAGCCGAGGCCTTCCGCCCGAGTGGCGCGCGTGGCTGTGGCCGGCGCTGGCGCTGACCTTGCTGGTGGGCGCTCTGCTGACGCTGATGGGGGGTCGCACGCGCCGCGCGTTCAAGCTCGACGAGAGCGCCGACCTCTCGCGCCTGCTCCAGGGCGTGCTCCAGCAGCCAGGGGCCTTTGGCGCGATGTCGGCCCTGCTCTATCGACCGCTGGTCCCGCTGGTGAGCGACGGCGCGATCTCGCTGCAGCGCGCGCGCGAGCTCGCGGCGAAGGGACGCCTCTATCGCACGCGCGTGCGCCCGCCGCTGGCGATGCGAGCCAGCCGCGCGGGCTCGGCCGTGCTCGACGCATGCAGCCCCGAGGGACAGACGGTGGCCGATGCGCTGGGCGCCGTCGATCTCGATCGCTGGGACGCACGGCTGGTCGCGTCGTCGACCACGCCGCTGCTCGACGAGGTCAACCTGCTGCTGCGCCGCCGTCGCGAGCACTGGTCGCTGCGCGTGGTCCCCGAGGTCAGCGGCCGCCTCGCCGTGCTCGATCTCGACGCCCTGCGCGCCCGCATTCCCGGGCTCCACGGCTCGCGCGTGGTGGTGATCGACGCCAACTGCAGCTGGTTGATGGAGGCCGAGGCCCGCCACGCCAGCGCTCCCCAGGCCGCCGCGTTCGCGGTGCTCGACCAGGTCACCGACCAGCTCGATCTTCCCGAGGACCGCCGTGCTGCGCTCTTGTCCGAGGGGGCCCGTGCGGCCCTGCTCGAGTCCTTCCCCGCTGGTTCACCGTGAGCTCCGAGATCTCCTCTCTCATCGATGTGAGCGGGCTGCTCACGATCGACGTGGCCTCGGAGCTGCGCAAGCTGTCGCTGGCACAGCTGCAGGGGCCGTGGCAGCTGCCCTCCGAGCTCGTGCGCCGAGCGCTGCGCGACGGCGCCACCCAGGTCGAGGTGGATCTCGCGCGACACCGAGCCGAGGTGCGTGACAACGGGTGCGGCGTGCCCGAGGCCCACCTCGAGTGGACCGGCGTGCTGCTCGACCGACGTCGCACCAACGAAGAGCGTCATGCCGCCCTCACCGCGCTCGAGGCCACGGGCGAGCTGGCGCTGCTGATGCTCGCGGGGCTCGAGCCGCGCACGCTCCAGATCCGCTCCGCCCGCGGCGGCCGCGTGGTGTGCCTGGCCTACCAGCACGGGCGCGTGCCGTGGATGACCATCGACGCCACCCCCGAGAGCGACTCGACCGTGGTGCTGGTGCAGCACGCCGACCTCGATCGCGCCCGCGCGGCCGAGTGGCTGCGCGGCGCGGCTCGCTTTGCGCCGGCCAACGTGGTCATCGACGGGCGTGCGATCGAGCCCGCGTTCCAGGGCACCTTCGGCGCGCGCGCGCTCGAGAGCCCGCTGCGCGGCCGCGTTGCGATCCCGCTCGAGGGCGACACGGCGCACGCATGGCTGCTCGAGCACGGCTTGGTCACCGGCCACGTCGCGATCCCCGACTCGCCGTGCTTCGAGGCCGCGGTCGAGCTCGGTGACACCGGCGCCACCGAGCTCAGCGCCGCCCGCCTGCGCGAGGCCATGCAGCCCCACGTGGAAGCCCTCGTGCGCCAGGCGATGGGGGCGCTGCTGCACGTGGCGCGCGACGTGGCCGTGTACCCCGAGCACGCGCGCCAGCGACTGGCGCGGCTGGTGCTGCAGGCCATGCGCCGCCGGCTGCTCACGCCGTCGATGGTGCGCGTGCCCGTGTTCCGCGTGATCGACGGGGCCAATGAGCGCACCGTGGACCTCGCTGCGCTGCGCGAGGAAGTACTGCGCGGCGGGCCGGACCGAGTGCTGACCGCCCTGTATCCCGACCAGCGACCCGAGCGCTACGCGCTGGGCACCGGCCTCGTGCTCGTGGCCGACGAGACCGAGCGCTCGTTGCTCGCCGAGCTGTTCTCGCTGCGCTTTCGCCCGCCCGAGCTGCGCGACGGAGCCCACGGCCTGCTCGCGGCCTGGCGACGCGTCGTGTACGGGGCGCTGCGCGGCGGAGCGCGGGCCGCCGACCTGCTGCGCCACCCGCTGCGTCGCGCCCCGCTCCCCGAGGACCGCCTCGCGCCCGAGGAGCGCCACTTCCTCCACGCGCTACGCGGCCACGCGTTTGGAGGGCAGCGCGTGGTCTCGGAGGTGCACATGTGCGAAGGCCGGAGCGTGCCGCGGCGCACCGCCGACTCGCCCCCGCAGCTGCTGCTTCCGCGCGACAACCCGACCGTCCGCGCCTGCGTGCGCGCGGTGGCCCGCGATCCGGCGTGGGTCTATCCCGCATGGCTCGCGGTGCTCGACGGGCGTGCGCTGCCGCCTCGGAGCGCGCGGCAGCGGTGGATCGCACGCGAGCTCGAGCCCGACTCGGGTTGAGGGGGGGTTCGCAGGCTCGGGCGGCCCTCCGCCGCTCACTCGCACGCGGGCGGTGCCGCGCCGTCACACCACTCGAATGTGAATGTGCACGAATCCACACCGGAGGCGGTAGTGGCACAGACGTTGCCACGCTCGAAGTCGTTGGTAACCCATATCATTGCTTCGGCATGGAAGTAGCGGACCACGATCGCATCACACGAGGCGCCCGGCTCGACAACAACCTCGGTTACCTGGTGTCCGTTCCCAAACGTGAAGACGTCCGCAACTGGCGTCGTTTCAAGGCTCAGCCTGCGCCCGTCGTCGTCCAGCATCCAGCGGAACTCTTGCCGCTCTTGCAGCTCGCTGCAGGAGTATAGGTCGAAGAAGAGACTCCCCGTCGCCGTGATCTCGACGTTGCCCCAACCATATGGGATTCCCGTGAACGACATCCCGACCTTGTCGGATTCGCTGCTGAAGCTCCCACGCGCCCACGCTGGAAGCTCCGGCTCCCCTATCGTTTCGGTGGAGCCCTCGCCACTTGACGCCGACGATTCACCGGCCGACGACGTCTCGGTGGCAACGTCAGGATCGCCGCACCCCTGCCCAACGAAGCCCGCAAGCGCGAGCGTCAGCACACCGACGAGACCGCCACGGCGGCGACGCCTTCGTGAGCCGACGAGACCGAGCAATCCGAGGCCCGCGGCAGCGAGGCCTGCGCCTCGACGAGGCCCGGTGCTGCATCCACAACCACCATCACCTCCACCGCCGCTGTTACCGCCACCCGTCACATCACCGTCCGTCGCTCCGGTACCATCCATCCCCGCGCTCGTCGTCCCCGCGCTCGTCGCCCCCGTCACACCGGGGCCCGTGTTGGTGACTTGGCACATCGATGTATCGATCATACACGATGGGTCGCAGACGAGCACGCCACCGGTGAACCCGAAGCCGGTGCAGCTCGCCGCGCCGAAGTCGTCACCGTCGCAAACCTCCGAGCCCTCGCGCACGCCGTTGCCGCATGTCTCGCAGAGGACCGGAGGCGGAGCGTCGCACGCACGAAGATCGTGATGGCAGAGCACTGCGTTGGCCTCCTCGTAGACGTCGGCCCCGAGGTTGCACGACACGTGCGTCGCAAAGGCGTCGACTAGCTGACGAAACGACTTCGCGTCGACCCGAAGCGCGTAGAGGAACGCCGGCAGGAAGGCCTCGCTGGCCGACATTCCTCCCGGCAGGCTCATCGGCGTGCAGGTGTAGGGTGGTGCGGCGGCGCAGATCTCACCGTGGAAGATCTCCCAGAATGCTTGATGGAGGCTGTCGATCCGATAGCCGTCCGACGGGCTACACAACCCCGTTGGCTGCCCCATCTCCATCCCCGTGCCAAAGTCGTGATCGCACAGGCCTGTGCCCGGTGGGCATGGGAACTCGAGGAAGTGCGAGTACGGTTGTCCACCTGGCCGACACGTATCGTTGTGTGGCGCCCCGTCGCCCCCAAGGCTAATCGTGAACAAGGCGTCGCAGTTGCCGGATGTCGCCAGCGGGTAGAGAGTACTCGTCGCCGCGATGGCGAAGACCTGTGCGACGGCCTCCTTCAACGTCGGGGCTTCCTCCGATGTGTCGAGCTGGCAGCTCAGCGCGCAGCCAGGAGCACCAGTGCAGCCGAGGCCCGAGTCGACGACGTACGGCGCCGCGAACAGATCGATGACGTGGCCGAACTCGTGTGCGAGCACGTTGGCCGACGCGCCTTGGGTTTCGATGGCGATGTATGCGAGGTTCTCCAGGATGGGGCCTCCGAACGGCTGCTGGTATTCGTCTGCTATACCAGCGGGCCCCATCCACTCGAGCGGGATGTAATTCGCACAATAGCTCTGCATCGGACAGGCATCGAAGCCAGGCAAGATCCACAGCATGACCCGCGGGGCGAACTCACCCGGATTGAGGCTCGATGCGCCGTTCAAGGAGTCCCACACACCCGCCATATATTGATCGACGAGCGAGTAGTAGCTCTGTACGCGTACGTAGTGATTCTGGACATCATATGCGACTGTCCCTGGCATCGCGTTGAAGTCCGTCGTTGCGCTTGCCAGCGGCGCTGTGGTGCTGATGCCCGCCAGACTCATCGCCCCGCTCACATCGTACCCAACCACGCGCTCCGTCCCGACGATCACCTCGGCCCCCCGCGTCGACCCCCGCAAGGCGCTCGCATCGAACAGCTGAGCGAGGGTCGCGGTCTCGTCGGGCGGATTGAACGTGTCCGACGCAGAGTCTTCCGCGAGGACGGTAATATCCACCTCATGGACCAGCGCCGCCGCATCGACGCGCTCTGCATGCAATATTGCCAGCGGCAAGCTCGCCCCTGGATCAGCGTCGACGACTATGGTCGCCACATGCGAGAGCCCAGACCGCACGGTCCCCTTCCAACCGATGCGCTTGACCCTCGGCACTGCAACGCGGTGCAGACCCACCAGTTCGAGCTCATCCGCGGGCAGCCCCGAGCGCTGCGCCGCATGCGCAAGGATCGAGGTCCGAGCCAGCTCGGCGCTCGCGTGCGTGTCGAGGTTCGCCCACACGACACGCCCATCCACGATCGCACCGTCGAACGCGATCGCACCTCCAGGAGCCAGCGTTACGCGCACGGTACGGTCGGGGCCGTACACGGGAATCCCTCGGTATCGCTGGTCGAAACGCAGCACCACCAACTTCCCCGCGGGCGCCCGGAAGGCCCGCGCCGGCACGAGATCGAGATCCTGCGCAGAGATGCCGGGCTCGAGTCCGACCTGCTCGGGGTGGGCAGTGATGAACTGCTCGAAGAGCGCGTGGAGGGCCTCGTCTGGCAGGCTCGCGCTCGCCTCGAACAGCCGCGCCCCAAAGCTCGCGAGGCCCCAGGTACGGCCATCCCCGTGGCAATACGAAGCGAAGCCACATTCGGCTCGGTCACACGGCCAATCGCACGACGGACCCGTCCATCCCGCAGAACACGCCGTGCGTATGCTACCACCGCATCCCGTCGTCGCATTGGTGTCCATCGATGCGATCTTCTCGGGTACTTCGGCGCGAACGTCCATGGCGACCGGCCCGCTACCTTTTCGTGCGGGTGCCCAGTCGGCAGGACACCCAGCCACAGCGAGCCCTAGAGCCGGCATCCAGCATGCGCATGCACTGGCCAGCGGCATGGTCCGAGGCATCGAGGCAGACTAGCACCGCTACCAGGCGGCTAAGTAGACGACAGGGGTCTCACGGTGAGTTGTTCTTGCAAGCAGCGGCTCAGGCGCGGACCACCAGGGCGCGGTGCTCGACGGGCGCGCGCTGCCGCCTCGGAGCGCGCGCCAGCGGTGGATCGCACGCGAGCTCGAGGCCGACTCGGGTCGAGCCCGACTCGGGTTGAGGGGGGTTCGCCTTGACGACGCCTCGCGACCGTCCTAAGCATGCCGCGACGTCGATGCCCCACGATCCTGCGAGCGGCTTCCCGATGGTCGGCGTGTTGGGCGGTGGCCAGCTCGGCCGCATGCTGGCCTTGGCCGCGCTGCGCCTGGGGCTGCGCGTTCGCTTCTATCGCGAGCAAGAGAGCGGCCCGACCGAGGGCGTGGCCGAGAGCACGGTCGGCCGGTGGGACGACGCCGATGCGCTGCGCCGCTTCGTCGACGGCTGCGCCGTGCTCACGCTCGAGAACGAGTGGCAAGACCTCAGCACGCTCGTGCAGGTGCAGCCCGCTGGAGTTCCGCTGTGGCCCTCGCTCGAGACGATGGCGTGGGTCAGCGACAAGATCACCCAGAAGGCTCGCGCGCTCGCGCAAGGACTGCCCGTGGGGCCCCACCGCGCGTGCGACAGCGTGACGTCGCTGCGCGAGGCCGCCAAGGCCCTCGGCTACCCGGTCGTGGTCAAGCGACCGCGTCAGTCCTACGACGGCTACGGCAACGCCACCGCGCACGACTGGGAGGAGCTGCGCGCGGCCTACGAGCGCCTGGCCCAGGCCGACGGGCGCGTGCTCGTGGAGGGCTGGGTGCCGTTCGTGCGCGAGCTGGCGGTGATGGTGGCGCGCCGACCCGGCGGGCAAGACGTGGTCTATCCCGTCGCCCACACGATCCAGCGCGAGCATCGCTGCGCCGCGGTGGAGGTGCCCGCCCAGATCCCCACGAGCGTAGCCGAGCAAGCCACGCAGCTGGCCCGCCGCGCGGCCGCGGCCTACGAGTGCGTGGGGGTCGTGGGCGTGGAGCTGTTCGAGCTCTCCGATGGGTCGCTCTTGCTCAACGAGATCGCCCCGCGGCCGCACAACACCGGGCACTACACGATCGAGGCCTGCGTGACCTCGCAGTTCGAGAACCACCTGCGGGCGGTGCTCGACTGGCCGCTGGGCGACCCGTCGCTGGTGCGCCCGGCCGCGGTCATGGTCAACGTGATCGGACACCGCGACGGCGAGACCTCGGCCCACAACCTGCCCGCGGTGCTCGAGCTGCCGGGCGTGGCGGTGCACCTGTATGGCAAGCGCGTCGTCCGGCCCGGGCGCAAGATGGGGCACGTGACCGTGCTCGACGACTCGCTCGAGCAAGCCCGCGCCCGCGCCGAGCGAGCCGCCGCGCAGCTGGAGCTGTGAACCGATCATGACCACTGCACCCAACGCGCCCAACGCACCGCTCGTGGGCATCTGCATGGGCAGCGACTCCGACCTGCCGGTGATGAAGGCCGCGGTCGAGGTGCTGCGCGAGCACGCGGTCGCGCTCGAGGTCCGCATCCTCTCGGCTCATCGCACGCCCGAGGCGATGGTCGCCTACGGCCGCGCCGCTCACGAGCGCGGGCTCGAGGTGATCATCGCCGGGGCCGGGGGCGCGGCCCACCTGCCGGGGATGCTGGCCGCGCTCACCCCGTTGCCCGTGATCGGCGTGCCCGTGCCGCTGCGCTACCTCGACGGGCTCGACTCGCTGCTCTCGATCGTGCAGATGCCCCGCGGCACGCCCGTGGCCACCGTGGCCGTGGGCCAGGCCGCCAACGCAGGTCACCTGGCGCTGCGCATCCTCGGCGGCCGCCACCCGCGGCTCCGCGCCGCGGTGATCGACATGCAGCGCCGCGAGGCCGAGCGCGTGGCGGCGATCGACGCCAAGGTCGCCGCCGAGCACGAAGGCTAGCCGCGCCTCAGGTCCACGCCTTGGAGCGCATCGCCAGCCACCACGGCACCGCGAGCGCGACGAGCGAGGGCACGTCGATCATCCACACATTGAACCATGCGTCGTGCAGCGCGCTCGCGGTCGCGTCGACGATGAACCACCCGAGCATCGAGCTCGCCACTGCGCTCAGCACCCAGCGCTCCCCTGGCGCGTGGCGCAGCGCGATCGCCAGCATGAGGAAGTGGGCGAAGAACGTGGCGCCGATGATCCCGTAGCCAAAGCGAAGCCACACCCAGGCGTCGGCCTCGAAGGTTCCGCCGAACCAGGCATCGGCGATCGCCTGGCGATAGATCGCGAACAACGGCGTCTCGTTGCCCAGCGCCACCACCACGCCAAACACGGCAAAGCCCACGCAGACCCAGCGCAGCGCGTTCCAGTGGGTCGAGGCCGCGAGCGGTAGCGAGCGCGGCGCAGGCTCGGACCCTGGATCCTGCTTGGGGCGAGCCGTCAGCAGCAGCCCGCCGAACACCAGCAGCGGGGCGAGGTTGATCATCCACACGTTGAAGCCCGCGCCCTGCACCAGCGAGAGCCCCGAGTCGAGCAGGAACCACCCGAGCAGGCCCGCGACCAGGGCCCACCACGCCCACACCCGCCCCGCCGCCAGCGGGCGCGCCACCAGCCACGCCGCCGCGATCCACTTGCCCACGATCGAGCCGCCGATGATCGAGTCGGTGAGCGCCACGAACGGCTCGAGCGCGGTCGGGAGCGAGGGTCGCTCGAACAGCGCCGTCGCGGCCGCGCCTCGCCACGCGGAGAACAGCGCGGTGCGGCCGGCCACCGTGACCAGCAAGCCCACGCCCGCGAACATCAGGCACACGATCCACAGGGCCCGCACCCGCGCGGGCGAAGGAGCCATGGTTGGCATGCCGTCGATGGTGGCATGTCCGCAGAGCGCCGCGTAGCGGCCCCACGACCCCCCGCATCCGCTCCCGCGCGCCCGCTTCCGGGGGCCGGTTCGGCCGTGGGAGCGCAGCCCTCGCCAAGGGCGTCGTGCTGGCCTCACCCGGCGCCGCGGGTTTGACAGGCCCGTGCGCACGCGCTAGCTAGCTGCATTCGGGACCCTACTATCTTGGGGCCGATCACGAGAACGAAAAGACCGATGAACCAACGACTGTTCGTAGGCAACCTCGCCTTCCAGACCACGGAGGAAGACCTCCGTAGCGCCTTCGCGGCGCATGGCACGGTTGTCGACGCCAAGATCATCACCGACCGCGAGACCGGTCGCTCCCGAGGCTTCGGCTTCCTGACCATGGGCACCGACGAAGAGGCTCAGCGCGCGATCGAGGCGATGAACGACGCCGAGGTCGATGGCCGTGCCCTGCGCGTGAACGTGGCCGAAGAGCGCCGTCCTCCGGGCGGCGGAGGCGGTCGCGGAGGCGGCGGCGGCGGCCGTGGCTTCGGCGACGGTGGCTTTGGCGAAGACCGCGGCGGTGGCCGTGGAGGCTTCGGCGGCGGCGGCTTCGGAGACGACCGCGGTGGACGCGGGGGTCGGCGCAACAGTGGCGGCGGACGCCGTCGTGACGGGTAGTCGGCTTCTGACCACCCCTACGGAGTCCTTCGATTCGCTGGGTCTCGCAGAGCCTCTGCTGCGAGCGGTGAAGGCGGCCGGCTACGAGCGGCCCACCCCGATCCAGCGCGATGCCATTCCCCCCGTGCTCGCCGGGCGCGACATCCTCGGCTGCGCGCAGACCGGCACGGGCAAGACCGCGGCGTTCTCGTTGCCGCTCTTGCAGCTGCTCGACGCAACCGCCGGCGACGATCCCTGCCTTCGCGCGCTGGTGCTCACGCCCACGCGCGAGCTCGCGGCGCAGATCGGCGAGAGCCTCAGCACCTACGGCCGCTTCCTCGAGCTGTGGCACACCGTCATCTTCGGCGGCGTGCCCGAGGGTCCGCAGATCAAGGAGCTGCGCCGCGGCATCGACGTGCTCGTCGCTACGCCCGGCCGACTGCTCGATCTCCTCAATCGCCGCGAGATCCGCCTCGACCGCGTGGAGGTGCTCGTGCTCGACGAGGCCGACCGCATGCTCGACATGGGCTTCCTGCCCGACGTGCGCCGCGTGATCGCTGCGCTGCCCATGCGCAAGCAGACCCTGCTGTTCTCGGCCACCATGCCCGAGGAGATCCGGCGGCTCTCGGGCGGGCTGCTGCGCGACCCCGTGTCCGTGGCGACCGCGCGGATCTCGAGCCCGGTGGAGAGCGTCGAGCAATCGGTGTTCTTCGTCGACAAGGCCGACAAGCGCAAGCTCTTGGTCGACATGCTGGCCACCGATGCAACGCGGCGCACCCTGGTGTTCAGCCGCACCAAGCACGGCGCCAACCGCATCGTCGAGTGGCTCGACAAGGCGAGCATCCGCGCCGCGGCGATCCACGGCAACAAGAGCCAGGGCGCGCGCACGCGGGCGCTCGAGGGCTTTCGGCGCGGTGACCTGGCGGTCCTCGTGGCCACCGACCTCGCCGCGCGGGGTCTCGACGTCGATGGAATCACCCACGTGATCAACTTCGACCTGCCCAACGAGCCGGAGACCTACGTGCATCGCATCGGTCGTACCGGGCGAGCGGGCGCCACCGGCATCGCCCTGTCGATGTGCGACCAAGAGGAGCACGAGTACCTGCGGGACATCGAGCGCCTCATCAATCGCTCGATCGAGAAGGTCGCCGACCACCCGTACCCGGCCACGGTCGCGCCCATCAGCGGCCGGCCGCCGCAGGGTGGCCGACGCGGTCAGGGCCAAGGCCAGGGCCGTGGCGGCGGCGGCGGCGGAGCGAGCCGTCCTGCAGGTCCGCCTCGTCGCACCGGTGGCGGTCGACGCGGTGGTGGTGGCGGTGGTGGTGGCGGCCGTCGGCGCGGCGGGGCCTAGGCTGGCC
>JBFIJN010000240.1:0-13359 GCA_041600735.1 Nannocystaceae bacterium
GCGCGCGCACGTCGGTGATCTGATTGCTCGACAGCTCGAGCTGGCGCAGCCCGGTGAGATCGAGCAGCGGGGTCACGTCGGTGATCGCATTGTCGGCGAGCCCGAGGCTGGTGAGCCCCTGGGCGCACTCGAGACCGGTCAGGTCGGTGATGCCGCGACCGGGGGCGTTGAGGCCCCGCAGCGTGCGCAGCTTCTCGGCCAGGATCACGCGCTCGGGCGGGGGCGCGTCGTCGGGGAGATCGGGCGGCGGGGCGGGCTGGGGCACGAGGTCCAGCAGCAGCTCGCGCAGCACCGGGTCGGGCACCTCGATCTCGCCCTGGCACAGCTCGATCTGATCGCCGTCCGCCAGGAAGCCCGGGCCGGGCGAGTCGGCCGCGCAGGCCGGGACGAGCAGCGAGGCCAGGCCCAAGCCGGCGAGCGTCGCCACCCGGCGCCGCGCGCGGGCGGCCGCGGGGCATTGGCGGGGACGGGGGCGGGAATCGTTCATCGAAGCCTACGCTAGCCCGGAACGGCTCTCCGGAAAACGCCAGACCACGGTTGGCGGCTAGCGGCCCGCGAGTGGGCGCGAGACGCCGTAGAGCGCGATGGCCAGCGGCGGTGGGCTCCTGCTAGCGTTGCGCGGTGAACGTGCACCGCACCGCCCTGCTCTTCTCCGTGCCCCTGCTCGCCACGCTGTGCTTGCCGCTGACGGGCTGCTACGGCAACCCCGAGGCGTTCGCCAAGAACGCCTCCAAGCCGTTCTGCAAGCGCGTACGCGAGTGCGATCGCTCGCTCTTCGAAGAAGAGTACGGCGGCGACCTCGACCGCTGCGAGGACGAGACGTACACCGACTTCCTCGACTACAACGACTTGCTCGAGGACATCGGCTGCGACTACGACCCCGGCGATGGCAGGCACTGCGGGGCCACGATCCGCTCGCTCAAGAACGACTGCTCGAGGGACGCCGATCAGGAGATCACCGACGCGTGCGGCGCGTTGCTCGAGGAGATCTACGACTGCCCCCGCGCGCTGGGGCTCGACCCGAGCGAGCTCCCCGTGAGCCCGTTCGCCGGCGAGCTCGCGACTACACCGGAGCAGTGACCAGGGTGGAGCCCTTGAGGCGCTCCTGCAGCTCGAGCACGTCTTCCTCGCTCACCCCGTAGTCGCCGATCATCACGATGTGCCCGCGAAAGCCGTGGCGCTCGTGGAAGCTGACCAGCGCGTCCATCGCCTGGTGCAGGCGGCTCTTGCCCTCGTCCTTGCCCTGCGAGACCAGCGCGAGGAACACCTTGAGGTCGCTGGGGGCGAGCTCGGTGAGCTCGGTGTGGATGCGGACCGCGTTGCCCTCGATGCCGGCCGGACGCAGCGCGTCGCGGGTCACGCGGTAGACGTACTCACGCCCGACCGCGCGGGTCATGTGGAACACCACGACCTGGGTGTACGGAATCCCGGTGGTGCGGCTCTGCGCGCGCGCGAGCGCGAGCGCCTGCTGGATCAGCCGCCCCATGCGAACCCCGCCCACCGCCACCACGATCGTGCGCTCGCCGGTCTCGATCGCGTCGCCCTCCACCGTCTCGATCACGCGGCGAAAGTAGCGGTAGCCCGCGCGGATGAGCGGCCGGTGGTTGTAGCCGAGCAGCACCACGCCCACGAGCAGCGCCACCGAGGACAGCAGCACCTGGAGGCTCTTGATCTGCTCGGCGTAGCGCGAGTAGAGGCCCAGCAGCGCAAAGCTGAGGAACGTGAGGCCGACGAGCGCGGCCACCGGGGTGCGCACCCCCGAGATCTTGATGTTCCACGGGGCCCAGAAGATGCGCGGGTCCTGCCCCTTGTAGCGGCGCAGCAGGATGAACGCGACCACGCCGGTGAACATCACCAGCCCGAAGGTCGCGCCGTACCAGCGCTCGAGGATCTCGATGTCGGCGTCGCCCTCCCAGGCCAGCAGGAAGATCGCGAGCAGCATCAGCAGGTTGATGCGGCCGAACACGCCGCGCTCGTTGAGCTCGAGCACGCGTCGCGGCAGCAGGCTGTCGCGCGCCATCGTCACCCATAGACCGCGTGCACCGGCGAATCCGGTGTTGGTGGCGCCGAGCAGCATCAGCGCGGCGTTTGCCACGATCACCACGTTCCAGATCTCTCCCAGCGTCTCCGAGCCGGTGATCCCAGTGACCGAGACCCTACCGAGCACCGCGAGCAAGTAGCCCGAGGCCCCCACCAGCTGCGCCGGCGGCAGCACCATGAACACCAGCAGCGAGAGCGAGCCGCCCACGACGAGCAGGATGCTGAGCATCCACTTGTAGATCCGGCGCACGTCGTTGCGCGGGTCGACGAGCTCCTCGGGGATGTTCATCACCGACTCGACGCCCGAGGCCCCGAGGATCGAGGAGCCGAGCGCCGCGGGGATCAGCGCCGCGCCCAGCGTGGCGAACCCCGGCAGGAACGTGGCCACCCCGTGGCCGAGCCCGTGATCGCCCCCAGCCGCCTGCTGGGCCTCGGCCTGCACCACCGCGTGCTCGAGCGCCGCGCCGTCCAAGAAGCGCGAGAAATCGGTCCCGTGCACGATCAGGTACACGATGCCCGCGAGGATGGTGATCCCCATGACCACGAGGTTGAACAGGAAGATCGTGCGGCTGACCTTCACGCTCTCCTTGAGCCCGTAGTTGTTGAGCGTGAACAGCATCAACAGCGGCGGGAGCATCACCACCACGCCGGCGGGGAACACCGACGAGAGCCCGAACGCGAGCAGCGAGGTCAGGCCGACGGTCCTCGAGGTCTTGCGCCACGCGCGGGGCATCACCCACACCCCGAATCCGAGCGAGGGGATCGCCGACAGGCCGATCGCGGCCGCAATCTTCCCGCGAGGCAACTGCGCCACCAGCGAGGTCACGTAGTCGCTGTACGACAGCAGGCTCACGATCGCCGTGGCCACGTACGAGAACGAGATGATCACGCCCACCACCGCAGCGGCGATGATCGCCAGCTTGCCCAGGTGCGAGAGGGCGTAGCGGGTCATCACGTAGGTCCCGCCGTTGGAGAGCGTGAGCAGCACCGCCTCGATGTAGAGCGGCGCCAGCAAGAACAAGAGCAGGTAGAGCCCGATCTGGAACGCGGGCGTCGCATAGCCCACGCCAGCCAGGATCAGCGCCCCGGACGAGTAGTACGGCGACGTGAGCGGATCGGGCCCGACGAGATACAGGCCCTCCTTCCAGGAGAGCTTTGGCTGATCGTGGGGCTCTCCGGGCAGGTCTGCCATGACAATCCCGGCCGCGTTATGCACCCGGGCGCCGGCGACATCAACCCGCGTCGTCGGGGCTGGGGTCGCCGGACCCCGAGCCGTGCCCGCGGCCCGCGAGCACGCGGGCCGGGATCCCCACGGCGAGGGCCCCCGCGGGCACATCGTCGAGCACGACGGCGTTGGCCCCGATCTTGGCGTTGTCGCCGATCGTCACGCCGCCGAGGATCTTCGCGCCCGGGCCCACGTCGACGCGCCCGCCCAGGCGCGGGGCCTGGCCGGTGCGCTCGTTTACCCCAAGGGTCACCCCTTGCGCGATGAGACAGTTGGGACCGACCTCGGCGTCGGCGTGCACCACCACCCCCTGACCGTGCAGCAGGATCAACCCGCCGCCCAGCTTGGCATTGATGGGGATGTCGGCCGCGAGCACCGAGCTCCAGAAGCGATGCGGCACCACCCACGCGCGCGAGGCGACCTGGCCGACCAGGCCGCCGCGCTCGCGCCAGTACTGGTAGCGACGGATCGACTGGATCAAGCGCCGGGTGGGATCCCACAGCGCATGCGGCTGCTCGCGCTCCCACTCGGGGACCGTGGTCGAGATCTGCTCGCCGCTGCGGTAGGGCTCGCCACGGCCGAGCCGCTGGCGCACGGCGCCCGCGACGGTGCCCGCCAGATCACCCAAGACACCGCGCAGACGTGACGAGCGCCCGGCCATCGTCCTAGCCTCCCGGGAACTCGAAGCCGCCCATGTCGTCGCCGATGTCGGCCCCTGGTTCAGGAGTGCCCCCGGCCTTGAACAGCTCGTCGCGGCTCTTGTGGATCTGCTTGAAGCTCGCGTCGGAGATCACATAGAACCACTGATCGAAGCGCTGGCGCAGCTTGGCGGCGCGCTCGCGCCCCTCGAGCTTCTTCTTGTCGTCCTCGGCTCCGGCGGCCGGCTCGTCGGGCTCGCCCTCCTCGGGAGAGGAGGCCCCGCCGGTCAGCGTGCGATCGAGCGTCTCGTCGTACGCGACGTCGACGAACAGGAAGCGGCTGGCCGCCTTGGGAGTGTCGCCCTCGTCGGCTCCGTCTTCGACCGCCGCCTCGACCACGCCCTTCTCGTCGGGGTCGGCCGCGCCGGGATCGGTCGTCCCGGCCGTCAGCGAGATCCCCGACTCGTAGGTGACCTCGCCGAACAGCAGCGAGTACACGATGCCGTCCTCGGTGACCGCGGACAGCGAGCCCTCGTTGCCATACAGCTGCGCGCGACCATCGGCGGTGGGCACGATGAAGAAGCCCTTGCGCTTCATGTCCTGCGCGAGGATCTGCTGCTCGATCACGTTGCGCACGGGCGGGCGCGGGCGCACGCCGGCGATCTTGAGGCTGGCCATCTGCGTGAGCATCTGGCGCACCTTCATGCTGTCGAGCTGCTTGCCCGCCGGCACCTCGGTGCCCTCGGAGACCTTCCAGTCTTGCTTGGAGGTGGCGCTGGGATCGACGGCCTCGGCCTTGATCGGGTTGAAGCCGGTGACCCGCCCCTCGACCTCGTCGACGGTGTAGGGGTCGTAGATCATCGAGACGAACTCGTCGCGCTCGACCTTGAGCAGATCCTTCTCGATCCAGTCCTCGAAGCGGGTGGAGATGTCGAGCTTGAGCTCCGAGCCATACACGCGCTTGCTGCCCTCGCCGGGCTGCCGCACGTAGTAGTAGCCGCGGCGCTCCTCGATCTCCTTGCCCACGATGATGTCGACCAGCACGGTGCCCGAGGCGTCCTTGATGGTGATGCGCTGGCCCTTCTCGTCGCCCTTGCCCTCGGCGCCGTCGGGGTCGAGCACGCCGAACGCAGCGTGGTCGGCCGGGTTGTCGCCGTAGTAGCGGTCCTTCTTCACGTCGATGAAGGAGGCGGCGGCCTTGCCCATGCGCGCGGTGCCGTCGGCGGGGTAGTCGTTGTGGCTGGGGATCACCCAGCGCCCCTCCTTCTGCTCGACCTCGAAGGTGACGACCTTGGCTTCCTTCTCGTCCCAGGCCACCACCGTGAGGCTGGTGGCCGTGGTCGGATCGGTGAAGCCCTTGAACAGGGGCTCGCCGGTGTCCTCGAATTGCACCGGGGGCAGGTCCACGGGGCGCATGGACCAGGCGAACCCGGCGAAGCCCAGCGCCAGGGCAACCATGATGATTGTCGTGCGGTTCATGGGGTCGCTCCTCAGGACTTGACGTTGCGGCTCTTGGGGATGCTCTCCGACTCGCGGCGACGCCGACGAGCGAAGATGAGGGCGGCGAGGAACAGCGCGGGCACCGGCGGCAGCACGACCGCCAAGATGCGCACGCGATCCTGGACCTCGTCGATCTTGCGCTTGTGCTCGGTCTCGATGCGGTTGATGGCCTTGGCCTTCTCGCGCTCGATCTTGCCTTCCTTCACGTCGAGGCGGCGGTTCTCCGCCTCCTGGGCGCTGGCGACCATGACCTCCTTGGTGGTCTCGTCGAGGTCGGTGCGCCCCTTGATCGCCGCCACGGCCTCGTCGAGCGCCTTCTGAGCGTCGGCGAGCTCCTTCTCGGCGTCGGCGTTGGCCTTGGTGCGCTCCTGCTCGAGCGTGTCGCGGGCGCCCTCGGTCTGCTCGTCGACCCAGGTGAGCCGGCGGAACTTGGGCTGGCGCTTGCGCAGCTCGATGAAGCGATCGTCGCCCGCGAGCGAGTCGACGAGGTTGAGCAAGAACGTCACGTTGTCGAAGCGCAGATCGACCAGGCCATCACCGTCGACGTCGCCGCCGCGCTCGCGCAGCTGGAAGAACTGGTCGTGGAACAGATCGAGGTCGCCCACGACCACCACGTTGCGGTCCTTGGGCGGCTCCTGGCCCTCGGGGGCCGGCCCCCCGCCCCCACCCTTCACGCGCGCCGCGATCACGTGGTGCTCACCGGTGAGCGGTGATTGCTTGTACGGCGGCGGAATCATCTGCAGCCCGAACAACGGGTGCTCGCTGACCATGTCCTCGAACAGGTTGTAGCCGGCCTTGGCGCTGGTCTGGAGCAGCGGGGTGAACTCGCCGGTGAAGCTCGCTGACTTGCGCAGCTCACCGCCGAACAGCACCACGACCTCCTCGAGGCCGTCGACCACGGGGTCGCCACCGGCCTGGAACGGCCCGGTCACGAACACCACCTGCCGCGGCACGTTGGCGAAGCTGGGGTGCGGGTTCTCGGTCTCGTAGAGGATCTTGTCGTCGGCCCACGCGACCCCGATCCCGGCGAGCATCCCCTTGTAGTCGCCCTTGGGGGGCGGGGGCGGCTGGCCGCCCATCATCCCGCCCATGCCCCCGCCCTGCGGGTTGGGCTTGGGCTGGCGCGGCGCGAGCCCGGGGTTGAACGTGGGGAACGGATCCACGGTGAGCAGCGCGGGCCGCCCCGCGTCGATGTACTGCGCCACGGTGTCGAGCTCGCCCTGCGTGAGGCTCGCGAGCTGCGGTACCATCAGCACGTCGACGTCCTCGGGAATCGCCGCGGTGGGGTTGAGGCTGCGCACCTCGTACTGCTTGCGCAGCTCGTCCACGATGCGCCATGCCGGCTGCTGCTGGCGGGTCTGGATGTCGAAGTTGCCCATGATGGGCGCGTCGGTGCGCAGGATCCCGACGACCTTCTTGTCGTCTTGGGTGACCACGCGCAGCGCCCGGGCGATCTCGTACTCGACCGAGAGCCCGCGGCTGAGGAACGGGACCACCTCTTCACGCGGGCCGCTCACGAACGCCAGGCCCAAGAACGTGGCCTTGGCCTCGATGCGCCCGCCCTCCCGATTGGCGAGCGCCTGCGGCAGGATCCCGTACTTGTCCATCGCCTCCTCGGCTTCGGTCGAGTACTCCTTGGGGGCCACGATGCGCACGCGCAGGCCGGGGCCGCCCGAGCTCTCCATCTCGCGCAGGATGTTGAGCAGCCGCGAGCGCACCTCGACGTACTCGCTCGGCACGTCGTCGGAGACGTAGGCGTGCACGGTGACGGGTCGCTCGGTGGTGATGCCTTGGATGACCTCGAGCGTCTCGGGGGTGAGCCGCGAGAGGCCCTCCTCGGACACATCGGTGCGAGCTTGGGTACGCTGACCCATGTAGGCGGCCGAGACCACCATGACCCCGAGGGCCAGCACGCGGATCAGTCGATCTTGACGGGCTAAGAGCGCCATGGTTACCAGAGCCTCCTTCCGAGCAGGAATGCACACAGATAGAGCATGAGGGTCACACCACCCACGAAGTAGAGGACATCGCCCAGGCGGATGACGCCCTCGCCAAAGCTGGAGAAGTGGGCGTCGACCGAGAGCGAGCCAAACAGCTGCTCGAAGCGAGCGCTGAGATCGGGCGCCGCGTCGACCGTGGTGGTCGTGCTCGCGGTCGCGTCGGCCGCGTCGGCCGCGGCCTCTTTCCCCTCGGTACCGGCGAGGTTGCGGGACTGCCACACCAGCGCCCCCACCGCGGCGCCCACGAGCCCCACGATTCCGGCCCCGCTGGAGCTGCCGCGCACCGCGTACCAGCACAGCGCGAGCACGAGCCCCACGAGCGTCACGCCCAGGATCCCCGAGGCCCACGGCAGCGTGCCAGTGAACACCAGCCCGGCGCAGCCGAGCCCGCCGAGGATGAAGGCCACGGTGGTGTTGAGCGTGAGCATCGAGCCCACCAGGCCGATGGCGGCGAACAGGGCGCCCATCAGCCAGTAGCCCGCGAACGTGGAGAACATGAGCCCCTTGTCGGGCTCGCCGAGGAAGCTCAGCACCGACAGCTGCGCGAAGGCGGTGAGCCCCAGCGAGAGCGTGTACATGCCGAGCACGCCGAGGTACTTGCCGAGCACCACCTCGCCGTCGCGCACCGGCAGCGTGAGCAGCAGCTCGTCGGTGCCGGCGCGGCGCTCGTCGGCCCAGGCGTTCATCGTGATCGCGGGCACGAAGAACATGAGGATCGCCGGCATCACCGCGTTGAGCGTGGCGAGGTCGGCGAGGTTGCGAGAGAAGAACTCTTCTTGCAGGAACGCCGCGGCGCCCGTGGCCCCGATGAACAACGTGATGAACACGTAGCCGGTGGGGTTGCCGAGGTAGGCGCGCATGTCCTTGCGGAAGATCGCGGAGACCACCTTGAAATCGAGCATCACGCCACCTCCTTCTTCTTCTTGGCCACCTTGGCCGCTGCGCCGCCGGCGAGCGCGTAGAAGCGCTCCTCGATCGTGCCCTTCTCGGTGAGCGCGCTCTTGGTCCCGGTGAACACCACCCGGCCCTCGCTCACCATCACGACCTCGTCGGCCACGGCATCGACCTCTTGGAGGATGTGGGTCGAGAGCAGGATCGTCTTGGTCTTGCCGAGCTCGCGGATGAGCCCGCGCACGTCTCGGATCTGCAGCGGATCGAGACCCGAGGTGGGCTCGTCGAGGATCAGCACCTCGGGATCGTGCAGCAGCGCCTGGGCCATGCCCACGCGCTGGCGGAAGCCCTTGGAGAGCTTGTAGATCGGCTTGTGGAGCACCTCGGCGATCGCACACTGCTCGACCACGCGGTCGATGGCCTTGCTGGCGCTGGCGACCGCACGGACGTCGGCAAAGAAGCCGAGCGACTCGAAGGGGGTCATCTCCCGGTAGAGCGGGCCGCTCTCGGGCAAGTAACCCAGCTTGCGCGCCAGCTCGAGGCGCTGCTCGGGGTGGGACGGGTCGAGCCCCAACACCTGGGCCTTGCCCGACGTGGGCGAGAGGTACCCGGTCAGGATCCGCATGGTGGTGGACTTGCCGGCCCCGTTGGGCCCCAAGAACGCGGCTACCGTGCCCTTGCGGACCTCGAAGGACACCTTGGAGAGCGCGGCAAAGTCGCCGTACCGCTTGCTGATCTCGTCGGTCCGAATGGTGACCGGACGAGCTTTCTGTTCCTCGCTACCCATGTTCCGTCTGCCTTGTCTCGAGATTGTCTGGGTGGGTGGCCGAACGTGCGCCGATGGCGCATAAAGCGCGGCGCATAGTGTTGTCATGGAGCCCGATGTGCGCAAGTACCCCCCACGAAATTCGGCCGGCGGGCTCCAGCGCCGCGTGCGGCCCGCTTGGCGGCGGCAGCGGGGGCGCCTAGCCGCGGCGCCGACGGCTCGCGAACCTGTGTGCGCCCGCACCTCGGCCAGCCCGGACGAACGGCTGGGACATGCGACACTTCCGCGCCTTGGCACTTCCTACCCTATCCATGGAAGAGGTCGCCCGGCACGACGGGCGTGACGGGACCTACTGGCTGGAGGTACGCGGCGAGGTGTACGACGTGACCGAGTTCGTACCTCGCCACCCTGGCGGCCTGTTACTGGAGCTAGGCGCCGGACGGCAGGCGACGACTCTGTTCGAGTCGTACCACCCCGGCCGCTCGCTCGACCGTGCCCGCAACGTGCTCGCGCGCAAGGCCAAGCACGTGGGCTCGCTCGACCCGGCCGAGTGCGAGCCCTACGGCGACCCTGCATTCTTCGATGCCGTCCGCGAGCGCGTGGACGCCACGCTGCGCGAGCGCGGGCTCGACTACCGCAGCCGCGGCTGGATCGTGGCGCTCGAGTCGGCAATCTTGGTGCTGCTCTACATGACCGCCTGGTACTTCCGCGTCGCGGAGGGCTCGTACCTCGCGGCCATCGGCGGCGGCTTGGTGATGGCCCGCCTCGGGTTCGCGATGCACAGCGGCAACCATGCGGCGGTGGGTCGCCGCAGCCGCGCCAACGTGGCCGTGGGCTCGTTGATGGACTTCATCGGAGCCTCGAGCCTGGTGTGGCAGGTGGCGCACCAGTTCACGCACCACGGCAAGCCCAACGTCAACGGCTACGACAACGACGCGGAGATCGGCTATCCGCTGCTGCGCTTCCACCCCGCGCTGCCCCGCAAGCCGCTGCACCGGATCCAGACCGTGGGCCTGGCCATCGGGATGAGCATCGGCCTGTTCAAGTGGATGATCTCGGATCTCAAGTACCTGCTGCTGGGCCAGGCGAACAACGCCCCGATGTACGTCTCACGCACGGCCTGGGCCAAGGTGCTCGGCTTCAAGGCCCTGTGGGTGGTCCTACAGGTGGTGATCCCATTGATCGTGCTCGGACCGCTGCACGGGATCCTCACCACGCTCGTGCTGATGGCGGTGGCCGCCTACTACATGGAGGGGATCTTCATCGTGAACCACCTGCAGCGCAACCTGGTGCCCAGCCCCGGCGCGCACTGGGCCGAGCAGCAGGTGCAGGGCACGGCCAACTGGGGCTCGGGCATGCACTGGACCAACTGGATCTCGGGCGGGCTCAATCACCAGATCGAGCACCACTTGTTTCCGAGCATGTCGATCCACTTGTATCCCGTGATCTCGCCGGTGGTGCGCCAGACCTGTGAGGAGTTCGGGCTCGAGTATCGCGACTATCCCGGGTTCTGGATCGCGCTCGGCAACTGCATGGCGTACCTGCATGCGCTGGGGCGGCCCGAGCAAGAGACCGACAGCTCGGCCGCGGCCGAGGCTGCGGCACAGTAGTCGGTCTCGTCACTCGCCCGGCGGCACGCGTCCATCGCAGCGCTGCTCGTCGACCACGCGCAGGCGACCGCGCTCGCCCTCCGCCACCGTCACCACGGTGCGGGCTCCGGGCCGCACCCGCACCCGCGCGCGCGAGACCTCCTCGCTCGAGGAGACGTGGACGGTGACCGCGACGCGGCCGCGCTGCTCGTCGGGGCCGACCAGGCACTCGCCCGGCAGGACCACCCGCTCGCCCACGTGTAGCTCGTGGAGCGCGGCGCTGTCGGCCCGAAGGCACAGGATCGGCGGAGACTGCGGATCGCAGACCCGCGCGTCGGTGCGCTGCCAGCCCGCGGCGGGCCTGCACGCGGCCAGCAGCACCAGCGCCCCGAGCACCCGCGCGGCGGCGGCCCGCAGCCCACCCCTGGCCGTGGCGCCCGCGCGAGGGCGAGTGTGGCAAGATCTCCCGCGGTGGCGCCCAGGCCCAAGCGCAAGAACCACGGCCGCGCCCTGCGAGCGGCGGAGCTCGCGTGGCGCGAGGTGTTCTCCACCGTGCCGCGCGACACCATCGAGCTCGCCCGCCTGCAGAACGCCTGGCCGGGCCTCGTGCCGCGGCACCTGCAGGAGGTGGCCTGGCCAGCGCGACTCGTCGACGGGCGCCTGCTGATCCACGTGGACGACAACCAGTGGCTCCACGAGCTCACCTATCTGCGCCACGACCTGCTCGGCCGGCTGCGTCGGGCCTGCCCCTCGGCACGGCTCAAGGAGCTGCGCTTGCGCGTGGGTGAGGTCGAGCTGGTCCCGGCACCCGAGCCCGTGCCCGAGCCCACCATCCCCGGCCTGCCGCGCGAGCCCGAGCGCGCCACCATCGACGCGATGGAGGCCATCGACGACGCGACCCTGCGCGATGCCGTGGCCGCGGCCCGGCTCGCGCTCGGCTCCCGCTGAGGCACTCACGCGGCGGGGCCCCCATCGCGGCCCGCGGCGCGCGTCAGCGCGGCCCGCAGCGCGACGACCTTGGCGACGAGCGCCTCCTCGCCCTGCTGGGCCGCCTCGATCAGCGCGCTGCCCACCACCACGCCATCGGCATGGCGCGCCAGCGTCGCGGCCTGAGCCGCATCGCGCACGCCGAAGCCCGCGGCCACCGGTCGCGTGGTGTGGGCGCGGATCGCATGGAGCTGCGCCGCGAGCTCGCTGCGATCGGCATCGAGCGCCGCCCCGGTCACCCCGCGCAGCGTGACCGCATAGACGAACCCGGTGGCGGCCCCGACCGCCGTGGGCAGCCGCGCGGCCGGGGTGGTGGGGGCGACCAGGCCGACCCACGCGATGCCCTCGGCGAGCAGCGGCTCGCGCAGCTCGGCGGCATGCTCGGCCGGAAGGTCCACCACCAGCACGCCATCGATGCCCGCCTCGCGCAGCTGCGGCCCCAGCTGTGCGCCGAGCTGGAGCAGCGGGTTGGCGTAGGAGAACAGCACGATCGGCGCGCGGCTGTGCGCGCGCAGCTCGGCGGCGAGCTCGAGCACCCCACGCAGCGTGGCCCCGGCCGCCCGCGCCCGCAGCATCGCGCCCTGCACGGTTGGACCGTCGGCGGTGGGATCGGAGAACGGCACGCCGAGCTCCAGCACATCGACCCCGGCCCGCAGCGCAGCGCGCAGCAGCGCGAGCGAGCGCGCACGATCGGGATCGAAGGCGGTGAGGTAGCCGACGAGGGCCGCGCGGCCCTGCGCACGACACTCGGCGAACGTCTGCCCGATGCGATCGAGCGCCTGGTGATCGCTCATGTCCCGCTCCCTTGTCCCTGCCCCGGTCCCTGCATGTCGGCGCGCGACATCACGGTGTGCATGTCCTTGTCGCCGCGCCCCGAGACGTTGATCATGATCGTGCGCGAGGGATCCTCCTCGCACAGCCGCGGCAGCGCGGCCACGGCGTGCGCCGTCTCGAGCGCGGGGATGATCCCCTCGGTGCGCGAGAGCAGCCGCAGCCCCTCGAGCGCCTCGTCGTCGGTCACGCTCACATAGCGCGCGCGCCCGGTGTGCCGCAGCCACGCGTGCTCGGGGCCCACCCCCGGATAGTCGAGGCCGGCCGAGATCGAGTGGGCCTCCTGCAGCTGCCCGTCGTCGTCTTGCAGCACCAGGCTGCGCATGCCGTGATAGATGCCCAGGCGCCCCGCACTCATGGTGGCCGCGTGCTTGCCCTGCAGGCCCTCGCCCGCGGCCTCGACCCCCACCAGCTGCACCTGCGCGTCGTCGAGGAAGCCGCTGAAGATGCCGATCGCGTTGCTCCCCCCGCCCACGCAGGCCACCACCACGTCGGGCAAGGCTCCGGTGAGCTCGAGCGCCTGCTGCCGCGCCTCGCGGCCGATGACCCGGTGCAGCTCGCGAACCATCGTGGGGTAGGGGTCGGGCCCCATCACGCTGCCGATCACGTAGTGCGTGTCGTCGACGTTCGCGACCCAGTCGCGCAGCGCCTCGTTGATCGCGTCCTTGAGCGTGGCCGAGCCAGCCGTGACGGGCACCACGGTGGCCCCGAGCAGGCGCATGCGGAACACGTTGAGCGCCTGGCGCTCGACGTCGACCGCGCCCATGTACACCGTGCAGGGCAGGCCGAAGTAGGCACACACGGTCGCGGTCGCGACCCCGTGCTGGCCCGCGCCCGTCTCCGCGATGATGCGGGTCTTGCCCATGCGTCGCGCGAGCAGTACCTGGCCCAC
>JBFIJN010000241.1:0-13342 GCA_041600735.1 Nannocystaceae bacterium
GAAACGGGACGGCTCAGACCCACCGCTGTGTAGTGGGATCCCAGCGCATCCAAGCCCCGTCGATGCTGCGATGGAGGTCCCGCGAGCCGGCGACCACACGAAAGCTCTGGATCGCGAATTCCCCGGCCAACGCGGTGTCGTCGTAGCGCGAGGTGGTCACGAGCTCTTCGGGGTGCATGTGGAAGTCGACGAGCAGCTCGTCGGCCCTCGCGGTCACGATGCCAAACCCGTGCATGCCGGGGTCGGCGTAGGCCATGCACGGGTTGGGGCCGCCCTGCAGGAGATCGCGGATGCCCTGCGCAAACGCCTCGATGCCGGGGACCGCCGAGAGGCTGGGATCGGCCTGGACCTGGCCCACGAGCAGCGAGCGGTAGGTCGCCGAGCTGATCGAGCCGGTGACGAACTCCACCACGCGGTTGCCTTCGGCGGCGCCGCCCCAGTTGAACGGGGTGCCCGCGAAGAACGCATGGATGTCGCCCGTGATCGCCACTACGTTGTCGACCCCGGCCAGCCCATCGACGAGCTCGGCACGGTTGTGCGGGACGCCGTTCCAGTCCTCGGCCGACATCACGAAGGCCTGATTGAACGGCGGGGGCAGGGCGATCGCCCGGAGATCGATGTTGAGGCTGGTGAGGCAGAACTCGTTGCCCCACACCTTCCATGTGTGGGTCGAGCGTCGCATCGTGTCGAGGAACCAGTCCTGCTGCGCTTGACCCATGATGCGCTGGGCCGCGCCGCTGGACTGACCCTGGAGGAAGGTCGCGTACCACAAGTATGGATCGCGCACGACGAGGTAGCGCGAGCCCAGCTGGCCAAAGAAGCTGCGCTTGAACAGCTGGTGGAAGGCGATGCCGCGCGGCAGCGTGTCGAGCTCGGCCTGCTCGATTGGCGCGAGGTTCGAGCCGCTGCTCGCGATGGTGTCGTTGATGTACGTGGCGCTCACGTTGCCGGTCACGCGACCCGCGTCGTAGCCCGCGTCGCTGGCCACCGAGCGCAGCAGCTCGGCGTAGCTGCCCCCGGCGTACGCATCGATGTCCACATAGGGCACGCCGGCGTCGGTGGTGGTCAGCACCGTGAGGAACTGCGCCTCGTCGAGCGCCATGGCCCCGGGGTAGGCATCCTCGGGGACGAGGTGATCGGGACGATAGCTGCGCAGATCCGTCATCACCAGGTGCACGTGCCGTCCGTACTCGATGTCGCGATAGATGCGAATGTCGAGCGGCGGACTCACGGCGGGGTCGTAGGTGAACGTGGGGTCGGGATAGTCGACCGGCATGTACTCGAACCACGCCTGGTTGGCCGCAGCCCGCCGGGCCAAGTCTTCCTCGTTCTGGCGCCCGTCGCTGTAGGTCGCGGTCGAGCCGTGGCAATCATCGGAGAACTCGTGGTCGTCCCAGATCGCGATCATGGCCAGCCGCTCGTGCACGGCCTGCAGCGCCGCGTCGCCGCGGAACGTGCGGTAGAGCTGGCGGTAGTTGTCGAGCGAGCGCGCGGCGTAGAACGTGGTGCCGTCGCCGGCGGTGAGCGGCAGCGCCCCCGCTTCGTCGTCGAACACCACGCTGCGCTCCTCGGTGCCGGCCTGGAAGCTGCTGTCGCCCGCGGTCTCGTAGATGTAGTCGCCCAGGTGCACGAAGAAGTCGAGCTCCTGCTGGGCGAGGAAGGCATAGGCGTTGTACCAGCGCCCGCCGTAGTCCTGGCAGCTCACGAAGGCGAAGCGCACCGGCACATCCGCATCGAGGGCCGGTGCCGTCTTGGTCTGCGCGGTACGACTGGCGTAGGCCGTGCTGCCCTTGATGTAGAGGAAGCGGTAGGCGTAGACCGTGGCCGGCTGCAGGCCCTCGACGCGCAGCTTCACGCAGTGATCGAAGCGTGCCTCGGCGATGACGCTGACGAGCATGGGCCCCTCGTCGCCGTCGGTGTCGGTGTCGCCCTCCTCGCCGGGCTGCGGATCGCCCTCGGCGACGAGCGGCCAGATCTCGAGCTCGACCTCGTAGTCGTCGTCGGGCAGCTCGGGGTCGTCGACTCGCGCCCACACGATCACGCCGCTCGGCTTGGGATCGCCCGAGGCCACCGACTGGGGAAAGCGCTCGGGCGCGTCGACGACCTCGCGCTCGCTGCCCTCGTCGGATCCTCCACCACCCTTGCAGCCGGCGTGCCCCAGCAGGCTGGTGAAGGTCAGGGCGCTCAGCTTCAGGAACGATCGACGCTGCATGATCTTGGCCTCTCGGCGCGAGGACCCGCGCCGATTGCAGCATGCCCGGGCGCGTCGGCGCACGCCAGGGTTCCCACGACTGCGCGTTTTGGCGCAGGGATCAGCCGCCGGTCAGCGCGGCGAGCTTGGCCTCGATCTCCTCGACCTCTTTCTTGGCCTTCTCGTAGTTGTCCTCGACGATCTTCTTGCGCTTCTCGAACGCCTCGAGCCCCTTCTCGGGATTGGGCGAGGCCTCGATGCGCGCCTTGGTCTCGGGCAGCCGCTCGACGAACTTCTCCCGCGTGTCGCGGACGCGCTCGGCCTGCTCGAGGCGCTTCTCGTAGAACGCGATCTTGTCGCCGGTGCTCGCGTTCTCGGGCGGGTCTCGGGGCAGGGCCTCGGGCATCGGCGCCACTCCGCGGCCGCCCGCGGGCAGCTTGATGGCGGGATTGCGGGTGCTGCGGCCCTCGGGCGTGGTCGCGGCGTCGATCTGCCGCGCGCCCACCCCCGCGGCCCGGCTCCCGGGGCCTCCGGCTGCCCCTGCGCTCTGGCCAGAGGCAGCCGCGTCCGCCTTGTCGGCGGCTTCCTTGGCCTTGTCGCCGTCGCCGGAGGGCCAGAAGATCAGCAGCGCGGCCACCGCGAGGATGCCCGCGCCGGCCAGCACCGTGGGAAGCAGGCTCTGCTCCTCTTCCTTCTGGGCCTCGGTCTCCTTCGCCGTCTCGATCGCCTTCGGGGTCTCGGTCGTCATGCTGAAAAGTACTATACCTCACTCGGTGCCCAGCGCCGATTGCGGAGAAGGCGCGCTTGCGCACGAGGGCGAGTGGATTCCGATCCCTCTCGCGGTCGGGGCCAATCACGATGGCTATCGCGTCGACCGCTTCATCCACGCCCGCATCGTCAGGCTGTCGCGGACGCGGATCCAGAGCATCATCGCGCGCGGGCAGGTTCGGGATGCGCGCGGTCCGATCGTGAGGCCGGCGCAGCGCGTGCGAGCCGGCGAGGTCGTGACCGTGATGCGCCCCGCGCCGCCCGAGCCCGCGGTCGTGCTCGACTACGCGGTCGCCCACCAAGATCCCGACCTGCTCGTGCTCGACAAGCCCGCCGGGCTACCGGTGCACCCGAGCGCGCGCTACCACCGGCACACGCTCACCGCGGTGATGCGCACGCGCCTGGGCGCGGGGCATGGCTGGGAGATGGCGCATCGCCTCGATCGCGAGACCTCGGGGATCATGGTGTTCGGACGCCGAGGCGCCAGCGGCTCGACGTTGAAGCGCAGCTTCCAGCGGCGCGAGGTCGACAAGCAGTACCTGGCGCTCGTGCACGGGCGGCTCGTGGTGCCGTGCACGATCGAGATCCCCCTGGCCGCGGATCTCGGCTCGGAGATCCGCGTGAAGATGGGACCGCGGCCGCTGGCCGAGGGCGGGCGGGCGGCGTGCACCGAGATCGAGCCGCTGGCGTCGGGAGAGTTTCGCGGTGAACCGATCACGCTCGTGCGCGCGCGTCCGCGTACGGGGCGGCAGCACCAGATCCGCGTGCACCTCGCGCTCGCCGGTCACGGGATCGTGGGCGACAAGCTCTACGGGATCGAAGAAGCGTGGTTCCTCGACATCGTGGAGCGCGGTCGACCGATGGCGGAGATCGGCGATCACCTGGGCCTGTGGCGCCACGCCCTGCACGCGGAGCGCATCGAGCTCCCGCACCCGGGCAGCGGGCAGCGGGTGAGCTTCTGCGCGCCGTGGCCCGAGGAGCTCGCGGCGATCTTGCCGTGGCCCGAGCGGTGACCCTCGCTGGCTTCAGCCGGGCTCGGGGCTCGCCGGGTCTGCCTCGGGGGACAGCTGGGTCTCGCGGATCTCGCCCACCAAGACCTTCAGCTTCACGGTCTTGCCGTTGCGGACTTCGACCTTCACTTGCGCGTGATCGCAGCCGGGGGCCAGCGTGATCACGCGATCAGGCAGCACGATCGCCTTCACGCCCGGGTCTTGCCGCGAGATCCCCAGCCGCGCGGGGCCGTCGGTCCAGATGATCGCATCGGGCCGCGACTCGCCCTCGGCCCCCTCGGCCAGGCGGTACTCGGGCGTGGGGATCCGCTGCCGCTCCTCGAGCCAGTGCACGTACCAGCGCCCGATGAAGACCGCCGCGACCACGCCGAGCACCAGCACCGCGATGATGACTCGACGCAAGATCGCGCCGTCGCGATAGCTCGTCAGCGAGCCTTCGAGCGGCAGGTCGGGCGGATCGAGGAGCAGCTCGTCGAGTCGGTCGGGGCGGTCGTACGTGGGCTTGGCGGTCGCGCTCGCGCTGGCGGTCTCGCCCCGGTCGGAGTCGGAGTCGGAGTCGGAGTCGGCGTCGACGTCCGCGTCGGGCTCGACCGCTGCGTCCGCGGACACCTCCGCCTCATCGTCGGCGCTCTCATCCGCAGGTCGCTCGCTCACAGGCCCTCTTCATCGCGCCCAGCCTCGTCGATGAGGCGGGCGCCCTCCATGAGGAGGTGCGTGGTGGAGGAGCGCACGGTGTCCTCGACGTCGACCGTGGTGGCGGAGAAGCTGAACGTGCCGGCCTTCCACGCGAGCATGCGATAGACGCACTCGCGACCGGGCAGCTCGGGGTCGTCTTCGATGTCGGCGGCCACCACTTGTCCCCCGCGCAGGCACACGCGGCCCATGACCTCTTGCTCGGAGCACAAGCTCAGCACGCCCTGCTTGCGCTCCATCTCCATCATCACCAGAAGGCTCGAGAGCCCGAGCTGCTCGATGCGTCCGTTGAGCGCGGTGCCGCGGTTGCGAGCGCTGGCCGCTCCAGGAGCTGGCGCGCCGGCGGCCGGCGGAGCCGCGACGGGCGGGCCTCCCGGATACCCCGCGGGGACCGGGTACTGGCCGGGATAGCCGTACTGCGGTGGGTACTGGCCGGGGTAGCCGTACTGCGGTGGGTACTGGCCGGGGTATTGGCCGGGCGGATACTGGGGGTACTGGCCTTGCGGATAGCCGTAGGGCGGCATCGGCATCGGATGCACGCCGGAGGTTGGGTTGGGCCCGGGCTGCGGCGGATAGCCGGGGAGCGGGTGTACCCCGGAGTTTGGGTTGGGCCCTTGCGGCGGATAGCCGGGGAGCGGATGGACGCCGGAGTTTGGGTTGGGCCCTTGCGGCGGCGGATAGCCGGGGAGGGCATGGACGCCGGAGTTTGGGTTGGGCCCTTGCGGCGGATAGCCGGGCATCGGATGGACGCCGGAGCTTGGGTTGGGCGCCTGGCCATACGCGCGTCGCCCCGCGAGCGCGGCGTCGACCCGCTTCTCGAGGTCGTCGAAGCGAAACGGCTTGGCCAGGTAGTCCTGGTCGGTGAGCCCCAGCGAGCGCAGCTTGGCTTGGTCCTTGCCGAGCGCGGTGAGGAAGATGACTGGGATGCTGGCCAGCCGCGGGTCTTGCCGCAGCTGTTGGACGAACGTCCAGCCGTCCATCACCGGCATCATGACGTCGGAGATGATGACGTCGGGCGGGTGGGCGCGGGCGCGCTCCAGGGCTTGGCGACCCTCGCGGGCGGTGTCTACGACGAACTCCCGCTTTCGCAGGGAGGCGGTCACCATCCGTAGAATCCACGGATCGTCGTCGACCACCAGGATCCGGGCGCTCATTCGAGCGGCTAGCCTAGGCCTCGCTCGGGAGGGTGTCAAACGAGCGAGGGGGCGTCATGACGCGCCCTCAGCGGCTCTCGATGCGGGTGAGCCAGCCCGGCCGCACTTGCGCCCACATCACCTGCGCCACCAACCCCAGCTTGTTCTTGGCCAGCTTGGCCGCGCCCCGGGCTCGCCGCATGCGATCCCCTACGGGGTACATCGACGCGTGCTGCGGCACCAAGCTGGTCTCGAGCGCGTGGCGAGCGGTCTTGAGGTACTCGCTGAGGAACACGTGCGGGCGTCGCTCGGAGCACGAGAGCAGCGCCATCGAGCGACTGCGCGCCGTGTCGCCGCTGCCCCAGTAGTCGAACAGCGCGCGCCGGATCGCGCGCGAGCCATCCTCGCCGCCGCGGAACGCCTCGTAGATCGCAGTGGCCAGCGCCTGCCGCGTGGGCACGTAGCGATCGTGCTCCGAACGGTAGCGGCGCAGCGACTCGGCATCGAGCCAGGGCTCGCCCTCGGGTGCATCGGCGCGGCGCCGCGCCTGCACGCCGAGCGTCTCGGCATCGCGCAGGCCCATGGTCATGCCGCTGGCGGTGATCGGGTGCGAGCAACCAGCGGCATCGCCCACGAGCACGAGCCCCGGCATCACGGCCGAGGGCGCGGGCAGGTTGACGGTGGGCGCCATCTCGAGCTGCCCCTTGTGCGCTTGAATTGCGGCGGCGATCTCTGCGGACAGCGGCGCTGGCACGAATGGAACATAGGTGCGCAAGATGTGCTGCTTGAGCGCGGGACCCTTCACCGGTAGCTCGCGCGGGAGATCGATGGTGATCCGCGTGCGGATCGTGCCGTCGGCCTCGCGCAGGATCGGATAGGCGAGCACCGGTCCCCAGGCGCCGAGGAACACGTGCGCGTAGCCGGGGCGGGGGAGGCTGGCGTTGCGCAGCTCGAGGCCTGCGGTGAACCCGATCGTCTCGCGACCATCATCGGGAATCCCGGCGAGCTTGCGCACCGTGCTGGACTTGCCGTCGGCGGCGACGACGAGGTCGGCTTTGATCTCGTGGCGCCCGCTCTTGCCCTCGAGCACGACGCCGGCGATGCGATCGCCCTCGCGCAGCAGATCGGCCACGGCCCAGCCCTCGAGCAGCTCGATCGGGTCGGAGCGAAGATCGCGACGCAGGGTGCGTACGAGGTCCTTGTGGTGGATCGACAGCCCCCGCGGGCGCTCGCGCGGCACGTTGGCGTAGCTGAGATCCACGAACGGAGTGTCGGCGTTCTCGAACACGGCGAAGCCGCCCACCTCGACGCCCCCGACGGCATGCAGCGAGGAGAACAGTCCGAGGTCGTCGAGGATCTGGGCGCCGCGCGGGTGGATGAGCTCGCCCGAGAAGCGCGGGTGCACGTCGCGATAGCGATCGACCACGAGGATGCGCCGTCGCCCCTTGCGGTCGGCGCGGGCGAGCGCGCGGGCGGTGGCGCAGCCGGCGAGGCCGGCTCCCACGATCACGACGTCGTAGTGAGAATGACGCAGCTCGGGGTGGTTGGACATGATGGTTGCTTCCTGAGGATCAGCGGCCGCCCGCGGCGGTGTAGGCCTTGAGCGCGAGCGCGATCTCGCGAGGTCCGGCGCTGGGGTCGAAGCCCGCCGGGGACAAGCCCAGCCCCCACGCGACGGGGCGGGACCAGGCGTCGAGCTCGTCGGCGCTGGTGCGCATGACGTGATTGGTCAGCCAGCGGGCAGCACGCTGGGCCTGCACGTCGGTGTGGCCGAGCGCCACGAACGCTTGCAGCGCGTGGGCGGTGTCGACGGCGGCGCCGAAGCTGCCGTCCTCGCGCTGACGTCCGCGCAGCCGCTGCTCGAGCTCACGGCGCAATCCGTGGTTGCTCGGGGCGAGCGCGCCGAGGGCCTCGGCCAGGTGCGCCACGCCGCTCAGCGCCCCCGCGCTGACCTGCTCGTGGAGCCGCGGCTCGAGCGTGCGCTCGAGCCAGCGCAGGCCTCGGCCCACGCGATCGTCGTCGGCACGAAAGCCAGCCGAGGCCAGCGCAGTGAGCACCCGCGCGGTCACGCGAAGGTGCTCGCTGTCGTCGGGGCGGCCGTGCGCGAGCAGATCGGCGTCGGTCCACGGGAGCCCTTGCATGAACACCTCGGACTCGCCGCGTTCGAACCGCGAGAAGCGACCGTCGGGCTCTTGCATGGCGAGCAGCACGTCGAGGCCGCGACGGGCGGTGGCCCACGAGGCGGTGACCTGGCTGCTGTCCTCGGGCTGAGCCCCGAATGCATGGAGCACCGCGCACGTGCTCTCGACGTCGACGTGATGCGTGGCGCCGGGCTCGTGGGGCCAGCCCCCGGTGGCCGCGTCGGCGCGCGCCTGCCACGGGCCGCGCTGGGTCAGCTCTTGGCGCAGCAGCCACGTGATCTCGGACTCCTGCGCGCCGCAGGCGAGCAAGCGACCCAGCGCGTCGAGCGAGCGCCCGCCCACGCCTTGCGCGAGCGCGGGCTGGCCCGCCCCGCGACCATGCGGGATCCGAGCTTGGCCCCGGCTCTGGCGCAGATGATCGAGGCCTCGTCGCAGCCGCGGGTCGCCCGAGGCCGCGCCCATCACCCGCAGCGCGACCAGGCTCAACAAGGTGGGCCGCACCGAGAACCATCCACCGTGGCCTTGCTGATGCTCGTCGATCCACGCGAGCGCGCGGCGGGTGGCGATGCGGGGCAGGGGACCGCGGGGCAGCTTGCGCGAGAGCTTCACCGTGCGATCGAAGGCCTGCAGCAGATCGCCGGCGAGGCCGGGTCGCGTGAGCCGTGGGGCCACCGGCTGGCCGTCGTTGTGGGGCAGCAGCAGCGGGCTCGCGTCGGGCAGCTGCAGGCGGGCGGGCGCGCGGGCGATGATGAGGTACGGCGTGAGCACGCCGCGGGCCCAGGGCGAGAAGCGGGCGGGCGAGAGCAGCACGCGCGGCGAGAGCAGGAACAGCTCGCTCGGGATCGCGGGCAGCCACGCCCAGGGGATCTGGCCGCCCATCGCCAGCCACAGGCGCACGGCGAAGTTGGCCCGCTGCGCGCCGCCTAGCCGATGCACCACGCGCTCGGCAAGCAACATGTGATCGGCTCGCGGATCATCGCCGGCATCGCGCAGCGCCCACCAACCGAGCGCGGTCAGCGAGAGGTCGGGCGTGCCGTGGGCGTCGAGCCAGGCGCCGCTCTCGTCTTGGGTTCCGCGCACGAACGCGAGCAGACCGGCGCGCTCGGCCGGACGCAGATCATGGAACAGCCGGTCGGCCAGCAGGACCTCGCAGGTCGGTCCCACGTCGGGCACGTGCAGCAGCCAGGGAAGCGCGACATCGCTCGCGCCGCGCCCGGGTGGCGTGTGGCCCGAGCGCTCCCGCCAGGCCGCGGCACCTGCCCGCGCGCGCTCGAGACCGGCCTCGAGCGGCGAGGTCCCCATGTGAAGGGAGGCCGACGGGCCCGCGGCGGCGGCGGTGGAAGCGGAGGACTCGGCGCGCTCGTCACGGTCGAACATGGGTGGCTCTTCGGATGGGGAGGGCAACGGAAGATCAGGACTCGCGGCGTGTGCGCAACGAGAGCCGGAGAATTCCGCGACTACAGAGCGTCCCGACTGAGCGCCCCGCGAGCAGTGATCCGCGTCACAGTCCAAGTAAACGCCGTTCTCGCAAGAATTCCCGATCGAGAGGGCATGGTGAACGGGGCTGCCGGGCCGGTGTGCAGCGGCGATCGCGGCGGCCTCGACCCTCTGCGGTACGTCCGGATCGGGCCCCCGGATCGAGCCGCGGCTCGCAGCCGCAGGACCTGGACACGGGGAAGAGCGGCCGCAGCTACGACCGCGGCCAGGACCGCGGCGGATGTCTGGACCCTGCTGCGGGGCTCGGAGATACTGCGACGCGATGCGCGTCAAGCTCCCCCGACCGAACGCCGCCCTCTGCCTGTTGCTCGTGGCTCCGCTCGCGGGGTGCCCTGGTGATCCGCCCCCGGATCTCGAGCACGGCGTGGTCTGGCTGCAGCTCCAGCGCGGCGAGTCGCAGTCCGACAATCCGTACATCGGCACCGCGAAGATCGAGGTGACGCTGCTCTACCTCGAGTGCCTGATCGGATTCTACGAGGCCAATCCCGACTACCAGCAGCTGGGCATCATCGGGGCTGGGGTGTTCGGCACGCTGGAGGACGGCGGCGAGGGCTGGCGCGACCGGCTGTGCGACTCCGCCAATCCCAACCGCCTCGACTGCGATGTCGACTCGTTCCGGCAAGAGCTCGTGGCGGCGCGCCAGCTCACCGTCACCTACTCGATCGACGTGGATCCCGAGAACCGCGAGCTTCCGTTCGGGCCGATTCCGCTCGCGAGTCTCGCGATGTGCGAGGCCGGCGGAAAGCCGATCGTGCGCGTGGGCAGCAACGGGGCGGTGCGCGGTCTCGACGGCGCTGGCAACACGCTGTGGAACACCGAGTCGTTCAATCCCGCCGAGGCCGCGACCGGTCAGGGCGCGCCGATCAAGATCAAGGCTGCTCGCTCCTCGAACTAACGGCGCGTTCGCGTGCGCACGCGTTCGATCATCTCGGTCCTCTCGATCCTCTCGATCATGATCATGGGGGCCTGCTCGCCGCCGAGCACGACGCAGGCCGAAGGCGAGGTCGCTCCGCGGGCGGTGGCGCCCGATCCCGAGCCCGAGGTCTGCAATCCCTCGCCGGGCGGCGGGGCCTGGGCTCGCTTCGCCGGCGCCGAGTGTGCGTGGGAGCTGCGTGAGGAGGGCGAGCGGCTCACGCTCTCGAGCCTCTCCGTCGATCCCTCGCCGCCTGCGTCGGGCGACGTGCCGCCCGCGTGTCTGGCCAGCACCTGCGTCTACTACGGGGTGTGGACCGCCGCGGGGCCCGTGCTGCTGGCCGTGGTCCCCTCGCCGCACAGCGAGATGCCCTCCGACGTGCTGCTCGGGGTCAGCCACGGCGCACAGCTGGCGTTCACGAGCCTATGGGATGGCGCGGGCGAGCCGGCCTTCACCGACCTCACGCCGGTGGGCCCGGCGCATGCGCTCGCGCCGTTCTGGTGCGACGAGGGCCTCGCGCTGCTCGCCGTCGAGCGCCTCGATGCCGTGGGATCACCCGTGCCCCAGACGCTGCGCGCTCGCGAGGGCCGCCTCGATCCAGCCGAGCTCGCCGCCGCGCCCGACCAGGTGAGCGCGACGGGGCCCGTCGATCGGGCGGGCTGTCGCGCGCTCGATCTTCCCGTGCCGTGACGCGCCATGGTCACTCCCGCGGACGGCGAGCTGCTCGAGGCCTGGGCCGCCGGCGACGGCACCGCTGGCGAGGCGCTGTTCGCCCGCCACTTCGAAGCCGTGGTGCGGTTCTTCCAGAACAAGATCGATCGCGATCACGATGACCTGATCCAGAAGACCTTCTTGGGCTGTGTGGAGGGCCGCGCACAGTTTCGCGGCGACGGCAGCTTTCGTGCGTTCTTGTTCGGCGTGGCGCGCAACGTGCTGGGCAAGCACCTGCGGCAGCGCTACCGCGAGCCCCGTGCCCTCGACTTCGCCGACGTCTCGGTCGCCGAGCTCGGCGACTCGCCGAGCCACGTCGTGGCCGAGGACCAGCGCCAGCAGCTCATGCTGCATGCGCTGCGCAGGATTCCGATCGATCATCAGATCGTGCTCGAGCTGCACTACTGGGAGGACATGACCGCGCTCGAGGTGGGCGAGATGCTCGGCGTTCCGGTGGGGACGGCCAAGACGCGGCTGCGGCGGGCCAAGCAGCTGCTCGCGGCCGAGCTCTCCGATCTGCTGGCTGGGGTCACCGGGGCCGAGCCCACGCAGACGCGGCTGGGGTACGTGGGCGCGCGGGATTCGGCGGAGGATCGAAGAGAGCTAGACTCGAGTTTTTCGCGGGTCTCGCAATCCCTCGGGGGGGCACTCGGTACATCAGCGCTCGAGCCCATGCCTGCCCGACCCGCTCTCGCCTCTACACCTCCCCGTCCGCCCTCCGTCGCCCCCCTCGAGCTCGCGCGCCTGCGCGATTCGGTGCGTGCGGGGCTGTTCGACCAGCCCGCCTCGCCGCCGCGCGTGGGCGGGCGGTACGAGCTGCTGCGCTGCATTGGCCGCGGCGGGATGGGCATCGTGTATGCGGCGCGGGACATCGAGCTCGGCCGCGAGGTGGCGATCAAGCTGCTGCGGCCCGAGCTCTCGGGTGATGGTGAAGGGCTGACCGCCGAGGCGCAGGCGCTCGCGCGACTGTCTCATCCCAACGTGATCGGGGTGTTCGACGTGGGGACGTATGAAGGACAGCGCTTCATCGCGATGGAGTACGTGCCCGGGCAGGACCTGCGGCGGTGGCTCGATGCGCCGCGCTCGCTCGGCGACGTGCTGCGCGTGTTCGTGGGCGCGGGACGTGGCCTGCATGCCGCGCATGCGGTGGGGCTGGTGCACCGCGACTTCAAGCCCGACAACGTGCTCGTGGGTGATGATGGGCGCCCGCGCGTGCTCGACTTTGGGCTGGCGCGGCCGCCCGAGAGCGGCGAGGGGGTGCGCGTGCGACCGCCCGCACTTCCGGGGGTGGTCGATCCTCGCGCGACCGTGCTCACCGTCGACGGGCACCTCGTGGGCACGCCCGCATACATGTCGCCCGAGCAGCACCTTGGCGAGCCTGCGGATGCGCGGAGTGATCAGTTCTCGTTTGGCGTGGCGCTGTACCACGCCGTGTATGGCGTGCGGCCGTTCTCCGGCGAGGATCCGCAGGCGCTCGCGCTGTCGATCGTGCGGGGGAGGATCCGGCCGGCCACGCCGCGGTATCCCGTGCCCGAGTGGCTCGAGCGCATGCTCGTGCGGGCGCTGTTGGTCGATCCGGGGCGGAGGTTTGCCTCGATGGATGCGCTGCTCTCGGGGATCGAGGCTGAGCTGCAGGGTGGTGCAGTCGAGCTGCAGGCACTGCCCTCGCGGTGTGTGGTCGACGAGCTCGAGGGGCAGAGCGGGGGCGGGCTCGCGGTGGTCGATGAGGAGGATTGGTTCGAGCCGCTGGGGTCGCGGCCGCCCGCGGTGGTGCGCGTGGGCGGAGGGGCCGAGGTTGCGGTGCCGACGAGCCTGGCCAGCCCGCCCGAGGAAGACGGGGGCATGGTCACGTCGGTCTCGACCCGTCGCACGCTGCTCGTGGGGCTCGATGAGACCGCTGTCGACATCGTGGTGCGCGAGCTCGATCGTCTCGAGGGGCGGCGCGGCAAGGTGGAGCGGCTGGGTGCTGGCGTGGCGTGGTCGACCCGCGAGCTCGAGGTGCACATCGATGCGACCTCGCGGGGCACGGAGATCCTGGTGTGGCGGCGCCTGGGCGGGCTGCTGCGACGGCGCACGATCAAGTGGATGGCCCTCGGGTTCTGGCTCGCGACGCTGTTCATTGCCGCGACGGTGGGATCGGGGCTGGCGAGTGTGATGCCGATGATCGTGCCGGCGTTCGTGATCGGATCGCTCGTGGGGGGCGTGGCGATGGGGTATCAGAAGGGGCGGAGGCGGCATATGGCTGCGCTGCCGGGAGAGCGGGCGCGGGTGGAGTTCGTGGCGGA
>JBFIJN010000242.1:0-13335 GCA_041600735.1 Nannocystaceae bacterium
AGCGTGACCCAGCCGCCGAGGCCCACGAGGCCGCACGCGAGGCCCGTGCCCCACCACGCGGCGTAGGAGCGCGGCTCCTCGAGCACGCGCAACAGCTCGGTCATGCTGGACCAGCGTGCCTCGGGATCGCGGGCGAGGCCGCGCTCGAGCACTGCGCGGAGGCGCGGCGAGATCTCGCGCATGCGCGGGTCGAAGCGCAGCTGGACCTTGGCCCGGTGGAGATCCGCCACGGTGTCGCCGGCGAACGGCCGCGTCCCGCACAGCGCCTCGGCGAGGGCGACACAGAAGGCATATTGATCGCTGCGCTCGTCGACCCGTCGGCCTGCATGCTGCTCCGGGGCCATGTAGGCCGGCGTGCCCATCACGGCCCCCGTCATCGTCATCGACGACGCGGGCTCGGCCGGACCCCCGTCTTCCACGCCCTCGGGCAGCGTCGAGGGCTCGACCCCATGCAGCCACTGCGCGAGCCCGAAGTCGAGCACCTTGACGCCGCCGCCCTCGCTCACCATCACGTTGGCCGGCTTGAAGTCGCGGTGGACCACGCCGGCCGCGTGCGCCGCGGCCAGCCCACGGCCCGCGGCCGTGAACACGCGCACGACCTCGGCGGACGCCCGCGCGCCGCGAAGCCAGTCGACGAGGTCCTGGCCCGCGCACAGCTCCATCACGATGTAGACGCCCACGCGGGGCACGTCGGGGGGCCAACCCGTGGCCTCGGAGTGCTCCTTGCGCACGTCGTACTGGCCCACGTCGAACACGCCCACGACGTGCGGGTGGCTCATCTTGGCGAGCGCGGCGGCCTCTTGCGCGAGTCGATCGAACGCGCGGCGATCGCTCGTACCCGCGCGGATCAGCTTGATCGCCACCCGTCGCGCGAGCTTGGGATCCTCGGCCGCCATGACCACCCCCAAGCCTCCGGCTCCGAGGCGCTCGGCCAAGCGGTAGCGCGCAATGTGGGGCGCCTGGTCGAGGGGCATGAGGAGGGCTACTCGCGGTGATCGTCGTCGTCCCCGAACAGCGCGCCCACCCGCAGCGGGAGCGCCTCGAACGGCTCGGGGTGGACCTCTTCGCCGCGCTCGGCGATCAGGATCTCGAGGTAGGCGTCGGAGGTCCAGCGGTAGACGGTGAGCGTGCCCTCGTCGGGATCGACGATCCAGTAGTGGGGGACCCGGTGCCGGTGATGGACGCGCTTCTTGGTGATGAGGTCGTTGCGGCGGTTGGTGGACAGGATCTCGCAGACCCAGTCCGGCCGGACCTTGATGAGCACGTCTTCGGGCTGTCGCGGCACATGATCGCGGCGCCAGCCGACCACGTCGGGGCAAAACGTGTTGGCGGGATCGAAGAAGATGTCGACCTCGGTGGCGAACCACCACCCGCCGGGGGTGGGGCCGCCGGGGCGGCGATCGAAGGGGTCGACGTGCCCGGCGAGCTTGCACTGCGCGGCGCCGTGCCGACCCGATGCCGCGCCCTTGGGCTCGATCACCCCCTCGATGAGCTCGTGGCGGCGCTCGCTCTCGGGGATCGCGAGCAGCTCGTCGACGGTCTCGAGCTTCTTGGCCGACGTGGACACGTGACCCAGGCTAGCAAATCCGAGCGGAGCGCGGAGGCTCGCGAGGCGCGCCCTACCCCGCCATCATCTGGCCGAACTTGGCATTGAGCGCTGGATCGACGCCGAGCTTGGTGCCCCAGGCCTGCATCACCAGCATGTACTTGCCCATGTCGAGGCCGTACGCGGCCAGCGCTCCATTGAAGTCGCCGCCCTGCATCTTTCGCATGAGCCCGACGTAGTCGGAGAGCTTGGCCAGCGGCTGTCCGGGGAACACCGTGGGATCGGGGTCGCCCCCCTGCCCCGCCGCGAGCTGCTGCTGTGCCGCCTGAGCCTTGCGCAGCTCCTCTTCTTGATCGAGCCCCTTGCCCTGCATGAGGTTGTGGCTGAGCCGCGCCTCGTCGCTGTCGGGGGCGATGCCTTGCAGCTGTAGCTTGATGCGCGCCTGGGTCTGCGCAAACGCGAGGCCGAGCCGTGGATCGCGGTTGATCGCCACGTTCCAGCCCTCGATGTAGGCCGTGCCCCCGCCCACCATCGGCACACCGTATTCGTGCGCGAGCGCTTGGAGCGAGGCCGAGGGGCCCGCGAAGGCCTGCTTCATCAAGGCCGCGCGGCCCTGGTAGCCGCCCTCGAGCGCCAGCAGATCCCGCTTCACGCAGAACTCGGCGTAGGTCTCCATGTTGAGCCCGCCGATCATTCCGATCGATCCCTTGGAGGTGGTGCCGCCTTCCTCGCCCCGCAAGATCCGCTCGCGCCACGCATGCACCTCGGCCGCGCGCGGATCCGCGGCGGGCAGCAGACGCAGCCAGGTGCACGCGAGCGCGTACGCATAGCAGGTGAAGCCCTCTCGCGGGATCTGCCCGCGCAGGTAGCCGAACAGCTGATCGATCGAGGGCTGCGCGGCGGGGTTGCGTAGCGCGAGCTCGCCGAGCGCCACGATCGCCGCGTCGACGCACCAGTCCACCGGCCCGAGCGCCAGCGATTGCAGCACGCGGTGCCCGCTCGGCGTCATCGCGAGCACGAGCGCCGCCGCGACTTGCATGCGCGGGACCCAGTCGAGCGGGTGCACGTGGTCGGGCGCCGGCGGTGGGAACAGCATGGTCGACAGCAGGTGCTGCGCCCATCCGTCGCCGAGCTGCTGGGCGGTGGCGATGGCTGCCTCACCCCACGTGGGCAGGTGGTAGCGCTGCGCGGCGATGGCTGCGACGGCCTCGGCGGCGCGGGGATCGGGTGCGCCCAAGGCGGGCTGAGCGCTGGTGCCGGCGTAGCTCCACAGCACGAAGTCCACCTGGCCCTTGGGCGCGCGGGGGTCGGGCGCCTGCACGGCCTCGAAGAACGTCTGCAGGGTGAGCGTGATGCCGAGCTCGGCCATTCGCAGCCGCCACGCGGTCTGCACGCTGGGCGACTCGATGTGGCTCACCGTGACCGTGACCGTGTCGCCGTTGGCCCCCTGCGGGTCGGAGGCGGCACGAGCCATGGTTTCATCGGCGAAGTGCGCGGTCGCGTCACCGGGGCCTGGGTGGTAGTCGACGAAGGCGAGACGGTCGGCTGAGGTCATCGGGGGGTAGAGAATGCCCTGCGCGAATGTGAGCGGCGAGAGGTCGAATTTTCTCGTCGGCCCGCCGGATCGCCGGATCGCCGGATCGATGAGTAAGTGCGCGTACCGATCATGCAATCATGCCGAGCCGGCGATGCACTCGATGGGCTCGAGACAGTCGGCCACCACGGCGCCGCCCACCGGGCAGCCCTCGCCGCCGGTGCAGGCGAAGACCTCGGTCTCCTGCGACTCGCTACAGTCGGCGAGATCGGAGAGGCACTCGCTCACGCAATCGCCGGTCCACGGCAACAACAGGGTGGCCCCGCAGCGCTGGCATGCGGTGTCGCAGAAGCTCTGCGCATCGGGGTGGCCGGGAGCGAGACCTGGCCACATGCAGATCGGCGGGGCGCCGTCGATGCAGACCGTCCCCGCCGCGCAGCTATTGGCGTCGAGGTTGCACTCGAGCAGGCACAGCCCCGGCGCCGCATCATCGGCGCCCCAGCACACGGGCGCGAGGTTTCCCGCGCCCACCGCGGGACAATCGGCGCTCTCGCGACAGGTCACCGCGCAGCTGCTGTAGGGCACTCCCTGGGCGTCGTCGCGCTCCAGACACTGCGCGCGCTCGGGCCCCGCGTCGCTGCACTCGGTGCTCGCCATGTCACCGGCACAGGCGCCGTAGGGCGCATCGAGCTGCGCGGGCGCGCCCGTGTCCGCGCTCGTCCCGGTGCTGGTCTCATCGCCCGCGTCCCCGGAGCCGCGGTCGCGACAGCTCGCCAGCCCGCCGCCGGCCACCCCGAAGAACACCATCAGCACGAAGGGAGCGCGAGCCACGAGGGATCGTAGCGCAGCCGGCAGACCCAAATTCACCGCACCGCGTAGAATGGCGACCGTGGTCCGACTGGGGTTCTCACGCACGCGCCTGCGGCTCTCCTTTGGGCTCGCGCTCGCGCTGGCCGGGTGCACCGCAGCGGCCGAAGCGACCCCTCCCCCCCCGCCGCGGACGAAGGCTCGCGCGGCGCGGACCGGCCCCACCCAGGTGACGGCCGCCACCTTGCGCCACGTGGCCGATCTCTCCGCGCCCATCACCCCTCGGATCGCCTTCGGCCCCGGCGGGGCGTGGTGGCACTGGGATGGCGAGCACGGCACGGCGTTCGTCGATGGCACCGCGACGCCGGATCCGATCGATGCGGCCGCGCTGCTCGCCGCGAGCCCAAGAGCGGCCGTCGATCGACCGCTCGCGATCGGCCGCACGCTCCTCACCGCCGCCGGCCCGCGCCCCCTCCACGAGCACGTCGTCCTCGCGCTGCGGCCCGATCATCCGCCCTGGGGCTACTTCGACACGGGCGCGACGTTCAGCCCCGACGGCGCGCTCTTGGTGATCACCCAGCGCTGGCAACCGAGCGCGTGCTGCCGCGAGACCGAGGCAGAGCGCGAGCCACCACGGGAGGTGGCGCACTTCTACGACACGGCCACGGGCGCGACCCATGAAGAGGTAGGCGTCGCGCTGCCCGTGGTGATCGGACGCGAGCGCCTGCTGCTCGGCGGGCGCGGTGAAGCGCTGCACAATCGCTCGCCGATGTACCCGCTCGACAGCGGCACGATCGCAGGCCACCTCACGCGGGCGCTGGCCTTCGGGATCGACGAGTCGGTGATCGCGAGCGCAAAGCTGGCTCGTGGCCCGCGGCTGGCCCTGTACCGCGCGCGCGATGGGGTGCAGCTGCACGAGTGGGCGGGCCCGCCGGAAGTCGGAGCCCTCGCGTTCCATCCCACCCTGCCGCTGCTCGCGGCCGCGGGCAGCGATCGCATCGAGCTATGGCGAGTGGATCTCGCCACGCCCACCCGCTTGGCCAAGGCGCCGATCGGCGGGCTCCCCACCGCGGTCGTGTTCCACCCCGACGGCCACCGCCTCGTGCTCGCCGGCGCAGACGCGGCGGTCTTCGAGCTCACGCTCGAGCAAGCCCCCGCCGAGGACGGCCCCTCCCCCCTGGCGCTCGCGCTGCAACGCGACGATCCGACGACCCCCCCGCTGCAAGCGGGGACCGACGTGGTCGCGCTCGCCCTCGACGACGGCCAGGTGCACGCCTACGGCCGCGGTCGTGGGCTGTACAGCTTCGATCGTGGCGATGGCCAGCGCCTGCGCTCCTGGCGGCGCAACGACGACGAGGCCGCTGCGGTGGCCTTCGCCGCGCGCGCGCCCGTGCTGGCCGCCGCCCGGCGCCCCGCGCCCGACGAGGAGAGCGCCCGCACCCGCGTCGACATCATCGATGCCCGCAGCTACACGACCCTCACCACGACCCGTGTCCCCCGCGGCGAGCTCGCCCACATGAAGCTCTCGCCCGGCGGTACCGCGCTGGCGTGGTCGATGAAAGACGATCCGATCGTCAACCTGCAGACGCTCGCGGGTCACGTGACCTTGCGCGTGTCCGCGGGGAGCAACGGCGTCGAGGCCATCGCCGTCTCCGACGACGACCAGCAGCTCGCGGTCGCCAACCGCCACGTCACCCACAACATCTTCGTGGGCACCGTGGGCGCCGCGAACGCGAAGGCGATCACCACGCCGCGCGGCGTCTCGCGACTCGCGTTTTCGCGCGACGGTCTACGCCTGTTCGTGGTGGACTTCGACGGCAAGATCCACGTCATCGAGCTCGCGAAAGGGCGTCCAACGGCCACGTTCGACCCTCACGCGGGCGCATCGGGCGAGCTGGCCGAGACCCCCGACGGGCGGCACCTGGTCTACGCCCGTGAGGGCGTGCGCGTGCTCGATGCCACCACCGGGACCGAAGTCGCGCGCTTTGGGGTGACGGCCTGGGTGCGGAGCATCGCCGTGGCCCCCGATGGGCATGGGATCGCGGTGGGCGATTCCACGGGCCGGGTGCAGCTGCTCACGCTCCCTTGATGCTCGCTTCGGATAGACTCGCACGTCGAGGACCCGTGGCGGACGAGCAACGACGAGCGCAGCGCGTGCCGCTCAGCACGAGCTTCTCCGAATTCGATCCGCGCACGACCACGCCGGTGTCCAACCTCTCGCGCACGGGCGCGCTGGTGACGAGTACCGCGCTGTACCCCGTGGGCACCCGCATCGAGCTGCGCTTCGTGGTGTTCCCCGACGACCCGCTGCTGTTCGTGCACACCGGTCGCGTGGTTCGGCACCTGCCTCGCGAAGGGAGCATGGGGGTGGACTTCGATCCCATGCCGCCCGAGGTCGAGGCGCTGCTCTCGCGGATCCTCGAGCGCGCTGGACAGCGAGCCGGCTCGAGTCGGCAGCGCCGCCAACGCATGATCCTCGACGCCCACCAGCTACGCGCGCGACTGCTCGACGACGAGTGAGCAAGGCGAGAGTCCACGACATGTACGAGGGTCGTACTAGGCCCATATCGGAACCTCGCCGAAGCGATCGCGAGCGCTCCGCTCCCTCCCGCAATCGTCGTCCGCGTTCTAGCATTGGCGGATGGGTCGTTACGGTTGGTTGCTGCTGTTCGCAGCGCTCTCGTGGCTGACCGCGTGTGGCTCGAGCCCCACGCTCGAGCTGTCGCGATGGACGCTCACGGTCGAGGGCCGCGAGGGTGAGGTCGCCATCGAGCTTCCGCGGCGACTCGACGAGTACCTGCCCCACGCCGAGGTCGGCTACCGGCTGCACACCGAGGTCGCACGCGAGGCGCTCGCGGGAACCGAGCTGTACTTCATCATCCCGCACTTCGAAGGGCTCACCGCGCTCTACGTGAACGGGGCGCCCGCCGCCGCGGCGCAGTACGAGCCGATCGAAGACTACCGCCACGTGGGGCCGCACCTGTGGCATCTGCCCCCGCTGCCGCCCGGCGACGAGCCGGTGCGGCTCGAGCTGCGCGTGGATCACCGCTGGACGCAGAGCGGCTGGCTCGGCACGGTGCCGCGCATCTCCGCGGTAGGCCTCGATGCGCAGACCATCGCCATCGTCGCGCTCAACGAGCTCGCGGCCGTGGCCACGGTCGCGGCGCTGCTGCTCATCGGGCTGATGTCGCTGTGGGTCTTCTTGTCTCACCGCAGTCACGCCAATTATCTGTGGTTCTCGGTGCAGTTGCTGTCGGCCGCGTACTATCCGCTGCACGTCTCGGGCTACAGCCAGCTGCTGCTGGGGCGCTACGACACGGTGATGGTCGCGCTCACGCTCGATCTGGCGCTCCTGGCTGCGGTGCTGTTCACCCACGCCGAGTTCGGCCCGCCCGACCACTCCACGCGCGCATGGTCGAGGCGCGCGTGGCCGTGGCTGGCGGGGGCCACAGCCGCCGGGGTGGCCGCGCTGGCCAGCGCCGATCCGTTCTGGCTCACGCTGGTGGGCGCACGAGCGACGGTCCTCTTCCTCACCGCCGTGATCGTCTACCAGGTGATCGTGGGGGTCCGCTTGGTACGCCGCGCCCACCCACCCCGCGGCGCGCTGTTGTTCCTCATTCAGTGGCTCGTGCTGGGCGGCACCTCGGCGCTCGACGGCCTCGCATGGTTCGGGCTCGGCGAGCCCTTGGGCGGCGCTCGAGGGGCGTGCCTGGGCCTCGGCGTATTTGCCCTGCTGAACTCGGTGCGTCTCACTCGCGAGCACATCCACTCGATCCGCACGAGCCACGCGCTCGACGAGCAGCTCGCCCGCCGCGTGCAGGCGCTCGAGACCAAGCAACGCGAGGTGCAAGCGCTCAACGAGCGCCTCCGCGAGCAGATGAGCCACCGCTCGCGACAGCTGTTCAGCATGCTCAGCCAGCTCAGCACACGCAACCACGCAACCCCCCAGGTGCGGCTGCAGGCCGGCGACCTCGTGGCCGGCCGCTACCGCGTGATGCACGAGCTCGGCTCGGGGGGCATGGGCGTGGTCTATACCGTGCTGCGCCAGGCCGATGAGATGCGACTGGCGCTCAAGCTCACCTCACAGAGCGACGCCTGGGGCCTGGCGCGACTGGCTCGCGAGGCCGAGATCGCCACCAAGGTCGATCACCCCAACGTGGTCGCGCTCATCGACGTCGACATCGACCCACAGCGCGGCTTCTTGTTCATGGTGATGGAGCACGTCGATGGTCCCTCGCTGGCCGAGTACGAGCACGGGTTCGGCCGCGACCTCGGCTGGGCGCTCGATGTGCTGGAGCAGGTAGCCAGTGGCCTCACCGCGCTGCATGCGGTGGGCGTGGTGCACCGCGACCTCAAGCCGGCCAACGTGTTGTTGGTGGTGGACGGCGACGGCGAGCCGCAGGTCAAGATCACCGACTTTGGGATCTCGCGCACGCTCGACATCGACGAGGACCCGGCCGCGGCGCGGCGCGCCGATGACCCCGAGCTTCGCATCCCGCTGTTTCGCTCGGGCACCCTCGATCCGGCCACCCGTCGCCTGCTCGACGCACAGCTCCGCGGCCAGGCCGCCGAGCATGCGCTGGCGCAGCACGACCACACCGACCCCGAGCGTCGCTCGGCTCGCGTCACCGAGGGCGGACACCACGAAGGCTCGACCCGACCGCTGCGCGTGGAAGAGGTGGAGAAGCTCGAGCTGTGGGAGCCGAGCGCGCCGCTGACCCAAGCCGGCTGCATCGTGGGCACGCCGATGTGCATGGCCCCCGAGCTCGCGCTCGACCCACCGCTCATCAGCCCGGCGGCCGACGTGTTCAGCTTTGGCGCGCTGGCCTACCACCTCATCACCGGTCAGCGACCGTTCACCGAGCCGCCCGTGATGATGGTGGCCGATGGCCGCAAGCTCCCCCCCGAGCTCGACCTCGACCTCACCGAGATCCCCATCGGTCTGCGCGCCACGCTGAAGGCGTGCCTCAGCCTCGACCCCGACCATCGCCCCGGCGCGGCCCGGCTCGTGGAGGTGCTTCGCGAGGTGGCCGAGACCGCCGACTGCGGGCTCGACGGCCGCGCCAGCCAGCCGTTCCCGTGGACCACCGCGCCCCTGCCCATCACGCGCCTGCACGAGCCCGACGCGCCGCGACGCCGTCTTCACGAGACCTCGCCGCCCGAGCCCCACGCCGCGTGAGAGCGGCTCTCGCCGCTAGCCCGCCGGCGGGGCGTGGCGCTCGACGTAGCCGGCGAGGGACTCGATCGCGAACACGTTGGCCGAGTCGGGCTCGCGGCGATCGATCTCGAGGTAGGCGATGCGCGCGGCCGCCTCTTCGCCGATCCCGGTCTCGATCAGGTGCAGGCCGATCTCCGACCACTCCTCGAGCTCGGGGTTCGGCACCAGCAGGCGAATCGCGAGCTGCATGGGGGCCTCCTCGGCCGACAGCGGCTGAAAGCTCAGCGCCTTGGCGTCGAACACCAGGCTGCCCGCGCTCACCTCGAAATCGAACCCTTGCCCGGGGCGCAAGGCAACGAACGACCAGTTGGGGAGCGAGGGAGCCGCGGCCACCACCTCGCGGGCGATCGCGAAGGCCTCGGCGTCGCCCCCGGCCGTGATCACCACCCGGCGGGTGCCCTCGACATCGGAGACCTCGGCTCCGAGCCGCTCATCGATCGCAGCCACGCCGCGCTCGAGCACCTCGGCGGCGGCCTCGGCCGCCATCGCCTCCACCTCCGACAGGCGCCCCTGCAACCAGCCCCAGTCGATCTTGCTCATGGCCACGGCTTATCACATCGGGCGCGACGCGAGCGAGCGTCCCTGCCTCTGCGTGCTACAAAGCCCGGGCACGCAGATGGGCCACGAAGACACGGTCGAGCTATCCGTTGGTGAGTCGCCGTTCGCCCCGCAGGGCACGGTCAACGAGAGCGCCGCCGTGTCCGATCGCGGCCGGCGTACCCAGAACCAAGACAGCTACCTGGTCGAGCATGCACTCGGGCTCTACGCGGTCGCCGACGGCGTGGGCGGCCACCAGGGCGGAGATGTGGCCTCGAGCATCGCCACGCGAGTGTTGCGCGACGTCATCGCGCACTGGCGCAGTGATGGCGGCCGCAAGGAGACGGCGTGGGCGGTGCTGCATCGCGCGATCGAGTCGGCGTGCGCCACGATCCATCGAAAGGCCACCGAAGAGCCCAAGCTCGCCGGGATGAGCACCACGTTGACCGCGCTGCTCATCGACGGCGACGAGGCGGTGATGGGCCACGTGGGCGACAGCCGCATGTACCTGCTGCGCAACGGAACGCTCGAGCAGATCAGCACCGACCACACGCTGGCCGCCGAGCTCTACCGCGGCGGGGTGGTCGCCCGCGAGCACGTCGAAGACCATCCGCATGCCCATGTGCTCACCCGCAACGTGGGCAGCCAGCCTTCGGTGGAGATCGAGACGCTGCTGCTCGAGGTGCACCCCGGGGATCTGTTCCTGCTGTGCTCCGACGGCCTCAACCTCGCGATGCACCCGCCCGAGCGCGTGGTCGACTTGCTCGACTCCTCGTCCGATCTCTCCGCGGCCCTCGGACAGCTGGTCGAGCGCGCCAAGGCGGCCGACTCACGCGACAACATCACGGCGGTGGCGTGGCGCCGCGAGGGCGCGGCCGGCGAGCTCACCCGCCCGGTGGTCGAGGTGCTGCGCGCGGTGCCGCTGTTCGCCAACCTGAGCCTCGCCGACCTCGCGCGCGTGGCCGCCGAGATGGCGCCACGAACGTACGCCGCCGGCGAGAGCGTGCTCCGCCGCGGGGATCGCAACGGAGCGCTGCACGTGGTGCTCGAGGGCCGCCTGCGCTGGGCGCTGCCCTCCGGGGAATTCGCCTACCTCGAGTCGGGCGCTGGAGTGGGCACGACCACCCTGGTGAATGCGCGCCCGAGTCCCGCCGACCTGGTCGCCGAGGAAGACACCCGCGTGCTGGTGCTGGGGTGCGAGACGTTCCGCAACCTCTGCACCCTACGCCAGCGCCTCGGCGTGCATCTGCTGCTGCGGCTGGCCGACGAGCTCAGCGACTGGATCGACCCCGCCACCGACCGCGGCGAGGCTCGCCCGCCGCACGGGCTGCTGGTCGAGTACTAGTCGCGGACTCGTCGCGTACTCGTCGCGTTACTCGTCGCGTTACTCGTCGAGTTACTGGGCACCGCCGGTGGGACGCCCGATCAAGCACGCGCCGCGCCCCGCCCGGCTCGCCTCCCACGTGTAGCGCTCGCTGCCCCGCCCCGCGTGCGCCAGCGCGAGCAGCTCCTCGGGGGTGTAGGCCCGCAGCGCCGAGACCATGCCATCCCACGCGAACAGCAAGGGGATCGCCGGCACCACGTAGGTGAGCAACAACCGCGACCAACGAAATGGCCGCACCCACGGGACCAACAGCAGCGCGACCACCACCAAGGCGGCCACGTTCACGACCGCCAAGAGGGGTACGATCACGAGCGGTAGCTTGCGCCACGGCGGCGGGGCGGCCACGTCGAAGAATGCGAGCGGTACGCCGTCGGCGACCGCGGTCTCGATCAAGCGCTGCACGTCGTGCGGGCGAAAGTGGTGCAGCGCGCTGTACATCGTGCGGATGCCGGCGAGCGTCTCGGGCACATGAAATGCGTCGACGGGCTCGGCATGCCAGTGGACCGTGGCCTCGCCGAGCTCGGCCACGCGCGCGCCAGCGGCTGCACTCGGGTAGCGATCGGTCAGGTCCAGCTCGAGCTCGGCATGCCCCTGCTCGCGCAGCAGGCTGCGCATGGCCAGCGCGCCCCCGCCCCCTCCCGAGCACAGATCGACCAAGCGCCGCTCGCCGGTCGCCTCCACCAGCGCCACGAGCTTGGGCACCAGCGGGCGATAGAAGCCCGTGCGCGCGAACATGAGATCCAGCAGGTCGGTCCCGCCGTCACGCACCGCCCGGGGAACCCACGCGAGGTCCTCGAGCTCGAACAAGTGCAGGCGTTGCATGGCGCGGCGCGGACGATGATCGTGGATCGCACGCTCATCTGCAAATCTCGATGCCCCTGTCAAGCGGTGGTCCCCTCGGTTTGGTGATCCGGGCGAGCCCTCCCCCGTCGAGGGCAACGCCGCGGTGAACCAGGGTCGCGGGCGCAAACCGAGCAAGGGCGTGAAACATCCCCGCTTCGCGCCGTCGAGCACGCCCGATGTCGAAGCAAGGGTTCCAGGGTTACGTGGCCGTGCTGCTCGGGGTGCTGCTGAGTGGCGCCCCCGGGTGTGTCCGCCGACCGACCGCCGCAGATCCGCGACCGCCCGAGCTCGCCGCGGCCACCTCGCAGACGCGCTGCGCCGTACGTCGCAGCGCGGACAAGCCCCTCGTCGTGGAGTGGCCCGCGGCCGATCGCGCCGCGCTCGAGGCCCGCGCCCAGGCGAGCTTGGTGGCCGTGCGCTACACGGGCTGCACGATGGAGGTGCTGAGCCACTGCGAAGTGGACGGGAGCTACGCGTTCGTACCGCTCAGCCGCAAGCAGGAGCGGGTCACGATCCGCGACGCCGACGAGCTCTACGCGCGACTGCCCGTGGGCGCGGCCGCGCTGGAGGGCAAGCTCGAGCACGCCGGCGAGCTCGTCGTCGACATGACGATCGTGGGTCGCAAGCAAGCCGACCGTCACGTGTTCTCGCGCGACGAGCTACGTGGGCGCTGTGCCGACGCCACCCATGTGCTGACCGGGCTGACCGTGGGCGCGTTCTCGATGCATGCGGGGGCGCGGACCGAGCTCGTGGCCGGGGCACGATTCGCGAGCGCCAGCGTGGGCGCGGCGCGAGAGCAGGCGCGAGAGCGGCTGGCGAGCGATGGCGACCCGCTGGCCTGCGACGCCATCGCCACCCTGGGCGAGCCCCTCACCAGCCCCCCACCCACGTGCGGCGCGCTGCTCCGCGTCGAAGCCGTGCCGCTCGTGGGAGAGCCGCTCGCCGAGCCGCTCGCCGAGCCCACGGCGACCCCCGAAGAGGCTCGCCGGCGACCGCCGCTGAACCGCGCGGCCGCATGGCGGGGCGTCGGGGCGACTTCCGGCGTGCTGTCGGGCGCCGCGCTGGGCAGCCTCGTGGGCGGGGTCGTCCTCCTCTATCAGTCGAACTCTCAGCCCGTCTGGGAGGAGATCTCGCCCGCCAATGCGCGCAAGAAGACCATCGGCACGGGAATGGTCATTGGCTCCTCGATCGCCATGGTGGGGTTCGGCTCGCTCGCGCTCGCGGCCTCCGCTGCGGCCCAACGCGCGGACCGACGGCACTACGCCTGGGTCGCGCCGTCGATCGATCGGACAACTGCCGGGCTCCAGGTGGGGATGCGCTTCTGATCTAGGGGGTGTCCCTCATTGCCGCGTGAGTGGGGAACGCCGTCAGCGGGCCGCAGGGCAAGGCGCGAGGAGGGAGTTTGTCGGGCACAAGTGACTGACGAGCAACGCGGCAATGCGGCCCGGGGGCGGTGTTCACCGCTC
>JBFIJN010000243.1:0-13269 GCA_041600735.1 Nannocystaceae bacterium
CGTCTTGCTCGCTTCGTCATCACGCCCCTATAGTCCCACGCACGTCGTCTTGGTACGGCAGAAAGAAGCATCGAGGGTGAGCGAGCAAGCGCGCAAGGCAGCAGCAGTGGTGGCCAGCCGGGCCCCTGGTTTTCGCCCTCGGGTGGGTCTGACGCTGGGCTCTGGCCTCGGCGCCTTGGCCGAGCAGGTGGAGGACGCGATCTCCATCGACTTTCGCGAGCTCCCCGGCTTCCCGCCGCCCAGCGTGGCGGGGCACCACGGACGACTCGTGCTCGGCAAGCTCGGCGGCCAGGCCGTGGCGTGCCTGCAGGGGCGCGTGCACCTCTACGAGGGCCACCCTCCGCAGGCCGTGGTGCCGCTCGTGCGCACGCTGAAGCTGCTGGGCTGCGAGACCTACTTCGCCACCAACGCCGCGGGCGCGCTCGACCCCGACGCGGTGCCCGGCCAGCTCATGCTCATCCACGATCACATCAACTTCCAGTCGGGCAACCCGCTGGTCGGCGAGAACGACGAGAGCTTTGGCCCGCGCTTTCCTCCCATGGATGGGGCCTACGACGCCGAGCACCTCGCCACGCTGCGCGCGGTGGCGGGCGAGCTCGCGCTGCCCGTGCGCGAGGGCGTGTACCTGGCCACGCTGGGGCCGAGCTTCGAGTCCCACGCCGAGGTGCGCGCGTTCGGCCGCCTGGGCGCCAACGCGGTCGGCATGTCGACCGTCCCCGAGGTCATCGTGGCCCGCCACTGCGGCCTGCGGGTGGCCGCGGTCTCGGTGCTCACCAACCTCGCCGCGGGGCTGTCCGACATGGTGCTCTCGCACGAGCAGACGCTCCACTACGGCCAAGCCGCCGCCGCCGACCTCACGAAGCTGGTGCTGGGGTTCTTGCGGCGACAGCCGTGAATCCACGACAGCGGGCCGCCTCGCGCCCGCTGCGATCTTCGGGCAAACTCGGGCCTCCGGTCGGCGTCGCGCGCAGCGGCGCCGCGGGAGAGGGAGCTTGGGGCATGGCGAAGAACGAAACCAAGGACAAGGGCAAGGGTCACGTGCGCGCGGTGCCATCGCCACCCTCCGCCTCGACCGTCGAGCGCAACCCCGGCATGCCGCTCGCGCTCGACTGGGTTCGCGACGTCCGCGTCAACCGCAGCGCCGTCGAGCGCCGCTCGGCCACGATCCCGCCGCGTCGCAGCGTGAAGAAGGAGTGGCAGGCGGCCTGGTACCTGCGCGCGATCGCCTGCACCGATCTCACCACGCTCGCCGGCGACGACACGCCCGGTCGTGTGCGTCGCCTGTGCGCCAAGGCGCGCCGCCCCGTCCGCCAGGACCTGCTCGATGCGATGGGCGTCGGCAACCTCGGGATCACCGTGGCGGCCGTGTGCGTCTATCACGAGATGATCCCGGCGGCGCTCGACGCCCTCGAGGGCAGCGGGATCCCGGTCGCGGCCGTGGCCGCGGGCTTCCCCGCCGGGCTCTCGCCGCTGTCCGAGCGCATCCGGGAGGTCGAGGCCTCGGTGGCCGCGGGCGCCCACGAGATCGACATCGTCATCAATCGCGCCCACCTGTTCACCGGCGACTGGCAGGCCATGTACGACGAGGTCCGGGCGTTCCGCGAGGCCTGCGGCCCGGCTCACCTCAAGGCGATCCTCGCCACGGGCGACCTGCAGATCCTGCGCAACGTCGCGCGCGCGAGCCTCGTGTGCATGATGGCCGGCGCCGATTTCATCAAGACCTCGACGGGCAAGGAAGCGGTCAACGCCACGCTCCCCGTGAGCCTGGTGATGGTGCGAATGATCCGCACGTACCTCGAGCGCACCGGCTACCGCGTGGGCTTCAAGGCGGCCGGCGGGATCCGCCTGGCCAAGCAGACCCTCGGCTACCTGGCGCTCATGAAGGACGAGCTCGGGCCCGAGTACCTCGAGCCCACGCTGTTTCGCTTCGGTGCGTCCACCCTCGTCGCGGACATCGAGCGCCAGCTCGAGCACTTCGTCACTGGCCGTTACTCGGCCGAGTTCCGCCACCCGATCGGTTGATCCCGCGAGACCGCCATGACCAGCGTCGCCGAAATCTATCAAAGCATGGACTATGGGCCCGCCCCCGAGAGCGACGGGCCCGCCCGCCAGTGGCTCGCGCGGCACGACGGCAAGCTCGGCTTGTTCATCGACGGCCGCTGGCACGAGCCCGACACCGGCAAGCACTTCGACTCGATCGATCCGGCGACCACGCAGGTGATTGCGCGAATTGCGCAAGCGGGTGAAGCCAGCGTCGATCAGGCCGTGCAGGCCGCTCGCCGGGCGCAGCCGGGGTGGGCCGCGCTGGGCGGTCACGGGCGGGCGCGGCACCTCTACGCGCTTGCGCGGATCGTGCAGCGCCACAGCCGTCTGCTCGCCACGCTCGAGAGCCTCGACAACGGCAAGCCGATCCGCGAGACCCGCGACATCGACGTGCCGCTCGTCGTCCGCCACTTCTATCACCACGCAGGCTGGGCCCAGCTGATGGAGACCGAGCTCGCCGGGATGGCACCGGTGGGGGTGATCGGCCAGGTGATCCCGTGGAACTTCCCGCTGCTGATGCTGGCGTGGAAGATCGCGCCCGCGCTGGCGGCCGGCAACACGGTCGTGCTCAAGCCGGCCGAGTTCACCAGCCTGAGCGCGCTGCTGTTCGCCGAGCTCGCCGCCCAGGCGGGCCTGCCCCCCGGAGTGCTCAACATCATCACCGGCGACGGCTCGACCGGCGCGCTGATCGTGGGCCACCCGGGCGTCGACAAGATCGCGTTCACCGGCTCGACCGAGGTGGGTCGCATCATCCGCAAGGCCACCGCAGGCCAGGGCAAGCACCTCACCCTCGAGCTCGGCGGCAAGTCGCCGTTCATCGTGTTCAACGACGCCGACCTCGACTCCGCCGTCGAGGGGGTGGTCGACGCGATCTGGTTCAACCAAGGTCAGGTGTGCTGCGCGGGCTCGCGGCTGCTGCTGCAAGAGGACATCGCCGAGGCGATGATCGCCAAGCTGCGCGTGCGCATGGAGAACCTGCGCATCGGCAACCCGCTCGACAAGTGCATCGACATCGGGGCGATCGTGGCCCCCGTGCAGCTGGCCCGCGTGGAGGCGCTGGTCAAGCAGGGCGTGGACGAGGGCGCCACGCTGTTCCAGCCGAGCTGGGCCTGCCCCAAGGAGGGCTGCTTCTACCCCCCCACCCTGCTCACCGATGTGCAGCCCGCCGCCACCCTCGCGCAAGAGGAAGTGTTCGGGCCCGTGCTGGTGACGATGACGTTCCGCACCCCCGACGAGGCGGTCGAGATCGCCAACAACACCCGCTACGGCCTCGCGGCCAGCGTGTGGAGCGAGAGCATCAACCTCGCGCTCGACGTGGCGCCGCGGCTGGCCGCGGGCGTGGTGTGGATCAACAGCACCAACGTGTTCGATGCCTCGTGTGGCTTCGGTGGCTATCGCGAGTCGGGCTTCGGGCGCGAGGGCGGCATCGAGGGCATGTATGCGTACCTCGAGCCGGCGTTCGTGCACGAGCTGCCGCGCTACGACGAGCCCGCCCCGGCCCCCGAGGTCGCGGCGAGCAGCACCGTCGCCGCGGAGCGCCCGCTCGGCCTCGATCGCACCCCCAAGCTCTACATCGGGGGCAAGCAGGTGCGCTCCGACGGCGCCTACAGCCGCCCGGTTCGCGGCTCCGACGGCACGCTGGTCGGCGAGGTGGGCGACGGCAACCGCAAGGACATCCGCGATGCGGTCGAGGCCGCGCGCGTGGCCGCCGGCTGGGGCAATGTCGCCGCCCACACCAAGGCGCAGATCCTCTACTACGTGGCCGAGAACCTCGACGCCCGCGCCGAGGAATTCGCGCGCCGGCTGGTCGCGATGACGGGGCACAGCCGCGCGCAGGCCGATCGCGAGGTCCAGGCCAGCATCGCGCGCTTGTTCTCGTACGGCGCCTGGGCCGACAAGTTCGAGGGGCGCGTCCACAGCCCCCCAATGCGCAATGTGACGATCGCGATGCACGAGCCGGTCGGCGTCATGGGCATCACCTGCCCCGACGAGGCCCCGCTGCTCTCGTTCATCTCGCTCGTGGCCCCTGCGGTGGCGATGGGCAACACGGTGGTGGTGATCCCCTCGGAGCGCTACCCGCTGGCCGCGACCGACCTCTACCAGGTGTTCGACACCTCCGACGTACCGGGCGGGGTGATCAACATCGTGACCGGCGATCGCGACGGGCTCACCAAGGTGCTCGCGGCCCACGATCGGGTCGACGCCTACTGGTACGTGGGCCCCAAGTCCGGCAGCAAGCTGGTCGAGGAGCTCTCGATCGGCAACATGAAGCGCACGTGGGTGAACAACGGCCAGCGTCGCGACTGGTTCGTGCGCGAGCAAGGCGAGGGCCGCGAATTCCTGCGCCACGCCGTGCAGGTCAAGAACATCTGGGTGCCCTATGGCGAGTAGCAAGAAGGCGTTCGTGGGGCCGCCCAAGCAGCCCGCGGCGGCCAGCGAGGGCCCGGCCAAGACCACGTTCTTGCCGCAAGAGATCATCCGCCGCCAGCGCGACGGCATCGCGCTCAGCGAGGCGGAGATCCGCTTCTTCGTGGAGGCCATGCACGACGAGCGCCTGAGCGAGGGCCAGGTCGCCGCGTTTGCCATGGCGGTGTTCTTCTGCGGGATGACGCGGGCCGAGTGCGTGGCCCTCACCCGCGCGATGATGGAATCGGGCACCGTGCTCGACTGGTCGGGCCGCAACCTGCCGGGACCGATCGTCGACAAGCACTCGACCGGAGGCGTCGGCGACAAGGTCAGCCTGATCCTCGCGCCCGTGCTGGCCGCGTGTGGAGCGGTGGTGCCGATGATCTCGGGCCGCGGCCTCGGGCACACCGGCGGCACGCTCGACAAGCTCGAGAGCATCCCCGGCTACGACGTGCGCCCCGACAACGCGGCGTTCGAGCAGGTGCTGCGCGACGTGGGCTGCGCCGTGATCGGGCAGACCGCCGACCTCGCGCCGGCCGACAAGCGCTTCTATGGGATCCGCGACGTGACGGCGACGGTCGAGTCGATCCCGCTCATCACGGCCTCGATCCTCAGCAAGAAGCTCGCGGCGGGCTTGCAGCGCCTAGTGCTCGACGTGAAGACGGGCAGCGGGGCGTTCATCCCCGAGCCCGACCGCGCCCAGGAGCTCGCGCGCAGCCTCGTCGAGGTCGCCGTGGGGGCCGGGCTGCCCTGCTCCGCCCTCCTCACCGACATGAACGAGGTGCTCGGGTGGACGGCGGGCAATGCCATCGAGGTCCACGAGTCGATCGATCACCTCACCGGTGTGCGTCGCGAGCCGCGGCTGCACGAGGTGACGGTGGCGCTCGCGGTCGAGCTGCTGCACCCCACGGGGCTGTGTGCGGATGCCGAGGCGGCGCGCGCCAAGGTCGAGGCCGTGCTCGCCGATGGATCCGCCGCCGAGCGCTTCGCCGCGATGGTGCGTGCGCTCGGGGGGCCGTCCGATCTGCTCGAGCGCCCCCACCACTACCTCCCGCTCGCTCCCGTGCAGCTGGCCGTTGCACCCGCGCGGCGCGGCTACCTCAACGCCATGGATGTTCGTGCGGTCGGCTTGGCCGTGCTCGCGATGGGCGGCGGGCGGCGTCGCGCCGACGAGGCCATCGACCCGAGCGTGGGCCTCTCGCAGGTCCGTGGAATCGGGGCCGAGCTCGGCCCCGAGGCCCCCTTCGCCGTGGTTCACGCCCGCGACGCGGCGCAGGCCGAGGCCTGTGCGCAGGCGCTGCTCGCTGCGATCCAGATCGGCGAGCAGCGAGTCGAGCCCCACCCCGTGCTGCACGGTCGCGTGGGCTGAGCGCCGCCAAGCAAGCTGGGGGTGGCGACTACTCGGCGGTCGGGCACGCGGCGAGGAACGCAGCGAGCTCGTCGGGGCAGCGCTCGGGGGCCTCCAGCTCCTCGCACGAGAGCCCGGACAGACACACGATGTAGTCCTCGTAGGCCGCGCCGCACTCGGCGCTGTACCCCGTGTAGTAGTCGAGGCTCTGACCGCAGTAGTACTCCGTGGAGCCGCCGTACTCCTTGCCGTAGCACTCGATGGCGAGCTCGCCGTAGGCGGCACAGGCCCCGACCGTACCGCCGGTGGAGTCGACGCTGCCGGTGGAATCGGCGACGCCGGTCGAGCCGTCCGTCGCGCCGCCCGAGCCGCCCGTGCCGCCCTCGGTAGCGACGTTGGTGTCGGTGCCCGCGGTGTCGCCGGAGGTCGGCGTGCCGGTCGTCGGATTGCTCGTACCGCCAACGGTGGTCTCACCGGTGTCGTCGGAGACGATGATGCAGCCGAGCCCCAGCGGAGCGGCAGCGAGCAAGAACAGGAGATTGTTGGTGGTGTTTAGATCGGTACTCATACGCAGGCTCTCGAGGGTCGATGGATAGCCGAGATCGACACCCGGCGGAAGGCCAGAGCCCCCGCCTGCTCGTTTCTTGGTGTCGGAACCTTGGTCTGGCACCGTGGGCCGGTGGTGCGCGGTCTCATCGTCGGCTCATTGGCGCTCGCATGCTCGCTCACGAGCGGGTGCGCCGCGTGGCCAATGGCGCGCGAGCTCGCGCGACCAGAGCAAACCGTAGTCTCGCCGCCGGGCGAGGACGGCACGCGCTATCTCGCGGTCGAGGGCAGTCCGCTAGCCTCGGCCGGCGCCGTGCGCAATCGCTGGCGCACGGTGGCACGCCAGGTGTGCGACGGTGACTATATGAAGCTCTCCGAGGCGAGCCTCTCGCGGCGCGCCGGCGGTGTGACGCGAACCCGCGTCCACGAGGGCTACATTCGCTGCCTGCTCGAGGGCGAGTCCGAGCGCGGCGCAGCCCCGGAGGCGCCGACGATCGCCGACGCCACCCCGCCCCCGAGCCGCTGAGCTCGGCTTGCCAACATGGCACGCGACCGCCGTGATCGCTGACGCAGCGGCTCGTCGACGGGGCTCACGCTCAGCGGATGTTCGCGAGAGCACACGACATCGGGAGTTGGCCGAGGCCTTGCTCTTCACCCGCGTGTGGACTGGCTGCTGCGACGCAACTTCTGGGTGCTGAAGCTGTCGGGCTTGGCGATCGTGACCGCGCTCGCGGCCAACACCACCACCACGCTGCTCACCTTCCATCTGCTGGCGACCCCCGCCGCGACCCACGACGACGCCGACGAGCCCGAGGAGGGCGACGAGACCGAGGACCCGGAGCAAGCGGCGGCCGCCCTCGCCTCGGCCGCCGCCCCGGCGAACGAGCGCGCTCGTCGAGCCGAGCGCACGGCCGAGCGCATCCTCGGTCGCAACCCGTTCTGCCCCACGTGTACCCCGCCCGACACCGCCGGGCCGCCGCTCGACGATGTGCTGCACGAGCCGGGGCAGGTCGATCTGGTGAGCGCGCGACGCAGCCAGCTCCCGCTCGTGGTGGCCGCGACCATGGAGGCCGCCGACCCCTCGCGCTCGCTGGCCACGCTCGTCGACACGGTGCGCGGGCTCGGCGGGCTCTATGGCGTGGGCGATCGGCTGGGGCCCGAGATCGAGATCGTGCGCGTGGCCGCCGGCGTCGTGCACATCCGCAACGCGGGTCGGCTCGAGTACATCCCGTTCGACGGGCTGCCCCCCGCGCCCATGGCAAAGGCCGAGCCCGCGACCAAGCCCGCGAAGCCCGATGCCGCCGCGGAGCGCTCGATTCCGGGAGCGACCGAGGCGATCCAGTGCAGCGGCAAGGGCGACTGCGTGGTGGCGCGCGCGTTCGTCGAGGAGCTGCTGGCCCAGCCCAAGCTGCTGCTGGGTCAGGGCGGCGCGAGCCCAGCGACCACCAAGGACGGCGCACCGGGCTTTCGCCTGCGCGGGGTCAAGGCGGGGACGCTGCCCGACCTGCTCGGCCTGAAGAACGGCGACGTGATCACCGAGGTCGGCGGCTCACCGCTCACGATGGACGTGCTGCCCGGGCTCTACGGCAAGCTGCGCCACGCTTCCCACATCGAGGTCACGGTCGACCGTCGTGGCGAGCGCATGACCCGACAGCTCGAGATCCGCTCGTAGCCCGCGAAGCGCTCAGACCTTGCCCGTCGCGATCGCCCGCACCCCGGTGGCCCCGAGCGCCAGCACGACCTGGTCCAGCATGGCAAAGCGGGGATCACGGGTGAAGCCCTTGGCCCAGCGAAAGTAGATCTGCTGCACGATGCCCGCGATCTTGAGCAGCGCGAACCCGTAGTAGAACAGCATGTTGGACACGTCGCGGCCGGTCCGCTCGGCGTAGCGCTCGATCAGCTCGCGGCGGGTCATCGCGCCCGGAGCATTCGTCGGGCCGAACGCCATCGCCTGCCAGCGCGGATCGTCGTCTTGCTGCACCCAGTAGCCGAGCGTGGTCCCGAGATCCATCAGCGGGTCGCCCACCGTGCACAGCTCCCAGTCGAGCACCGCCACGATCCGCGTGAGCTCGTCGGGGTCGAGCATGACGTTGTCGAACTTGAAGTCGTTGTGCACGAGCGTGCCCTCGCCATCGGGCGGGATCCGCTCGAGCAGCCACTCCCCGAGGCGCTCGATGTCGGGGACCTCGCTGGTCTTCGCGCGAGCGAAGCGCTCGATCCAGCCCTCGACCTGGCGCCGCACATAGCCCTGCGGCCGCCCGAGGTCGGCGAGGCCGGCGGCCTCGAGATCCACCGCGTGGAGGGCCGCGAGCTGATCGACGAGCGCGCCACACATCGTGCGCAGCGTGGCGGGCTCGACCTCCTTGGGCACGCGCTTGCGCAGGATGACCCCGCGTCGCCGCTCCATCACGTAGAACGGCGCGCCGATCACCCCCGCGTCCTCGCAGTAGGCGAGCGGGCGCGGGGCCAGCGGATAGATCCCCTGGAGGCCGAGCAGCACGCGGTGCTCGCGAGCCATGTCGTGCCCCGATTTCACCTGCACCCCGGCCGGGGGCCGCCGCAGCACGAGCTCGGTCGGCCCCTTGCGCAGCAGATAGGTGAGGTTGGAGTAGCCGCTGGGGAACTGCTCGACCTCGAGCGCACCCGTCAGCTCGGGCACCGCTCGCTCGAGGTAGGCCTCGAGCGCGCCGAGATCGAGCGCTTCGCCCTCGCGCACGGGCTTGGCCTCGTCGAGCGCCACCGGGCGCGGCGCGGGCGCTCGGTAGCGCCGCAGGATCCGGCGGGCGACCACCGTCTTGTGGACCTCGTCGGGACCGTCGTAGATGCGGGCGCCTCGCTCGTGACGATAGATCCACGAGAGCACGGTGTCCTCGGTGATGCCGAGCGCGCCGTGGCACTGGATCGCTCGATCGACGACCTTCATCAGCACGTCGGCGGTATGGAACTTGATGAGCGAGATCTCCTCGCGTGCTTCCCGGGCCCCCACGCGATCGATGCGCCACGCGGCGTGCAGCACCAGCAGCCGCGCGGCATCGATCTGCGCGCGGCTCTCGGCGATCCAGTGCTGCACGGTCTGGGTGTCGCCGAGTCGCTGATCGGGGGAGAGCTTGCGGCTCACCGCGCGGCGGGCCATCTCGTCGAAGGCGCGCTCGCACAGACCGATCCAGCGCATGCCGTGGTGGATCCGCCCGGGCCCCAGCCGCGCCTGGGCCAGCGCAAACCCCTGGCCAGGGCTTCCCAGCAGGTGATCGCTGGGCACGCGCACATTGCGCAGCTCGAGCTCCGCGTGGCTCATCCAGCCCTCGCCGGCCTCGCCCATCACCGGGATGTTGCGCACCCTCGTGAACCCGGGGGCATCGGTGGGCACGATGATCATGCTCGCGCGCTCGTGCGCGGCGGCCTCGGGCTCGGTCACCGCCATCACGATGGCAAAGGCGGCGCCGTCGGCCGCGGTGCAGAACCACTTGTGGCCGTCGATGATCCAGTCGTGGCCCTCGCGGCGGGCGTGGGTCCCCATCCACACCGGGTTGCTCCCCGCGTACTCGGGCTCGGTCATCGCGAAGCAGCTGCGGATCTCACCGGCGAGCAGCGGCGCGAGCCAGCGCTCGCGCTGGGCCTCGCTGCCGTGCGCGAGCAGCAGCTCCATGTTGCCGGCATCGGGCGCCTGGCAGTTGAGCACGTAGTGGCCGAGCGGTGAGCGCCCGAGGACCTCGCTCATCAGGCCGTGCTCGAGCACCGAGAGCCCCATGCCCCCGTGCTCTCGTGCGAGCTGCGGCAGCCACCACCCGCTCGTGAGCGCGCGCGCGCGCAGCTCGCGAAGGCGCGGCTCGAGGGCGTGAAAGCCCGCCGCGCGCGCCACGGGCTCGAGCGGGATCACGTGCTCGTCGACGAAGCGGCGCAGGTTGGCGAGGGTGGCGGCGAGCGGGGACGGGATCGAGAAGTCCATGCGGATCATCCTCAGCGAAAGGTCCAGGTCGAAGGACCGGGCAGGTGCGGCAGGGCATTGAAGGCATCGAGCGTGAAGCGACCCGCGGCATCGAACACGAACGTGGTGAGCGACGCATTGCGCAGGCGCCAGGCGGTGCGAAAGCTGGCCGCGTCGTCGGTCCCCAGCGCGCGCTGGAGCAGCACCGCCAGCGGGCCCACCGAGCTGAACGCCACCACCCGGGCGGCGCCCGCCGCCGTGATGATCTCGAGCCCGGCCAGCACGCGCGCGCGAAAGCTGGGCCAGGTCTCGATCCCGAGCGGCTCGAAGCGCCCGCCCATCCAGTGCGTCATCACGGCCTCGAACAGGCGCTGGAAGCTTCGCGAGCGCTCGGCGGGGGATCGCGCCGCGAGCAACGCCTGCTGCCCCGCGGCGACCTCGGGCTCGTCGGCGAGCGCCGATCCGGCCGCGCGCAGCAAGCCGAACGCATCGTGCTCGTCGAGCTCGGCGAGCTCGACGGCCTCGGGCCACGCGAGTCCCTCAGCGCGCGCCGCCTCGCGGGCCAGCCTCGCCGTGTCGCGGTGGCGCCGCGCCGGCCCGCGGAACACCGCCTCGAAGCCCCAGCCATGCGCGGCCAGGTGGGCCCCCAGGGCCAGCGCCTGCTCGGCGCCGCGCTCCGAGAGCTCGTCGTAGTCGGCCTTCATCAGCGAGGCCTGACCATGACGAACGACGACGAGCTGCCCCATGGCGATTACTCCAACAGTGCCCCGGCGACACAGGCCGAGGCGAAGTTGGCCAGCGTCGCCGCCACCAGTGCACGCAGGCCGAGCCGGGCGATGTCGTGCTTGCGCGAGGGCGCCAAGCCACCCAGGCCACCGATGAGGATCCCGATGCTCGAGATGCTCGAGAACCCGCAGATCGCCACGGTGACGATGCCCTGCGAGCGCATCGAGAGCTGGCTGCCCAGCTCGCGGATCATGTCGAACCCATAGAGCTCGTTGAGCACCACGCGGGTGCCGAGCACGCTGCCCACCGCCTGCGCCTCGTCGAGCGGCGTGCCCATGAGCACCGCGATGGGGAAGAACAACCACCCCATGATCCGCTGCAACGTGAGCGGCGCGTCGCCCACGGTCAGCACGCCGAGGACCACGTTGATCAACGCGACGAGCGCGATGAAGGCGATGAGCATCGCGCCCACGTTGAGCGCCAGCTTGAGCCCGTCGCTGGCCCCGCTGGCCGCCGCATCGAGCACGTTGGCGTCGGTCTTGGGGATGTCCACGTCGACGGTGCCCATCGTCTCGGGCTCGGCGGTCTCGGGGACCATGAGCTTGGCCATCACGATCGAGATCGGGGCCGTCATCGCCACTGCGGTGAGCAGGTAGGCGATCGGGACCTGGCCGATCGCGACGTAGGCGCCCAGGATCGCGCCCGAGACGGAGGCCATGCCCCCCACCATCACCACGAACAGCTCGGACTCGGTGAGGCGGTCGAGGAATGGCTTGATCGTGAGCGGCGCCTCGGTCTGCCCCATGAACACGCTCGCGGCCACCGCCAGCGACTCGGCGCCGCTGGTGCCCATCGTGCGCATCATCAGCCACGCGAGCCCGCGCACGATGATCTGCATGATCCCGAGGTAGTAGAGGATCGAGAACAGCGAGGCGATGAAGATGATCGTGGGCAGCACCTGGAACGCGAAGATGGTGCCGAGCCCCGAGTCACCCCCGCGCTGGGCCCCCATCGAGCCGAACACGAACGCCGAGCCCTCGTAGCTCTGGTCGAGCACCGCCTGCACCACCGACGAGGCCGCGGCCAGCAGCTCGCGGCCCTGCGGGAGCCGCAGCAGCAGCAGCCCCACCAACCACTGCGCCCCCATGCCCCACAGCACGATGCGAAGCTTGACCGCCTTGCGATTGGACGAGAGCGCGTACGCGAAGCCCACCATGGCCAGCGCACCGATGACCGAGACGAGGCGCGAGGGATCCACCATGGAGGGTGGTACCACGGAACCCTGCGTGGCGGGTGAACCGCCGCGGTCCGTGCGCGGGGCTCAGGCGCTGGGCGACGCGGCCTCGGTCGCGACCGGCTCTCCCGCGGGATCGAACGCCGCCAGCTCGGCGCTCGCCGCCTCGAGGAAGCGCCGCTTCTCGTGGAACGGCATGAACGCGCTCTTGAACCCGTTGAGCACGACCTGCTTGATGTCGTCGAGCGTCAGCCCCATCTCGCTGTGCGCGAGATACAGCTCCTGCGAGACCGTCGTGTCGGTCATCAAGCGGTTGTCGGTATTGACCGTGACCCGGGCCCCGAGGTTGAAGTAGAGGCGCATCGGATGCGAGGCCAGGCTCGGTACGGCCCCCGTCTGCACATTGGACGAGGGGCAGCACTCGAGCGGGATCCGGTGATCGACCACATAGTGGAGCAGGTCGCCGTCCTCGCGCAGCCGGCAGCCGTGGCCGATGCGGTGCGCCCCGCAGATGTGCAGCGCCTGCGCGATCGACGGGGGCCCGTAGGCCTCGCCCGCGTGGATCGTGACGTTGATGTTGTTCTGGCGCACCAGCTGGAACGCTTCTTGGTGCTCCTTGGCCGGGTGATCGTCCTCGGCCCCGGCGAGATCGAAGCCCACCACCCCGCGGTTCTTGTAGGCCACCACGAGCTCGGCCATCTCGAGCGAGGAGGCCACCGAGATGTTGCGGATCCCGCAGACGATGATGCGGCTGATGATTCCGTGGCGCAGCTCGGCGTCGTGGAGCCCCTTGAGCACGGTCTCGACCACCGTCGTGAGCCGCAGGCCGCGGCGCGTGTGGAGCATTGGCGCGTAGCGCACCTCCATGTAGCGCACGTTCTCCCGCGCGGCGTCCTCGGCCAGCTCGTACGCGGCCCGGTAGAGCGCCTCACGGGTCTGCAGCACCTGGAGGGTGACGTCGAAGGCCTGGAGGTACTTGACCAGGCTGCCCGAGATCTCGCCAATGTGCATCGCAGCGCGGAGACCGGCGACGTCGGTCGC
>JBFIJN010000244.1:0-13250 GCA_041600735.1 Nannocystaceae bacterium
CACCGACGCATGTTCATGGCGGAGGCGCGCCTCTCCATGCTGATGACCCACTCCAACGTCGTGCAGGTGTTCGACGCGGGCGAGGAGAACGGGCGCCTGTACCTCGTGATGGAGTGGATCGACGGGCTCGATCTCGCGAAGCTGCTGGCGCTGCGGCGCAAGGACGGGCAGCCGTGGCCCCCGCTGCTCGCGGGCTACGTGATTGGCGAGGTGCTGCGCGCGCTGGCCTACGCCCACCACCTCACCCACGAAGGCGAGTCGCTGTGCGTGGTGCATCGCGACATCTCCCCGCACAACGTGCTGGTGAGCACCTCGGGCGAGGTGAAGCTCGCCGACTTCGGCGTGGCGCGGCTGGCCTCGGAAGACACGTCGGGCCTGCACATCAAGGGCAAGCTGCGCTACATGGCGCCCGAGCACCTCGCAGGGCGCAGTCGCGAGCCCACGGTCGATCTGTTTGGCGTTGGCGCGGTGCTCCACGAGCTGCTCGCCGGCGCACGGTTTCGCGACGAGGCGGTCGAGGTCGACCTCTATGGAGGGATCCTCGGCGGCCAGGTTCCTGCGCTCGACGTGCCCGGCGTGCCGCCCGAGCTCGCCTCCTTGCGCGAGGGGCTGCTGCGCGCCGAGCCGCGCGAGCGCATTCCCACCGCCGCGCGGGCGCTCGAGTACCTGGGGGCCTGGGCGGGGTACCGCAAGGCATCGGTCGAGCTGGCGGCGCTGTGCACCGCCGCGATGGCGGTGGTGGCTCCGCGCTCGCTCCCCGACTCGGGCCCCACCGAGCGCGCGGTGGATCCCGAGGCCGACACGATGAGCCCGAGCGCCACCACGCGGCAGTCGGGTCTCGTCGCGCCGGGCCCGAGCTCGGGGGGCACCGCGGCGACGCGCACCTCGGCGATCGCGGAGCGGATCGCCGCGCCCAAGCCCTCGCGAGACGGCGTCGAGCTCGTGGGGGCGCGACCGCTCGAGCGGCGTGCGTTCCTCGTGGGCGGAGGCGTGGTGGGGGCGGGGTTCGTGCTGGGCGGCATCGGGGTCGCCGTGATGCGCTGGCGCGAGGGCGAGGCGCCCGCCCACGACGGGGTGCCCGCGCCGCTCGGTTCTTCCGGCTCCTCGGTCGCTCGCCCTGCGATCGCCGACGAGGCCGCGTCGACGCTCGCGCCCGCGCCGACCCACGCCGCGAGCGCGTCGAGCGAGACCACGCGCGACGAGACCCCGAGCGACGCCCCGAGCCCCTCCGCGAGCCCCTCCCCGAGCGCGGAGACCGATCACGAGATCGAAGCCGCGCCGAGTGAAGCGTCGACGAGCAGCGCGCCTCCGATCGAGCCGACGCGTGCGGCCGCGAGGCCCGAGCCCCGCCGCCGACCCGCGACAGCCGCGACGCCCGCGGCACCCGCGACGATCAAGCTCGGCCTGCGCAGCCCCGTGCGGGTGGCTTACGTCCGCATCGGTGGCATCAGCCTGGTGGTCGATCCCAAGGCCGAGCAGCGCGTCGCCCCGGGGCGCCACGCGATCTGGTGGCGGGAATCCACCGAGGCCCCGTGGCTCGACGGCGGGACGTTCGCCTTCGAGGCCGGTCGCGAGTACCGGCTGCGCGTGACCTCGACGGGTCTCGTGCGCGAGTAGCCCTTGCGATCGCCGCGAGGCGGCCGCCTCGCTGCATCTGCGACGGTCCACTGTCCGAATGCGCCGGGTCGCATCGTGACAGCTGCGCGTGCGTAACCTGCTGTCATGTTCAGGTGGGAGCGACAGCCACGCGTCGCGATCGCCAAGTGCGTGGTGATCGCGCTCGCGAAACGGCCGTTTAGGAGGATCCAGCGCCCCCTTGCCAGCTGTTCTCACTGAACGCATTCGCAAGATGCTTCTGCGTTTTTTTTTGAGAACCGAAAAGAAAATGCTTCCTAAGGATCTACTGAGTGGAATACAGTCGCGATGCGCCGTCGAGACGGATCTATCGACACGAAAACCAAGGTGATGGAGCCCCAATGGCAGGGGGCCTCTTCTCCTTCGCGTCAGTCCCGTCGCTCCCATCGATGCGCCAAGACCTCGGCGATTCACCACGCTGCGCTCTCGTGACCTGCCCCGGCGACTCCCACTCGCTCGCCTCTCGCCCGCCCGCTCGCTCGCTCACTCCTCTCCCTCTCACTCCGCTCCGCGCCTCACCCGAGGCGCACTTCTCTCCTCCCGCTCCCACCACCACCCGCGATGCAGGTCGCGCTCTCAGAAGCTCAGATCCGTGAGATCGAGCAGGCCAGCCCCCAAGGGCTGACCTCGCAAGAGCTGATCGCCGTGTTCTCGGACCACGCGATCAAGTTCAGCGAGGCCACGCTGCGCAAGTACGTGCAGCTGGGTCTCGTGCCGCGCTCCCGTCGCGTGGGGCGCAAGGGCAAGCACCTCGGCTCGCGCGGGGTCTACCCCGTCCGCGCGGTCCGCCGCATCAACACCATCAAGACGTTGATGGCCGAGCGCTACACGATCGAGGAGATCCAGGCTCGCTTTCTCACCTTCAAGGATCGCATCGAGACCCTCGACGAGGCGCTGTCGGAGCTGACGCGCTTGTTCGAGGACCGCATCGGCGAGCAGCCGCCGTCGCCGTATCGCGATCGACTCGGTCGCGAGCTCGAGGCGATGAAGAAGACGGCCGACGAGCTGCTCACCGGGGTGCACCGCCTCGAGAAGCTGATCGTGTCGGCCGGCGAGCAGGCCCGGCCCCGCGGCGGCGGAGCGGCCAGCCCCACCGAGCTCCTCTGACTCTCCCTCACGAAGCCGCGACTCCCTTCGCAGCCTCGTCCCTCGCCCTTACGCCTAGCCCTTGCTCCTAGCCACCACCACACCGGCTACCACCACACGACCGCGACCCCTCATCCGCGCCAGGGACATCATGTTCAAGTACGACTCCGAGACCACCGCCGAGCCCACCACGCCCGATGACGAGCCCATGATGCTCGCCGATCCCAAGCCGATCGTTCGCCGCCATCGCGCGAAGACGATCGCGATGAAGCGCCTCACCAAGGAGGAGCTCCGCATCGGCGCGCTGCTCTACCCCGAGCGCAGCTACTGGCGCCCCAAGAGCCGGGGCGAGTGCGCCAACGTGGCGCGCCCGTGCCCGTACGTCAGCTGCAAGTACCACCTCTATATCGATGTGAACCCCAGCACGGGCAGCATCAAGGTGAACTTCCCCGAGCGCGAGGTCTGGGAGCTGCAGCACAGCTGTGCGCTCGACGTGGCCCAGCAGGGCGGCATCACGCTCGAGGAGGTGGGCGAGATCCTCAACCTCACCCGCGAGCGCATCCGTCAGGTCGAGGTCCGTGGCTTGATGAAGCTGCGCGAGGTCGGCGGCGAGGAGCTGCTCACGTACCTCGCTCGGCAGGAGAGCTGAGGGGTCCTGGCTGCGCGGGTCAGGTCGTCGGTCGCGCGTGCCCCTCGGGGTGGGCACGGCGTAGCCGGCACCGAGTGATGGATCTCGCGGCCTCGTCGATCGTGCGTGTTTCCTCGCGCGCGCCAGACCCCTGGCTCCCACGCCCTCGAGGCGCCTCCGCGCGAGCCGCGGAAGGCTTGACCCTCGGGTAGGGACCACGGTAGGCGGCCGGCGTGACTGCGCTCGTCCCCATCCGTCGTGCTCTGGTCTCGGTCAGCGACAAGTCCAACCTCGATCGCTTGGCGCGGATGCTCGTCGAGCACGAGGTCGAGGTGCTCTCGACCGGAGGGACCTACCGCGCGCTCGCGGAGCTGGGCGTCGAGGTCGAGAAGGTCAGCGACTATACAGGCGCGCCGGAGATCCTCGACGGTCGCGTGAAGACGCTGCACCCGCGGATCCACGGCGGGATCCTGGCGGCCGCGACCCCCGAGCACGACGCCGAGCGCGAGCGCCATGCGATCCCGGCGATCGATCTGGTGGTGGTGAATCTGTATCCGTTTCGCGAGGTGATCCGCGAGCCGGGCTGCGATCTGGCGCGGGCGCTGGAGAACATCGACATCGGCGGGCCGACGATGGTGCGGGCGGCGGCCAAGAACGCCGGGCGCGTGACCGTGATCGTGGATCCGGCCGACTACGCGCGCGTGGTCGCGGCGGTGGCCGAGCACGGCGGCGCGATGCCGCTCGCGCTGCGCCGCGAGCTCGCGCGCAAGGCGTTTGCCCACACCGCGGCCTACGACGCCGCGATCGCGGCCTACCTGTCCACGGAGCGCTCGACGGAGGGCGCGAGCGAGAGCGCGGACGCGGCCGACGAGACACAGAGCGAGAGCGCCGCACCGGTGTTCTTCGCCGGCGGCGAGCGCCAGGGCGAGCTGCGCTACGGCGAGAACCCGCACCAGGCGGCGGGCTTCTATGCGGTGGCGGGCGAGCCCGACGAGGCCCCCGGCCTGCCGCAGGCGCTCGTCCACCAGGGCAAGGCGCTCAGCTACAACAACTTGCTCGATCTCGATGCGGCGCTCGCCCTCGTGCGCGAGCTGCAGCCGCTGGGGATCGCCGCGGTGGTGCTCAAGCACGCCACGCCCTGCGGCGTGGCGGTGGGGCGCCCCGGCGAGGCGCTCGTCGACGTGTTCCGCCGCGCGCGCGAGGCCGATGCCGAGAGCGCGTTCGGGGGCATCGTCGCGCTCTCGCACGAGGTCGACGCGGCCACGGCCGAGTGCCTGGCCGAGACCTTCCTCGAGGTGATCCTGGCCCCGGGCTACTTCACCTCGGCGCGCCAGCGGCTGGCGTCCAAGAAGAACCTGCGGGTGCTCGAGCTGCCCGACATGTTCGCCGAGGGCCCGCCGCCCTGGCGCGTGCGCTCGGTCGCGGGCGGGCTGTTGGTGCAGCGCGAGGACGTGATGCACGTCGGCGCGACCAAGGCCCGCGTGGCCACTCGGCGCGCGCCCTCGGCCACGGAGCTCGCCGATCTCGAGCTCGCGTGGCGCGTGGCCAAGCACGTGCGCTCCAATGCGATCGTCATCGCCAAGGCGGGCGCCACGCTGGGCATCGGGGGCGGCCAGACCTCGCGCGTGGAGGCCTCGCGCCAGGCGGCCGCACGGGCCGGCGAGGCGGCCAAGGGGGCGGTGCTCGCCTCGGACGGGTTCTTCCCGTTCCGCGACGGCGTGGACGCGGCCGCGGCCTTCGGCGTGACCGCGGTGATCCAGCCCGGCGGATCGATGCGCGACGAAGAGGTCGTGGCGGCCGCCGACGAGCACGGGATCGCGATGCTGCTCACCGGCGAGCGCCACTTCCGTCACTGAGGCCTGGCGAGCCGCACACCCGAGGAGCCGTCGATCGATGAGCAACGCACGAATTCTCCTGGTGGGCAGCGGCGGCCGCGAGCACGCGCTGGCGTGGCGCCTGTCCGACGAGGGGCACGAGGTGATCGCGGCCCCCGGACGCGAGGGCTACGGTCACGATGCGCGGTGCGTGGCGGTGGACCCCAGCGATCTCGCGGCCCTCGTCGCGTGTGCACGCGAGCAGCGGGTAGATCTGGCGCTCATCGGACCCGAGCAGCCGCTCGTGGATGGCCTGGCCGATCGGCTGCGCGATGCGGGCATTCCCACCGTGGGCCCCGGCGCGGCCGCGGCCGAGCTCGAGGGCAGCAAGGCGGCGGCCAAGCGCTTCATGGAGGCGCACGGGATCCCCACCGCGCGCTCCGAGACGGTCGCCGACATCCCTGCGGCCCTCGCCGCGCTCGAGCGCTTCGCGGTGCCGCCCGTGGTCAAGGCCGATGGCCTGGCCGCGGGCAAGGGGGTGACCGTCGCGCAGACGCATGCCGAGGCTCGCGAGGCGTTGGTGCAGTGTCTCGAGGGCAATGCGTTCGGCGCGGCCGGGCGCACGGTGGTGCTCGAGGAGCGGCTGGTGGGCCAAGAGGTGAGCCTGCTGGCGCTCACCGACGGCACGCACGCGGCCACGTTCCTGCCCGCGCAGGATCACAAGCGCTTGGGCGAGGGCGACACCGGTCCCAACACCGGTGGCATGGGAGCCTATGCGCCCGCACCGATCTACGACGAGACGGTGGCGGCCGCCGTGCGCACGCGGATCCTCGAGCCCACGCTCGCGGGCCTGCGCGCCGAGGGGCGCCCGTTCGTCGGCGTGCTGTTCCTCGGCCTGATGATCGACGAGTCCGGTGAGCCGCGCGTGATCGAGTACAACTGCCGCTTCGGCGATCCCGAGGTGCAGCCGCTGCTGTTCGGGCTGCGCGTGCCGTTGCTGCCGCGGCTGCTCGATGCAGCCCACGGGCGCCTCGTCGACGAGACGCTCGCGGGCGATCCCGCGGCTACGGTGGTGCTCGCCGCCGCCGGCTACCCGGGGCGCGTGCGCACGGGCGATCGCATCGAGGGCCTCGGGTCCCAGGGCGAGCTGGCCGACGCGCCCGACGTCAAGGTGTTCCACGCGGGCACGCGACGCGAGGGTGACGGCTGGGTCACGGCGGGAGGCCGCGTGCTGGGGGTGTGCGCCCGCGGGCCCACGCTGGCGCAGGCGCTCGACCGCGCCCACGAGGCCGCCGTACGCGTGCGCTTCGCGGGTCGTCAGCTGCGACGCGACATCGGGGCGCGGGCCCGCTGACGGGGTCACGGCGCGAGGTCACGGCGCGGGGAAGCGCCGGCGCCCGCCGAGCGCCCGAGCCCGCGCCGACCATGCTATAGGTCCGCCATGGCCGAGATCCGACCCTTTGCGGGCCTTCGCTACGACCCGTCCAAGGCCGGCGACCCCGCGGCGCTGATGGCCCCTCCCTACGATGTGATCGACGACGAGGTCCGCGCCGAATTGGCCGCTCGCTCCGATCACAATGCGATCCACTTCATCCTTCCCGAGGGTGAGGGCGACGCGAAGTATCCGGTCGGTGCTCGTCGCTTCCGCGAGATCGCGGCCGCCGCGATGCTGCGCGACGACGCGCCGAGCCTCTACGTCTATCACCAGCGCTTCACGGTCGAGGGCGAGACGTACGTGCGCAAGGGCTTGATCGCGCTCATCGAGCTCACGCGCTTTGGCAAGGGCCCCGTGCTCGCGCACGAGCGCACCCTCGCGGGACCGAAGGCCGATCGCCTCGCGCTGATGCGGGCCTGCCAGGCTCACCTCGAGCTGGTGTTCGGGATGTTCTCCGATACCGAGCAAGCGTGGGAGCGCATGGTCGATCCGCATCGCGGCGCGCCCGTGCTCGAGGCCGAGCTCGACGGCGTGGGGCACACGCTGTGGCGAGTGCACGACGCCGGCGCGCTCGAGGCCATCACCGCGCACCTGCGACCGCGGCCGATCTACATCGCCGACGGTCACCATCGCTACGAGACCATGTGCGCGTTTCGAGACGAGCTCGAGGCCACGGGCCACCCCCACGCCAAGTGGGGCATGATCTACCTCAGCAACCTCGACGATCCCGGCCTGGTGGTGCTGCCCACCCATCGGCTCGTGCACGACCTTGCGGCGGTCGATCTCGGCGCCGTGCTGCGGGCGGCGGAGCCATGGTTCTCGCACCGCGAGGCCGCGCTCCCGAGCGATGCGGCGGCCATGCGCACGGCGCTGGCGACCGACGGTCCGGCCACGTTCGGGCTGGCCGTGCCCGGCGCTGGTGTTCTGCACGTGCTGCGCCTGCGCGACGACTTCGATGCCGCAGCGGCGGGCCTCGACTCGCTGCCCGCCGCGCTCCAGCGGCTCGACGTCGCGCTGCTCCACGAGCTCGTGCTCGAGCGGGCGCTCGGCATCACCAAGGCCGCGCAAGAGGCGAAGACCAACCTCTACTATTACAAGTCCACCGAGCAGGCCCTCGCGGCCGCCGCGGGCCACGACGATCCCTCGGTACAGCTGGTGTGCTTGATGAACGCGACGCCCGTGTCCGACGTGCGCGCGGTCTGTGACAGCGGTCAGGTGATGCCGCAGAAGAGCACCTTCTTCCATCCGAAGATCCCCAACGGCCTGGTCTTCTACGACTTGAAGGGGTCATGAGCGACTCGACCCAGGCGGCGCCCATGGCCGCCCTCCCGCGCGGGGCTCGAGACCTGCTTCCCGCGGCCCATCGGCGGCGCCGGGCGGTGACCGCGACGTTCCTCTCCACCTTCGAGGCGTGGGGCTACGAGCCGGTGTCCACGCCGGCCATCGAGTACTACGAGGTGCTGGCCCGCGGTCTCTCCGAGGCCGATCGCCGCGGCTGCGTGCGCTTCATCGCCGCGGGCAGCGGCGAGCTCGTCACGCTGCGCGCCGATGTCACCCCGCAGATCGCCCGCATGCTGGGCCAGCGCTGGGGGGGCGAGCTCGCGGCCGACGTGGTGCATCGCTTCGCCTACGCCGCCGAGGTGCTGCGCCAGCCCTCCTCGGCCCGCGAGCAGACCGAGGTGCACCAGGTGGGGGTCGAGCTCGTCGGCGACGACGACCCCGCCGCAGATGCCGAGCTCGTGGCGCTCGCCGATGCCTCGCTGCGGGCTCTGGGTCTGCGCGACTTCCGTCTCGATCTCGCCCACACCCGCGTCGCGCGAGGATTGCTGTCCGCGCTCGAGCTCGCGCCCGACGAGGGCGAGCGCGCGCACGGCTTGCTCGCGCGCAAGGATCGCGACGGGCTCAGCCGCCTGCTCGAGACCCACGATCGCCCGTCCGCGCAGCGCGAGGCGGCGGTGGCCCTGTGCGACCTGTTCGGGGCCCCGGCGCTCGTGCTGCCGCGCGCCGAGGCTGCGCTCGGCGGGGCCGGCGTCGACGATGCGCTCGCCGAGCTGCGCACGGTGCTAGAGCACCTCGCGGCGATGGACCACGAGCTGCTCTCACGCATCACCATCGATCTCGGCGAGGCGCGCGGCTTCGACTACTACTCGGGCATTCGCATTCGCGGCTGGGCCGGCGGCGTGCACCACCCGCTGGTCCGCGGCGGTCGCTACGATGGCCTGCCGCGCCGCTACGGCGTGCCGCGCCCCGCGACCGGCTTTGCCATCGACCTCGACGCCGTCGAGGCGGCGCTGGCGGTGCAGGGGCTCGACGTGGTGGGGGCCGAGCCGCCGCTCGCCCATCTCGTGGCCCTCGCGCCGCGCGAGAGTGCGGTGCCGGGCGTCGCGGCGCGCGGGCGAGCCCACGCCGTGGCCGCCAAGGCGCGCACCGAGGGCCGCCGCGCCTGGGTGCAGCCGGCCGTCACGCTCGCGCGCGCGCAGGCGCTCGCCGTGGCCGGAGGCGCCGATCGACTCACGTTCGTGGAAGAGCACGAAGTCACCACGTGGGCCCTGGGCCCGCGAGGTTGGGCTGCAGCACAGGAGACATCATGAGCGCGTTGGTGGTCGTGGGAGCCCAGTGGGGCGACGAGGGCAAGGGCAAGGTAGTCGACGTGCTCGCCGAGCAGGCGCACGTGGTGGCTCGCTTCGCCGGCGGCAACAATGCCGGGCACACGCTGGTGGTGAACGGAGAGCGGATCATCACCCACCTCGTGCCGTCGGGCTGTCGCTACCCGGGGATCCGCTGCGTGCTGGGGCCCGGCATGGTGATCGATCCCGAGGTGTTTCGTGAGGAAGTCGAGCAGCTGCGCGCGCGCGGGCTGTTGCTCGCCGACGAGCTGCGGGTCTCGCTCGATGCTCACGTGATCTTCCCGTATCACCGCGCGCTCGATGGCTTGCGCGAGGACACCGCCAGCCAGGGCCGCAAGCTCGGCACCACGCGCCGCGGCGTGGGCCCCACCTACGAGGCCAAGGCCGCGCGCCGCGGGGTCAAGGTCCGCGATCTGCTGCGCGAGGCCTCGCTGCGCCAGCGCCTGGCGCAGAACAAGGCCGCGCTCGATCCCGAGCTCGAGCGCCTCGGCGCGCACGACCAGATCATCGACGTCGACGCGCTCGTGGAGCTCGGTCTGCGCTGGGGCGAGCAGCTGGGGCCGATGGCCTGCGACGCGGGAGCGCTGTGTCATACGGCGATTCGCGCGGGCGAGCGCGTGCTCTTCGAAGGCGCCCAAGGAGCGATGCTCGACCTGGACCACGGCACCTATCCCTACGTGACCTCGTCGAACACGATCGCGGGCGGCGTGTGCACCGGGATCGGCATCGGCCCCACGCTCATCGATCACGCGTGGGGGATCACCAAGGCCTACACCACGCGCGTAGGCGAGGGGCCGTTTCCCACCAAGCTCGCGGGGGCCGAGGGTGAGCGACTGCGGGACGCTGGCGCCGAGTACGGCGCAACGACGGGGCGTCCGCGTGATTGCGGCTGGCTCGATCTACCCGCGCTGGCCCATGCCGCGCGGCTCTCCGGCCTCGACGGGCTGTGCGTCACCAAGCTCGACGTCTTGGCGCTGCTGCCCAAGGTCGAGATCTGCGAGTCGTACGAGGACGATCTCGACCCCGGCCGCGATGGCCTGTTCGACGCCGTGCCGCGGCTGCGGACCGTCGATGGGTGGGGGGATCCTTTGCTTGCGGACCGTCTGCGCGCGGCCAAGCGCCGCGAGGACCTCCCGCGGCCCGTGCGAGCCTACCTCGATCTCATCGAGGACCGGACGCAAGTCCCCGTGGTACTGGTGTCGGTGGGACCGGATCGCGCCCAGACCCTGCGCTTTGCCGACGCGTTCTAGCAGCCCGTGGCCGCAAAGGCCGCTGTTCTGACGAGCGCGTGGTTGTGCCCAGTCCGGCGCTTCCCCTATACTGGCCCCGCTTGGGCGGGCTCCGCTCACCTGCCAATACCCGCCATGCCAGCCCACCGAGCCTCCGGGACGCACGCGAATGAAGATCGAATGCGACAAGTGTAGTGCGAAGTACTCGATCGCGGACGAGAAGGTTCGCGGCAAGACTTTCAAGATCCGCTGCAAGAAGTGCAGCAACGTGATCATCGTCCGCGACAAGGGGGTGGTTGCCGCAGATGCGGGGGCTGCCTCCGCGGCCGACCAAGCCAGCCCCGGCTGGCACCTCGCCATCAATGGCGAGACGGTCGGACCCATGCCCGAGGACGAGGTCCGCCAGCGCTTCTCGGCGGGTGAGATCGATCGAGACACGGCCGTCTGGCAGGAGGGCTTCGACGACTGGTTGCCGCTCGGTGATGTCGACGCATTCGCCGATCTGCCCGAGCGTGGCGGCGACGATCCCTTTGCGGTGAGCGCCAACCAAGACGACTACGCCGCGGGCGGGGGCCGTGCGATGGGGGTGGGGGCCGCAGCCGCGGTCGCGGCCACCGGGACCGATGGCCCCGAGCACCAGTCGCCGCGCGTCTCCAAGCTCACGGGGCAGCGCAACGAGAACTCCGTGCTGTTCTCGCTCGACAGCCTCCAAGCCATGGCCACCTCCGGTGCGGCCACGGCCCGCAGCGGCGGCGGGATCTCGAGCCCGGCCGCGCGCGCTCAGGCCAACCCCTCCAAGGGGCTCGCCACTTCTGCGCCCTCGTCCGAGGGCTCGGGCCTGATCGACATTCGCTCGCTCGGCTCGATGGTCGGTGGCGGCGGCATGGCAGCGGCCAGCGCAGCGCCGCAGGCCGCGGCCGACGATGCGGCGCTGCCGAGCTTCGGCGGCGGTGGCTTCGGTGGCCTGGCCGCCGCGCCGCTGATCGCCCCGCACACGCCGGTGGCCGAGGCCGCCGCCGTGCCCGTGGTGCAGCCGCGCTCCAACGCGCCGCTCTACATCATGATGGTCGTGCTCATCCTGGCCGTCGGTGGCCTGGGTGCGTTCATCGTGCTCAAGAAGCCCCCCGAGACTCAGACCATCGTCCAAGAGGTCCCGGTCGTCGCTCCGTCGGTCAAGGACGACGACGACGATGACAAGAAGAAGAAGGACGACGACGAGAAGGACGACGCCAAGGACGACGACGCCAAGGCGGCCGCCGAAGCCGGCGAGGGCGGGTCGAGCGGTGGCTCGGGCGGCGAGGAGCCCGAGGACGACAGCAAGAAGAGCTCGGGCAGCAAGAAGAGCTCGGGCGGCAGCAGCAAGAAGAGCTCCGGCGGCACCGCCAGCAGCAGCAACTCTGGCAGCACCAACTCGGGTTCGAGCGCCGGCAGCAGCACCAAGACGGACACCAAGAAGTCGTCGAGCGACGACAGCCCCTCCGTCGACTGCATCCTCGACCCCAGCAAGTGCGGCAAGCCCAAGAAGAGCTCGGGCGGGTCGTCGAGCGGCGGTTCTTCGGGTGGCTCCACCAAGCCTGGCGTTCCGGCCAAGCTCTCCAGCACCGACATCAAGAAGAGCATGGCCACCGTGAAGGACGCGGCCAAGAGCTGCGGATCCAAGCACGGGGCCAAGGCGGGCGAGAAGGTCACCGTGAAGATCTCGGTCTCCGGCGGCACCGGCAAGGTGACCAAGGTGACCCCGCAGGCGCCCCACGCCGGCAACGCGCTCGGGAACTGCGTGGCCGCGGCCCTCAAGTCGGCCACGTTCAGCGAGTTCTCGGAGGCCACGATGGGCTTCCAGTACTCGGTGACCATGTAGTCCCGCAGTCGTCCCGCGACCTTGCGGTTGCAGCGAGCGAGCCCCGGGCGCCAGTTGGCCTCGGGGCTCGTCTCGTTCGAACCCCCTAGGCCGGCGGGCGCAGCTCGGTGACCACGCGGCGCACGATGGCGATGATCTGCTCGAGCGCAGCGTCGTCGATGTCGAGATGGAGCGCGAAGCGGACCTCGCGGTACGTGTTGGGGTTGCACAGCACCCCTGCGGCTCGCAGCGGCGCGCACAGCTGCTCCGCGTGATCCCAAGGGGCGCGCACGGGCGCGACCACGAGGTTGGTGAGCGGCGTGGGCATCTCCCAGCAGGGGAGCTCGGCGAGGGCGGCTGCGAGGCGAGCGGCGCGGGCGTGGTCCTCGGCGAGGCGCTCGAGGTGGTGCTCGAGCGCGTAGCGGCCCGCGGCAGCGAGCACCCCGGCCTGTCGAAAGCCTCCGCCGAGCGCGTGCTTGTGCCGACGCGCCTGCGCGATGAACTCCTCGTCACCGCACAGCACCGATCCGACCGGCGCACCGAGACCCTTGCTGAGCGAGACCGCGACCGAGTCTGCACACGCGGCGTACGTGTGCAGGGGGATCCCGGTGGCGACGTGGGCGTTCCACAGCCGCGCGCCGTCGAGATGTACCGCGCGCTGGTGGGCTCGCGCCCAGGTACTCACGTCGTGGAGCCCGCGATCGTGCGCGCCCTCGGGATCGTGCAGCGGCCAGGGCACACCGCCCGCATCGCCGAGCGTGTTCTCCAGCCACACCAGCCGCACCGGAGGCCAGCCGCAGCTCTCCTCGTGGCACAGATCTGCGAGCGCCCGCGCGCCATAGCCCTGGCGGGTGCCCAGCGCCATGATCTGGGCGCCCGAGAGCCCGGCCGCGGAAGCGTCTTCGTGGATCCGCACATGAGCGCCGGGGTGGGCGGCGATCGCATCTCCGGGGCGGCAG
>JBFIJN010000245.1:0-13239 GCA_041600735.1 Nannocystaceae bacterium
ACGGCGAAGCGATCGAGGGCGAGCTGGTCGAGCGCGGTCTCGCTGGCCTGGGCACCGATCCACACGGTGTCGCGCGCGAGGCGGGCGGCCAGCTCGGCTTCGCGGCGGGCGAGGGGCAGGGGCGGGAGCGCGAGCCCCTCGCTGAGCGTGCGCTCGCGGTCGTGGTCGAGATCGGCCGGCCCGAGCGCGGCCAACGGCGTCGGAGGATCGGCGAGCGCGAGCACCCCAGGCTCCACGAGCGCGCGGGGTTGCCCGACTCGGCGTCTTCGCCATGACACGAGCAGGCTCGCGGAGGGCACCGCGCTCACGGCGAAGCGCTCCACGAGCGGCTGGCCCTGCGGCCCCACGCGCAGGCTCGCCAGCGGGAGCTGGTGGAGCGGGCCGTCGAGCACCACGCCGAGGGTGTCGACCGAAGCGGGGACGGCCGCGAGCACGTCGTCGAGCAGCAGCGCGCCGAGCTTGCGCGTGGCGGCCTCGAGCTCGAGCTCGCGCCGCTCGATCAGCGGGCCGAGCATCGCGGCGCGCGCCCAGATCTGTCGCGGCTCCTCGAGCTCGACGGCCTCCACCTGCTGCGCCGTGATCACGAGCACCCACGCCCGGCTGCGGCGGGCGGGGAGCAGCTCGCGGAGCTTGGGCAGGTGCACGATCAACAGCGCCTCGCGGGGCTGGAGCGCGCGCTGCAGGTCGGCCAAGCTCGAGGGCTCCGCGGCGAGCCACGCGGGCTCGGCGGACTCGGCGAGGGCCTCGAGCTCGCGTCGCTCGAGCGCCTCGAGCTCGTCGAGGGCCTCGGCGCGGTCCTCGGCCTCCAGGCTCGGATCGCGGAGCCGCAGCTGGATCGCGGAGATCCGAGCGAGCACGGCGGGATCGGAGAGCTGACTCGCGCCGCTCGCCGCGAGCGACTCGCGGAGCACTCGCGCCCGGAAGCGCTCGCCGACCGCGAAGGCCTTGGCGATCAGCCGCTCGCGATCCTCGGGCACGGCCTGGGCCTCGCGCAGCAGCTGATCGATGTAGCGTTCGAACGCGTTGGCCTGCGCGCCCTGGAATTCGGCGCGGGTCGTGGGATCGTGCTGCTCGGCACGCATGCGCTCGAGCAGCTCGAGCTGGGCCTCGCTCGCCGCGATCGCACGCGCCCGCGCGTGCTGGTGCCACAGCAGGGTCGCCTGCGTGCCGATCACGTAGAGCTCGGTGAAGGCATCGTCGGTCTCGCGGGCGCGCGCGCGGGCGGTGGCCAGCAACCCCTCGAGCTCGGCGCGTCGCTCCTCGTCGAGCGGGAGGCCGCCGTAGGCGATCGACTCGACGAGCGCGAGCATGGCGTCGATCTCGAGGCGCGCGTCGCCGAGCTCGCGGGCGTCGATCAGGCAGTGTCGGGCGAGGGCCTCGGCGGCCTGGCCCGATCCATCGATCAGCAGCAGATCGGCCTGCAGCGTGCGCAGCGAGAGCGCGGCCCAGCGGTTGTTCCCGGCCTTGGCGACGGCGACGGCCTCGTCGATCTCGGCGAGCAGCTCCGCGGAGGGGGCGAGCGCGCCGTCTTCGATGGCTTGGTCGAGGCGGATGCCCAGGCGGTTGTAGCGAATCGAGGCCTCCGCATAGCGATCCTGAGCGCGCGCAACGAGCTCTACCTGCCGATCGACGAGCACGCGGGCGCGCGCGAGCTGTCCGAGGCCGCGATACACGCTGATCGCGGCGGCCAGCCAGGTGACCTGCGCCTGGTGGTCGCCGCTGGGGAACAGCAGCGGCTCGCTGGCGGCGAGCAAGCGCGCGGCCCGGCCGAGATCGCCGCCCGTGCGCAGCATGTGGCGCACCTGCTCGACCTCGACGGTCGCGATCCACTGCGGGTCGCCGTAGCGGACGGCCGCGCGCTCGGCCCGGCGCAGGGTCGCGGCGCCGAGCGAGGGATCGCCCGCGACGCGCTGGTGGAACGCGAGGTTGAGCAGGGTCAGGGTGAGCGCGAGCGGATCGTCACCGCGGCGCAGCTCGTCTGCCGCCTGCTCGTAGAGCGCGATGCCCTCGTCGGTGTCGAGCTCCGCGACCACGTTGGCGAGCGCCAGGTGTGCGTAGCCGAGCTGGAGCGGGCCGGGATTGGTGGCTTCGAATGCGAGCAGGTGGGTGCGCAGCGAGGCCGCGGTCGCGGTCCAGTCGCCGCGCGAGCGCGCGTGGTCGTAGAAGCAGGCCCACGACTCACGCCGCTCGGGCGCGGCTTGCAGGGCTCGCTCGCAGCGGCCGAGGGTGGGGACCCGCGGCGGGCCAGCCCATGCGACCGTGCCTAGCGAGAGCAGCGAGCCGAGCACGAAGGTGAGCATCATTGGACTGCGATGCGCCAAGCGGGCGAGTCGAGGCGGCGACCGTCGGGCATGACCGCGGTGACCTGCCACAGCATCGCTTCGCCCGTAGCCACGGGCGCGAGGGCCTCGGCGGGGATCGTGGCTCGCGGATCGTGCAGCTCGAGCGCGCGATGGAGCGGATCGAGGGCCAGCGTGCTGAGCCGCAGCTCGTAGTGATCGGCGCCCGGCACCGTCGACCAGCGCAGCTCGAAGCGCGCGCGGGGCAGCGTGGAGCCGTCGGGGAGCTCGGTGGAGATCGCGGCGCCGCCGGCCGGCGCGCGCATGGCGGGGGTCGAGTCTTCGCCCGGGCCCGGGCCCGGGTCGAGGGGCGGCGGTGCGGGGCGCAGCGAGAGCACGAGGGCCCCCACGGCTGCCGCCACGAGCAGGGCGGCGTACCCGTAGCGCCGATCGTTGGCGGCCGGGGCGGGGCTCGGGGCGGTGGGGTCGGCCTCGGTGGTCGCGGCCTCGGCCTCGGCGCCCGCGAGCTCGACGGCCAAGCGCCACTCCATCGCGAGCTCGGGATCCTCGTGGAGTCGGTCGACGATCTCCGCGGTCTCTCGCGCATCGAGCTCACCACGCACCGCGGCCCAGATGCGCTCGGGCTCGATCGGCGCGAGCGCGGGGGTGCGCGCGGGAATCTTGGCGAAGGCCGCTCGCAGCCAGGAACGCTCGCTCATGGTTCGAACCCCTTGCTCGCGAGGCAGCGGCGGAGGTCGCCGAGCCCGCGGTAGACCAAGTTCTCGGCCCGCTTGCGCACCCAGCCGAGCAGCGAGGCGGTCTCCGGGACCGAGTGGCCCTGCAGGTGCAGCACCACCGCGCGGCGACGGTCTTGCTCGAGCGCCTCGAGGCACTCGCGGATCGCCGCCCCGATGCGCGCGCCCTGGGCGATGGACTCGGGCGAGGGCGGGGGGGAAGGCGCGGCCGCTCCGGCCGCGGCGGCGTGGTCACGCTTGGCGTGCTCGCCGCGTACTCTCCTCAGCTCGTCGATCACCGTCGTGTACGCCACCCTCCACAGATAGGACGTAGGCACGGGCTCGGCTCCCTCACGCTCGCGGTGATCGGGCGCGGCCCTCAGCACGCGGAGCACGGCGAGCTGCACCAGATCGTCGGCGTGGGCGGCCAGCTCGGGGGGGCAGATCCTGCGAATTGCGGGCGCCAGGCGCCGCTGGAGCTCGCGGACCAGCGCCTGCTGCTCATCCGACGGGGCCTCCTCGCGGGTCGAGCTCGGGTGGTGCAGTTCGACGCTCAGGCGGGGGATCGTGCCAGGGGGGGCGTATTCGGACAACCGGGTAGCGTTGCTCTCAGCCCACCCACAGCGCCTCGCGCAGCCCCGATGCGCGGTCGATCCGGCGCCCCACGGCCTCGCGCAGCACCGCGGCCGTGCCGTAGACGACGATCTGTCGTCGCGCTCGCGTGATCGCGGTGTAGATCAGCTCTCGCGTGAGCACGGGCGAGACCGCGGCCGGCATCACGAGCGCCACGCGATCGAACTCCGAGCCCTGGCTCTTGTGCACGGTCATCGCAAACACGGTCTCGTGGGGCGGCAAGCGGGCGGGGGCCAGCCAGCGCAGGCCGCCGCCGGGGGTGCCGAACACGACCCGCGTGGCGCCGCTGCCCTCGCGATGCACCACGCCCACGTCGCCGTTGTAGAGCTCGAGCTGGTGATCGTTCTCGGTTACGATCACGGGGCGACCGTCGTACCAGACGTCGCGCGTATTGAGCAGGCCGGCCCGACCGAGCTCGTCCTCGACGAGCCGGTTGAGCGCGAGCGCACCGTAGCGCCCGTGCCGATGCGGCGAGAGCATGCGGAACCTCCCGAGCGCGGCCAGCCGCGCCTCGGGGGTGTCACCGCGCAGCAGCCCGGCGAAGCCGTCGAGCACCAGCGGTCGCAGCACCTTGGCGAGCTCATCCTCCTCGCGCAGCTCGACCAGCGCCACGGCGCCGGCGTCGAGACCCACGCGGTCGGGCTCGGTGGGCGGGCCCAATTCTTCCACCATCGCGGTGCCGTCGCCCCGGTTGACCGCCTGCGCGAGCCCTCCGATGCCGCCCTGCGCGGTAAAGCGATAGCTGTGGGCGAGCTCGACGATGCAATCACCGATGCCGGGCGCCCCTGCCTCGCGCAGGTCTTCGGGCAGCCCGTCGCGACCCGCGAGCGCGCGGATCTCCTCGCGAAATTGTGGCGAGTACCCGGGGCGCACGTCGGTGCGACACACGTCGCCCAAGATCGCGCCCGCCTCCACCGAGGCGAGCTGGTTCTTGTCGCCGAGCAGCACGAGGCGCGCGTGTGGAGGGACGGCCGCCACCAGCTTGGCCATGAGCGCGAGGTCCACCATCGAGGCCTCGTCGACCAAGGCCAGATCGACGGGCAGCGGGTTGTTGGCATCGTGGATGAAGCGGGTCGGGGTGGAGGGGCGAAACCCGAGGCCGCGGTGGATCGTGGAGGGCTGCGTGGGGATCGCCCGGCGCACCGCCTCGTCGATGGGGAGCGCGGCGAGGCGCTCGACGATCGCCTCGCCCAGGCGCGCGGCCGCCTTGCCGGTGGGCGCGAACAGCTGCATGCGCAGCGGTCGGTCGCCGCGCGCGAGCGCTTGTTCCTGCAGGAGCGCCAGGATCCGCACGACGGTGCTCGTCTTGCCGGTGCCCGGGCCGCCCGAGATCACGGTGAGCCCGCGGCGGGCCGCGACCACGGCGGCCAAGCGCTGCCAGCGGTCGGCGCGGTGCTCCCCGTCGCTCGAGAACAGTCGATCGAGCCCGGCCGAGAACCGCGAGGGATCCATCCCCGCGGGGCGCTGCTCCACGCGCTCGCGCAGGCCCTTGGCCAGCGCCATCTGGTAGCGCCAGTACCTCGCCAGGTAGAGCCGCGCCCCGCCGTCGAACACCAGCGGCGTAGGCCGCTCGCCCGCGCTCACCAGCGGGCTGGCCCCGAGATCCATCGCCCACTGGAAGCGGTTGGGGAGCTCCACGTCGAGCGGCTGCCCCTCTTCGTCGAGCAGCGGCGAGTCGAGCACGCGGTGCAGATCGGCGCACACGTGGCCGTGCCGCACGGCGCGACTGGCCAGCGCGGCGCCGAGGAACACCGAGGCCGGCTCGTCGGGGTGGAGCCGGGCCAGGCCCCGCGCAAAGTGCATGTCGAGCACCGAGATCACCCCGGCCTCGAGCAGCTTCTGCAGCAGCGGCGTCATGGCAGCGGGCCTCCGCGCAGCAGGCTCGACAGCGCCTCGATCCTCGCGGCCGGGGGTCGGTCGAAGAACACCCCGCGCGTCGGTCCCGTTGCGGGGGTCATGCCGCGCAAGAACAAGTAGAACACGCCGCCAAAGTCGCGCTCGTAGCGAAAGCCGGGGATCGTGCGCGCGAGGTGCCGCACCAGCGCCACGGTGTAGAGGTGGTACTGCAGCACGTAGTGGCTCTCGACCATCGTCTGGCCGAGGCGCGCGGGCGCGTAGGCCCCGAGGTCCTCGCCGAGGTGGTTGGTCTTGTAGTCGGCGAGATACCAGCGATCGCGATGCACGAGCACGAGATCGATGAAGCCCTTCAGGAACCCGCGCAGCGGCGAGAACCCGAGGCGATCGACCTGCTCGGGGTAGCCCGGGGGGAGCCCGGCTTCGTGGGTGCGGAACAGGGCCGCGAGGCGCTCGCGGGTGAGCGCGATCGCGTCGCCGTGCTCGCCGCCGGCGGTGGGCAGGATGAACTCGAGCTCGTTGCGGCGGCGGGCCGGGCTCAGCTGGGCGAGCGTGAGCGTGGGATCCTCGGCCAACAGCGAGGTGTGTAGCATCCCGCGCAGGGCGGCGCGCACGGGCTCGCCCCAGCTCTCGCGCGGGTAGCCGTAGGCGCCGAGCTTCGCGTCGACCAGCGCGTCGCGCTCGGTGGCGGGGGCCATGAAGTCGAGGTTCTCGAGCACGTCGTGGAAGAAGTTCCCGGCCTTGGCGCCCCGCGGGAATTCGGCCAGTACGATCGGCCCCTCGGGCGCAGGCGGAGGGGCGCTGCGCGTGGCATCGCCGCTGGTGTCATCGCGGTCGCGCCCCTCGCTGGCCTCGCCGCGCCCGTGATCGCGGTCGGCCACCATCGTGGTGAAGCTCGCGGTTCGCCGGCTGCGGTCGATCGCCGCGAGCGGTCGTCGCGCGCGGATCTCGACGTCGGCGGCCGGCGGCGCGCGGTAGGGGATCGCCGCGCCCTCGTCGAGCCGCGAGGTGGTCCACGCCCCCTCGCCCCGCTCGTGCACCCACGCTTGCAGCTGCGGATCGTCGAGCTCCTTGAGCTTGGCCGCGATCGCCTCGGGATCCCACGGCCAGCGATCGTCGTGCAGCGGGGAGCCCAGCAGGTAGCCGAGCGGCGAGCGATGGTTGCGATAGAAGCCGCCCCACACCACCACGCAGCGATGCCGCGCGCGGGTGACCGCGACGTAGAGCAGCCGCAGGTTCTCGGCGGTCTTCTCCTTGCGCGCGAGCTCGATGTGCGGATCGGCCTCGCGCTCCTTGCGGGTGCCCTTGATGCGGATGTCGAGCTCCAGCCGATCGTCGTGCTCGGGGTTGTGATAGACGAGGTTGTCCTCTTCGTCGGGGAACAGCCCGGCGCCGTCCCACAGGTAGGGGCAGTACACCACCGGAAACTCGAGGCCCTTGCTGCGATGGATGGTGATGAGCTGGACGGCTTGGTCGTCACGCTCGAGCCGCATCTTGACCGCCTCGAGCATGCTCGTGCGGCTGCGTCGCTGCTGCTGGAACCACCGCAGCAGGCCCGAGGGCCCCAGGTGCTCGGCCGTGGCGGCGCCGTGCAGCAGCTCGGCCAGGTGCAAGAGGTTGGTCATGCGCCGCTCGCCGTCGAGCATCGCCAGCAGCCGCGGCTGGGTGCTGCGCTCCGACATGAGCCCGCGGAACATCTGCACGAACCCGCGCTCGACCCACTGCTCGTGCCAGCGGCGAAAGTCGTCGATCCAGCGGTTCCACTCGGTGTCGTCGTCGTCCGACATGGCCTCGAGCGCGTTGGCGCTCACGCCGAACAGCTCGGTGGTGATCGCGGCGCGCAGCAGCGAGCTGCGCGTGGGCTCGGCCACCGCCCCGAGCACGCGGTACAGCTCCTCGGCCTCGGGGGTGTCGAACACGGTGGCGTCGCCATAGACGACGCCGGGGATCCCGAGGCGGCGGAGCTCGCGTTGCACGGCGAGCGCCTGATCGTTCTTGCGCACCAGCACGGCCACGTCGCCGGCGTGCAGCGGTCGCTCGCTCTCGCCTTCGCGCAGCGTGACGCCCTGGGCGAGCAGCCGCGAGACGTCGGCCGCGACTCGCTCGGGCACGTGGCGCTCGGCCCAGTCGGCGGTGATCTGCTTGTACTTGACCGCCGCGGTCTCGCGCGGCTGCACCTTGAGCTCGAAGGCCGGCAGCGCGCGTCCGTCGGCCCACAGCACCGACTGGGCGCCGGGTCGCGGGCCCACCGCAGGGAAGCCGATGTCCTCGATCAAGAACGGGCGCCGCACGTCGAACAGCCGCTGCACCGCATGCAGGAGCGGCGGGTCGGAGCGCCAGTTGGTGTCCATGGTGAAGCGCTGGTCACCGGCGGCCTTGGCCGCGCGCAGATAGGTGAACACATCGGCCCCGCGGAACCCGTAGATCGCCTGCTTGGGGTCGCCGATGAGGAACAGCGGCAGCCCGGTGCCGCCGTAGAGCGTGCGGAAGATCCGGTACTGCACCGGATCGGTGTCTTGGAATTCGTCGATGAGCGCGGCCCGGTAGCGCTTGCGCACCTGCTCGGCCAGGCGGCGACCCGCGCGGCCGCGCAGCGCCTTGTCGAGCCGCTGCAGCAGATCGTCGAACGACTGCACCCCGGCCGCGACCTTGCGCCGCGGGACCTCGCGCCGCACGTGGGCCACCAGCCGTCGCTTGAGCTCGACGGTGCGCGTGCGGTGGTCCTCCTCGAGGGGGCGGCGCGCCGCGTCGAGCTCGGCGCACGCGTGGAAGAACGGGTGCTCGGGGGGCGAGCCGCCCGCGCGCGTGTGCTTGACCGAGGTGGCGCCGGCGAGGGTCTGCGGGAGGAATTTGTCGAAGCCCACCGAGCCGAGCTCGGGGCCGGGCTCCTCGCTGCGCAAGAACGCATCCATCGCGAGGAACCACGTGGGCATGTCGTCCTTGCGATAGCGGGTCTTGTGCAGGTGGGGGAAGCCGAGCAAGAGCGCCTTGATCTCGGCGCGGTCCCTCCACCAGATCTCGCGCACGTGGCGGTAGGCCTCGGCGTAGGCGGTGCCGGCGGGCTGGCCCCCCAGCTCCACGCGCTCGGGAACCACCGGCGCATCGATGTGGCGCAGCGCCAGGCGGGCCAGCGGCATCAGCCGATCGGGCGAGAGGCCCTCGCGATGCAGGTGGCGCACGAAGCGGGCGTCGGAGCCGTACAGCTCGCGCGCCCAGAAGTCGCGCAGCACCTGGTCCACGATCGGCTCGTCGTCGATGACGAGCTCGGTGTCGAACGCCACCCCGCTCTCGAACGCCGAGTCGTGCAGCACGCGGTTGCAGAACCCGTGGATCGTGGAGATCGGAGCCTCGTCGAACGAGCGCAGCGAGAGCGACAGCCGCTCGCGATCGCGCTCGCCGTGGCCTTGCGCCTGGCGCTGCCGCACCATCGCCGCCAACACCGGGTCCGCGCCCTCTGCGTCGCGGTAGGCGTGATGGGCGGCCCGCAGCCGCGAGCGCACGCGATCGCGAAGCTCGGCGGCGGCCGCCTCGGTGAAGGTGACCACGAGGATCTGGTCCGCCCCCAGATCGCGCTCCAGCATCAGCCGCACGAACAAGGTCGCGATCGCATAGGTCTTGCCCGTGCCCGCGCTCGCCTCGATGAGGTTGGTGCCGTCGAGGCTGGTCGCGAGCGGGTCGAAGCCTCGCATCGTCGTGCTGCTCACTGCTCCTCACCCTCCTCGAGGTGCCCGAGCAGCGGCATGAACACGCGCCGCGAGAGCGAGGCGAAGTCGCCGCCCACGAGCGGCGGGTCGAGCAGCGAGAAGCCCTCGGCCAGCGGATCGAGATCGCCGAAGATGCGCGCGAGGTGGGGATCATCGTTCTCGGCGAAGCCGCGGCTCGACCACTCCGTGCGCGCGGCCATGCGCGCGTCGCCGTCGTCCTTGCCCTCGGCGAGCGCCTGCACGTACGCGAGCGAGGAGCGCGGGAACAGCAGCAGCGGGCGCTGCTGGCCGGCCACGTAGAGGCGCGCGAGCTCGTCGAGGCGCTCGACGGCGTCGGCGACCGGACGCAGCCGGCACACCCGCGCGCCGCCCGGTCGCTCGGGGCGCCCCACCACCACCGTGCGCAGCGCCTGGTCGCCCGGAGCCTGGGCGCACAACGTGAGGTGGCGGATCCAGGCCTCGAGCAGGTGCTTGGCGCGAACGAGGCCGTACTGTGCCCGCACCACGGCGGTGGGCCAGCGGCGGTCGAGCTGGCCCACCACGCGCAGCGTGGGCAGCGAGAGATCGACGGGGAGGTTGGGCAGGCGCGCGCCGATCCGCAGGCGCTGAGCGACGGCGGCCACCGGATCGGTGTCGAGCGCGATGGCCTCGTAGAGCGAGTCGCCCGCGGCCCCGAGCGGCAGCAGGCCCATCGCGCGCAGCAGCTCGCGCGAGCGCAGCGCCGGCAGCTCGTCGAGGCGGTGCTCGAGGATCTCGGTGCCCGCCTTCCACTGCTCGAGGCTGTCGAGCTCCATCGGCTCGCGATCGCTGCGGTCGCGCACCCACTCCGAGAGATTGAGGCCCAGGCGCCGCTTGAGCAGCTCGGCCGCGGGCTGCTGGAAGAAGCGGACCAGTCGATCGAGCTCGAGCGGGTGGGCCTGCTCCTGCTCGGGGGCGGGCGGGAGCAGCTCGTCGAACAGCTCCACGCGCGGGCGCCCACGGCGGCCGCTGTGCAGCGCGCGGGCGCCATCTTCGTAGGCCACCGCATAGCTCCACAGCCGCGGATCGGGGTCGGCCCCGAAGTAGCGCGGCGAGAACGGCTGCATCGGATGGCGCAGCACGAGCTGCGCGCGCAGCGGGCCCTCGTGCGCCACGAAGCCCTCGTCGAGCACGTCGAGCAGCTCGCTCACGGCCACCGACGGCGGCAGATCGGTGTTGTCTTGGATGCTCTGCCCGACGTAGCTCAGGATCACGCGCTGGCGCGCGGCGAGCAGCGCCTCGAGGAACAGGTAGCGATCGTCGGCGCGGCGCGAGCGATCGCCGGGGCGCGGGCGCTGGGCCATGAGATCGAAGCCCACCGTGCGTCCGCCGCGGGGGAACGCGCCGTCGCTCATCCCGAGCATGCACACCACCTGGAACGGGATCGTGCGCATGGGCAGCATCGCGCAGAACGTCACCCCGCCGGCCAAGAAGCGCTGGGCCGGGCGCTCCTCCTCGAGGCGTTCCTCGACCAGCACCCGCATCGAGGCCATCGGCACCGTGCCGTCGAAGCCGGCCGCCACCGCATCGGTGACGAGGCCCTCGATCGCGCGGCGCAACTGCTGGTGCTCCCACGCGGCGAGGCCCGCGGTCGAGAGCATGTCATCGGCCAGGGTGGTGAGCGCTTCTTGCCAGGCCGGGGGCGTGCGCGGGCGATCGAGCTGCGCGAGGTGTTCGAACAGGCGCTCGCAGAACTCGGCCAGCTTGCCCAGCAGCTCGGCGTCTTGGCCCTCGATCTCGTCGTAGGGCAGCACGCCCGCGAACGTCTGGCGGTTGCCGCCGGGCAGGCTATAGCCGAGCAGCAGCCGCTGTAGACCAAAGCGCCACGTGTTCTGGTCGTAGCGCGGCTGGCCGTGCTCCCCGCGGTGCTGCGCATCGACGCCCCAGCGCACCCCGGCCGCGCCCACCCACTCGGTGATGACATCGAGGTCCTCGGCGGTGATCTCGAAGCGCGTGTGCACGGCCTCGACCGCCAGCAGATCGAGGATCTCCGAGACCGTGACGCGGCTGCCGACGAGGCCGAGCAGGCGGTGGAACGCCTCGATCGTGGGGCTCTCGGCCCGCACCGAGCGATCGGCGATGCAGTAGGGGATGAAGCTCGGGTCGCGATGGTCGCGTTCGAACACCGCCTCCACCAGCGGCGCGTAGGTGTCGACGTCGGCCATCAGCACGACGATCTGGTGCGGCGCCACCGGGCTGGCGTCGGCTCCGGCGCTGGCCCCCGCGAGGATGTCGAGCAGCTGATCGTGCAGCACCTCGACCTCGCGCATGGGCGAGTGGCAGGCATGAAAGGTGATCGATCGATCCTCGGGCGCGACCCGCTTGGCGGGCGGGGTGGCGTGCTCGCGATCGGGGTGCTCGCCGCCGCGGTGGCGCAGGTGCAGCACGTCGGATTGCAGCTGCCCCAGCATCGTATCGGTGGGCGGCTCGCGGTAGAGCGAGGGCTCGGCCTCTTCGTAGTCGACCTCGCGCTCGAGCACGAGCTGGAAGTCGCGCCCCACGGCGCCGAACGAGGCCAGCAGCGGGTTGCCTTGATCGGTGAGCGGCCCGTCGCCGAGCGAGGCCGGCTGATCGCGGAGCGCTCGCAGGGCCTGTCGCGTCGAGCGCAGCTCGGCCCAGAACTCGTGGCTGGGCGAGAGCGCGAACAGGTGCACGGGAATGTGCCGCGAGAGCGCGCCGAGCACCTGCACGTAGAACGGGGGAAGGGTGGAGACCCCGAACACGCACACGCGCGCGGGCAGGGCCTCGCGCTCGAAGTCGCCGGCGTCGAGGCGGCGAAACACCTCGCGCGCGAGCGAGGGCGGGTGGTCGGCCCCTTGTCGCGCCACGATCGCGCGCCACAGCCGGGCCTGCCAGTGGTCTTCCTCGCCGTCGTCCCAGCCGATCACCATGCGCGGGCGGTAGACCACGTAGCGATCGAGGGTCTCGGCGATCCGCTGCGCCAGCTGGAAGCGGGCCTGCCCGCGCGGATCGTCGGCCACGTAGCGCCGCAGCTCTTCGAACGGCGGCGTGGGCACCAGCTCCGGCAGCACGGTCAGCACCGACCACAACAGGCGCGGCCGCGTGAACCCCTCGGTCGCCTCGGCGCGCGCGCCCAGCACGGCCGTGAACAGCGACTGCACGAAGCGGCGCGGGAACGGGAACGCACCCCCCACCCACCCGTCGAAGCGCTCGGCCAGCCGCATCGACAGCCACACCGCCATCGCTCGGCTGTGCACCACCACCGGCTCCGGGTGCAGGGGTCCGGCCGCAGGCTCGCTCAGCACCTCGGTGAGGGCGTCGAGGAGGGCCTCGACCCGGTTGCTCCTGTAGACCTTCATCCCAGTGGCCGCGGCGCCGAGGCAGCGACCGAGCCTGCCGTCGGGGACCCTGCGGAAGCAAGGGCGCCAAGGCCCGCCAAGCGGACATCCACGGGCCGGGGGGGACCAGCGCGCGAGATCGTGCCGCGTCGGAGCATCCCGGACCGCGCCTGCGGGGTTGTTGGCCGCCAACCTCTGGTCGTACCGTAGGGGCATGGGAATGCGCACGAGGACATGGCTGGGGGGCGTGGGGCTCGTGGCGGTGGTGCTCGCCGCCGGCTGCGTGTTCGACGATGGCGGTGGCGACGAGGGCGCGGGCGGAAGCGAGGGCGGAGCCGACGACGGAGCCGACGATGGCGGGCCCGGGCAAGACGAGGTGCCCGCCGGCGAGTACTGCTCGGGCGTGGCGCAGTGGGATGACACGGCGCGAGCGTTCGAGCTCGAGGTCGTCGAGCTCGTGAACCAGGCGCGTGCGCAGGGAGGCAGCTGCGGAGGCGTGGGCTTCGCTGCGAACGGTCCGCTCGCGATGGAGCCGCGGCTGCGCTGCGCCGCGCGGGTGCACAGCCTCGACATGTCCGTGCGCGGGTTCTTCGATCACGACAACCCCGAGGGCGAGTCGCCGTTCGATCGGATGGAGCGCGCCGGCTACACGTTCCAGGCCGCCGGGGAGAACATCGCCGCCGGTCAGACCACGCCGCAGGAGGTCGTCACCGGGTGG
>JBFIJN010000246.1:0-13095 GCA_041600735.1 Nannocystaceae bacterium
CAGCCCTCCTGGCGGCCGTTTCGTGGCCCTAGCGCGTGAGCGCGCTCCGTCGCCCACGAGTGGCGGCCGTGCTACCGTGCTCGCGTGCGGTCTCGTCAGTGGGTTCTGGCCGTTGGTGCGTGGACGTTGGGCCTGGGGGGGAGCGCCTGCCGGGACGCCTCCGACCCCGACATCGCGCGCGGCGAGATCGGGCCCGAAGGCGGCCTGGTGACGTCGATCGATAGCATCCTCACCATCGCCATCCTCCCGCGGGCGCTCGAGGAGACGATCGAGCTCACGATCCAGCGCAGCGAGGATCCGCCGTCCGTCTATGGCCCTGCGTTTCGCGTGCAGCCCAACGTGGAGCTCGCGATCCCGGCGACGGTCACCTATCGCTACCCGCTCCCCGACGACACCAGCCAGACGGCAATCGGCTACGTCGAGCCGCAGGAGTACTTCAGCGGAGTCGCGCGCTGGCGCCCGCTTCCCGTGGTGCGCATCGACCCCGCGCAGAAGCTCGTCACCGCCACCGACTCGCAGCTCAGCTTGTTCTACGCGCTGCTCGACGATTCCACGCCACCGCCAGACGGCACCGGCACCGGCACCGAGACGACGGCGGGTCCAACTTCCAATCCCACCGGTGATCCGACCACCGGCGACCCCAGCAGCGGCGATCCCTCCACGACCACGGCGGTCGACCCCGACACCAGCGTTGGCCCCACCACCGACCCCACCGACGGCGGTACCACCGACGGCGGCACCACCGACGGCGAGACCACCGGCCCGCTGCTCCCTTGCGACAACCTCCCGATGGGGCCGTTCGTCGTCGAAGAGTTCTTGTTCGACGGGACCCCGCTCGACGGCAACGCCGAGGACATGACGTTCTCCACCGTGGGCACGATCATCGTGCGCGACGGGGCCGACCTCGTGCAGATCAATCCCGCGGGCAATGTCACGCCGATCCCGCTGGGCATGGCGCTCCCCAACACGCTGGGCCTGCGCTGGACCACCGCCGGCACCGTGGTCACGGCCACCTTCAACACCGGCGAGCTGCTGCAGATCACCCCGGCCGGCAACGTGACCACGCTGTGGTCGGGCCTCGGCATCCCCAACGGCGTCTACCCTGCCCTCGACGGCAACATCTTCTTCACCGACTTCACGGGCGCGCTCGCGGCCTATATCGATGGGGCTGGAACGATGCTCACCGAGCTCGCCTCGGGTGGCGACGAGGCGCCCGAGACCAACGGCATCATCTACGATCCCGATCGCAACTACGTGTACTACGTGGCCTACGGACCGGGGCTGATCCAGCGCGTAGACGTGACCGATCTCGGCAATCCAGGCGCGCCTCAGACCATCGCGACCATCGTCCCCGAGGGCGGCGGCGATCAGGTGGGCCTCGACGGCCTCGCCATGGATGTCTGCGGCAACCTCTATATCGTCGATCAGAACCAGGGCGCCCCTGGCTCGCTCTACCGGCTCTTCCTCGATGCCGCCGGCGACGCGGTGGGCGCCCCACAGCTGATGGTCCAGGCGTTCCCGGCCGGCGTGGCCAACGTCGTGTTCGCTCAAGGCCCCGGGTGGGAGGCCTTCGACACCTACGCATTCCTCGTGGGCCTGCCCGGTCGCATCTTCATGCTCGACGTGGGCATCCAGGGCGCGCCAACGGCCGCCGGGGGCTAGCGGGTGCCCTCTAGGGGGTGTCCCTCTAGAGCTGCTCGCGCAGGCGGCGAAGCACGAGCTCCGTCTTTGCGTCTTCGATGCGGCCGTCCACGCAGGCCGCGATGGCCTCGTCGAGCTCCATCCAGTGGGTCGTGGCGCCCTCTTCCATCGGAGAGCCGTCGCCCTGCGCGGGGCCCTGCCCCTGCGGCCCAGGCACCTCTACCGCGGTCAGCCAGAACTTCTCGGGCATCGAGCCGGGGCTGGGAAACGAGCCCGCTCCGAGGAAGCGGATGGCCTCGGCCGAGACCGTGAAGCCCGACTCCTCCTCGACCTCGAGGGCAGCCCGCTGGCGTACGCCCGCTTCGCCGTGATCCCCGACCTCGATGATGCCCGCGACCACCTCGGTGAAGGTGAGGTAGGGCCGCGCATCCGGGATCGGCAGCGCACTAGGATCGCGTCCCTTGGCCAGCACGGGCCGGAGGCCGTCCCTCAGCAGCACCTGCACCCCAGCCCCGCTGCGGTGGTAGATGGCGACGACCACGGCATCGACGCCCTTGGGGCGGACCAGGAAGTCGCACACATACGCCGGGGAGCGGGATCCGTCGCCACGGAGGTTGCGCATGCGAAGGCGACGGACGGCCATGAAACCTCCGTCGATACCTTCGATGGTGTCACCCTCGATCTCGAGATCGACGACCTTGGTCATGGGCTCATCTCGGATGGCGCTGCCGCGAGGCGAGTCCTACTCGCCCCGCGTGCACGCGGCCACCTTGCGCATCTAGAGCCGCCTACTTGGCCCGATAGCGGGTTCCGCTGGCGCGACCCTTGTACGTGACCTTGTTCTTCTCGATGAGATAGTTGAGGCGTGTACGGATCTGCGCGGCGGTGCCACCGATGCCCTTGCGAATATCGAGGGCGCGAACCGGCTCGGACTGAGCCTTGAGGAAGTCGAGGATCGCCTGATCGAGCGCCATGCGACCGGTGCGGGTGCGGGTGTTGTGCCCCTCCCCATCGTCACCTTCGTCGTCGCTCGCCGCCGTCACCGCTGCGGGTGCGGGATCTTGCGCCACCACCTTGCGGGGTCGCCCGGGCTTGCGCTTGGCGACCACGGGGGCCGCTGCCGCCGCCTTCGCCGCCCCTGCCCTGCCGAGCACCAGCCCGACCACCGCGTCGATGTCCATGCCCGCCGCCTCTGCCAGCTGCGCGACGGTCATGTTGCCTACGAGTTGTTCCAATGCCGACATTCGTTGTTCCGATCTCTTGTCTGGTGTCTGGTGTCTGGGTTCGATGGGGGGTTGCACGCCATCCAGCCATGTCTCGGCGTGCAACCGGCGATTAGCATGTGTCACACGCACTTCGCAAGGGCACATCCTACCCGATTCTACAGCGCCTGGATCCATCGTTGGTCGACACGTGATCTATCTACTGAACGAACCCACGGCTCGCCGGGGTTTCCGCTACCGCGAAGTCTGCACGATTCGTAGCCAGGCCCCCGTTTTGGCATGGGGCGCTCCCGGGACCACTGTCGGATCCACTCGTACGAGCACCGCGGAATCTTGCCCCGCTGCATCTACTGCTCACGAACCCACAAGAGATCTCCCAGCCCGGCGAAGCTCGCGGCGGCGGCCGTGAAGCCCCCAGAAGCGCCCTGGTACGGCATTCCTCCACGACTTGCAGGGACCCTGCACCAGTTCCATAGTTCCTCCGCCGATGAGCGACCTTCATGAGCGAGCCAAAACACTGGCGGAACGGCTCGACCGAGCCCATCCCCTGCGAATTCTCGAGGCGGCGGTAGAAGAGCATGGTGCCGACGTCGCCCTGGCGTTCTCGGGCGCCGAAGACGTGATCTTGCTCGAATACCTGCGCCAAGCAGGTCGATCTTGCCGAGTATTCTCGCTGGATACCGGGCGCTTGCCCCCTGAGACCTACCGGTACATCGCCCGAGTCGAAGCACACTACGGTGTGCGGATCGAGGCCCGCTTCCCCCAAGCAGCGGCGCTGGAGAGCCTCGTACGGCGCAAGGGCATGTTCTCGTTCTTGGTCGATGGGCACGAGGAGTGCTGTGCCATTCGCAAGGTGGAGCCCCTGCGCCGGGAGCTCGCCACGCTCACCGGTTGGATTACCGGACAGCGACGCGACCAGAGCCCCGGCACCCGCAGCCACCTAGCCGTCGTCGAGGTCGATGAAGCGCATGCGGGCAAGAACGACCGGCCGGTGCTCAAGTGGAACCCGCTGGTCGCGCGCACGAGCGCCGAAGTATGGGACGCCATTCGTGCATTCGATGTCCCCTACAACGAGCTACACGATCGCGGCTTCGTGAGCATCGGCTGCGAGCCGTGCACTCGCTCGATCTTGCCGGGTCAGCACGAGCGCGAGGGTCGATGGTGGTGGGAGCAGGCCAGCCACAAGGAGTGCGGCCTCCACGAGGGCAATCTCCACAGTGCCGATCATCACGGCGACGAATCGCCGACCCAGGGCTAGCGGCTAGCCGCTAGAGCGGCCCTCGCACGAACCCCAGCGCGGGCCCAGCCTTGCCATCCTCGAGCAGCCGCAGCTCGAGCGAGGCAGGGCCACACTTCACCTGCCAACGTCCTTCGATCGGCATGGTGAGCGTGCGGTTCTCGGACTTGCTCGAGGAGAAGCGCACCACTTCGCGCACGCGTAGCGTGGTCGTGCGCGGCGCTTCCACGACGAGCACATCGGGGGCCTCGATGCGGGTGACTGCCTCGAATTCCCCGTGGATGTCGAGGGTGTAGCGAATGTCGACGTCGGCGAGACGGGTGCTGAACACCGAGCGCCGGTGCTTGGCGTCACCGCGCAGCACGCCCGGCTCGAAGCGCAGGCGATAGCGCCCGCTCTCGCCCAGGTTCTTCACCGGGCGACCATGGGCCTGGCGCTCGATGTCACGGCGAAAGTAGCGGTGGAGATCATCGGCGAGCCACTCACCTTCGAGGCACGATGGGCCCTCCAGCGACGGCGGCGGGCTCTCACGACCGGTGGTCCCGGCCTCGCTGGGCGTGGCTGCGCTCGTGCCCTCGCCGTCCCCGGTGCCGTCCCCGGTGCCGTCCCCGGTGCCGTCCCCGGTGGATCCGTGGACCTCGCGGGCAGGCAGCGAACCGGTCGTCGCCGCTTCGGGCTCGGCGCCGCCTCCACTCGTGGAGGCCTCGTCCGCCGCCGATCCACCGATCGCCGCCGGCTCGACCACCGCCGGCTCGACCACTGCCGGCTCGACTGCCGACGGCTCGACCTCCGCAACGACCGTCTGGGGTTCATCGGACCACAGCGCCTCGACCCGGGCACGTGCCTGGTCGACCACCCCACAAGCGGCGAGGCAGGCAAGCCCGGCCCATGCCAGCAGTGCGCCAAGTGAGCCAGGGGTGACGACGGCACGCATCCGCCGCGGAGCATACCTCAACCCATGCATACTCACTGCCGGAACAACACGTCCTCGCGCCCGAACCACCAGGTGGAGACCCACAGCAGTGCCCCCGCCAGCAGCGTGCTGCTGCCCAAGATCGCCACCAACATCGAATAGTCCATCGTGCCCTTGATCAGCTCCTTGATGGCCAGCGAGATGTTGGTAATCGGGATCGACGCCGTCTTCCAGTCGAGCTCCACCCCCGGCAACATGGCGAGAAATGCCGGCAATACCACCAACATATTGAGCGGGGCGATGTACGACTGCGCCTCCTTGAAGCTCTTGGCGTAGATGCTGATGCCGAGCAGCAGCGCCGCGAAGATCGCCGCCGTGGGGACCAGCATGGCGGCGATGAGCGCCAGATCGGTGGCCCCGATCGAGGTCACCACCGCGCCGAGATCGCCCCCGAGCTCGCTGCCGCGCCAGGCGAGCCACCCCCCCAAGCCCACGATCGTGAGCAACGCCGCGACTACGCCCGCGGTGAACACCACCAAGAACTTGCCCAGCACCAACTGGTGCCGGGGAATCGGGGCCAGCAGTAACGTCTCGAGCGTGCCCCGTTCCTTCTCCCCCGCCGCGAGATCGATGGCCGGATACATCGCCCCGAGAAAGCAGAAGATGATGAACATGTAGGGCAGCATCCCGCCGATCCGCTCGCCCAAGACCTCGCGCATGGGCGCGGTCCCGCGAGGAACCATCAGCACGGGCTCGAGCACGGCCTGCTGCACCTGCGGGTCCACGATGCCCAGACCCTCGAGCTGGGTGCGACGCAGCTCGGCGCCGAGCCCGTCGAGCACCGCCTTGGTGCGCGGCGCGACCTTCGAGCTGATCGGCGCATTGTTGTAGTGCAGCTCGACCACGTGCTGTCCGCCGGAGGCGCTCGGCTGGACCACCAGCGCGAGATCGATGCGCTCGTCGGTCACTGCGGCCTGGATCTCGGCCGGGTCGTCGAGCGTGGCCGCGGAGAAGCCCGGCGCGGCCGCGAGCGCCGACTCGAGCCCCGGGAGCGCCTCGGCCCCGAACACGACGTAGTCCAGCGTGGCGGAGGCCGCCTCCTTCTTCGCGTCGGCCACGAAGTCCGTGGTGACCTGGATGAGCAAGGGAATCAGCAGGAGCGGCATCACGATCATGAAGAACAGCGTCCTTCGATCGCGCGAGACCTCGAGCAGCTCCTTGCGGAACACGGTGAGCACGGGGCTACGCATCGGCCACCTCGCCTTCGCCGGCCCCCACGATCGAGAGCAGCGCCCGATCGAGCGCCTGGGAGCCGCCACGCTCGCGCAGCTGCGCCACGTCGCCCTCGAAGCACAGTCGTCCTTGGTGGATCACCACCACGTGATCGCACACCCGCGCCACCTCGTGCATGTGATGCGTGGACAGCAGCACCGTCTTGCCCTGATCGCGGCAGCGCTCCACCAAGCGCAAGATCGTCTCTGCGGCCGCCACGTCGAGGCCAGTCGTCGGCTCGTCGAACACGACGATCGCGGGGTCGTGCACGAGCGTGCGGGCAATCGAGACTTTCTGCTTCATGCCCGCCGAGAGGGTGTCGTTGCGGCGATCCGCGTAGTCGCCCATCCGCATCAGTGCGACGAGCTCGTCGATGCGCTCGCGCAGCACCGGTCCGGACAAGCCATGCAATCCCCCGAAGTATGCGAGCATCTCACGCGGGGTGAGGCGGCCGTAGAGCCCCGTGTTCCCCGACAAGAACCCCAGCCGCCGGCGCACCGCGAGTGGGTCGCGCACGATGTCGACCCCGTCGAACGTCGCGGTGCCCGAGGACGGGCGCAGCGCGGTGGAGAGCACGCGCAGCAGCGTGGTCTTGCCCGCCCCGTTGGGCCCCAACAGTCCCACGATCGAGCCTGCCTCCGCGGTGAAGGCAATGTCCCGGATCGCATGGAACGTGCGGCCGTCCTCGCGCGGATCAGGCGGTCCGGGCGGCGGACTCGATCGGGCGCGGCGCGGCTTGGCCAGCGGGAACGACTTGCAGAGTCCTAGGACCTCGAGCATCGCTCGGCACCATGCCTGACATCGACACCGCCCGTCGAACCGGAACACCAACGTCGCACGTTGGGAGGCCGGGCCGCTCACGAGCGCGACACCGTCATTGGGCGCGCTTGCGCTGCGTTTGAGCGCCTGGAATACTGAGGCCCCCTTTTTTCGTAGGCCACCTCACCTCCCTGGAGCGAGCGCGCTGTCACCCAAGATCACCCTTCAGCTCCTCTTCCCCGACCGCCCCGCCCAGACCGTGACCCTGGGCCCTGGTCGCGCGATGGTGGGGCGCGAGTCCGGCGACATCCTGCTCGATGATCCCGAGGCCTCGGCGCTGCATGCAGAGATCGAGTTCACGAAGGGGGCCGTGATCGTCCGCGATCTCGGCAGTCGCAACGGCACGTGGCGCGAGGGTCAGCGCCTCCCCCAATTTGCCCTGTATCGCGGTCAGACGTTCCGCTGCGGCACCACGGACATCACGCTCGTCGAGATCGAGGGGGCGGTGGCTCCGGTCGCGGGCGGCACGGCAGCGGGTCGCGAGCGCGTCGCGGCCCAGCTCGGCGGGTCCTCGTCTACGCAGCCGAGCTCGCAAGACGCCGCGCAGACGCTCGCGAGCGGGCTCGCGCCCTCGTCCACGGGGACGAGCCCGGGCACGATTCCGGGCACGACTCCACAGGCCGCGGTCGCAGAGCCCGAAGAGCACACGCTCGTAGGCCAGCCACCGCCGCCCACGGGTCCGGGGGCCATGCCCACGCCCGCTCGACCCGCGACCCCCCTCACCTTCGACACCGAGCCAGCGCTGGGTCCGGTGGTCTCCGGCTCCACTGCGCCGGGCATTCCCATCCCGGCCCCCGGTGTGCCCACGCCCGTGCCCGCGGCCGCCTCGGCGCCGCTCGGGGTGCCCAGCCCCGTGCCCTCCGCCGCCTCGGCTCCGCTCGGAGTGCCCGAGCCGGTGGTCCCCGCGCCCTCTGCCCCGCTGGCCCCCGTGGCCAACGCGGTGATCAAGCTCGGGGATGCGCGACCCAAGGCCGCCAAGGCGCACAGTCCCGTCGATCGAGCCGCACGCATGCAGCTCGTCAAGCGCGTGGTCCTCGGCACGCTGGTCGTGGCTCTCGCGGGCGGGCTGATGTTCGGCCTCTACTCGCTGCTCGCGGGTCGCAACCAAGCGTTCCTGCGCGAGGCGGCGCGCGAGCTGCCGCAAGACGCCGTCGGCGTGCTTGCGCTCTCGTCCCCGCGCGCGGTGCTCGAGCTGTTCGGCTCCGAGATTCCCCCCGAGATCCGCGAGGAGGCCACCAAGGACCTCGGCCTCGATCCCTTCGATCCCGCCACCTTCGAGGCGTGGGGCTTCGACGTCGACGCCCCGATGGGCGTCGGCCTGCTCGACGGCGAGGGCATGTTCACCGTCTCGGTCGGCGTGAAGGATCCCGACGTGCTGCGCACCGCGCTGTCGAGCAAGGCGGCGGCGCTGATCAAGGCCTCCGAGGACCTGCGCTGGATCGAGCGCTCGTTCGCCGACACCCCGGGGCTGTGGCTCGACGAGCCGATCTCGGTGGCCGCGCTGCGGCCCGGCAATCGCGTGATCTTCGTGCTCGGCGGCGACGCCGAGGCGGTCGCGCGCCAGGCCAAGCGCGTGGCCGAGGCCAAGGGCGGCGAGTCGCTCGCCGACCGCCCCGGCTTTGGCGAGATCGAGCCCGAGCCCGGCAAGCTGCTGCTGGGTCTCTACCTCGACGGCGCCTCGGGTCGCGCCGCGCTGCCGGGGAAGGGCATGGAGGCGATGGCCAGCCGCATGGCGCTCGCCGACATCGACGGGTTCGCGGTGATGCTCGCCGACGACGGACCGCGCGTGCACCTGTCGGTGCAGACGATCCTGCGCGAGGGCATGACCTCGCTCGAGCCGTTCCAGACCGTGCGGCGCAAGGGCGACATCCTCGACAAGATCCCCGCCCCCGTGCTCGCCGAGCTCGATGGAATCATCGCGACCGAGAGCATGAGCGCCTTCTTGTCCTCCGGCCCGCTGCGCTGGGGCATGGCCAGCGCGCTCGAGGACGAATTTCGCAAGGAGACCGGGCTCGATCTGCGCACCGACCTCATCGACAACCTCGATGGACGCATGGGCTGGGTGCTGCACAAGCTGCCGGGCAAGGACGACCACCGCGACGCCTTCGCGATGCTCGGGTTTGCTGGCGTCAAGGACGAAGAGGCGGCCAAGCGCACCGCGGAGCGCTTCTTCGGCAAGATGCAGCGCGAGCTCGACCTCGCGCTCGAGCAGGTCGAGGGCACCACCGTCTACGTGCGCCGCGAAGATCCTGCCGTCTCCTACTTCATCTACGACGGCGTCGCCTGGGTCACGCTCGGCAAGGTCGACGTGGGCGAGCTCATCCGCCCCACCGCGGAGCCGTTCCGCCGGGTGGCGCGCGTGCCCGCGATCGAGGAGGCCACCGCGCCCGGGGGCCTGGCCGCCGGCTTCGTCGACATCCGCGAGGTGCTGGCGCAGGTGCGGACCCGCCTCGACGATCGCGAGCTCGAGGATCTCGAGCGCTGGTCGCCGCTGCTCTCCCCGCTCGAGGCGCTCACCATGCGCAGCGAGCTCGCCGATCGCACGTTCGTAGCGCGCTGGACCCTCCACACCTCGGGCGAGCACGCGCTGGCCGGCTTCGTCCAGGGGTTCATGAAGTCGGTGGGTGCGGAGCTGGCCAAGAAGCTCCTGCGCGAGCGCCGGCGCGAGCGCTGCGATGCCCTCATCGATCACATCCTCGAGCTGATGAAGGCCGAGCTCAAGAGCCAAGACTTCGAAGAGCAGCTGCTCGATCGGCGCTTCGAGCTGATGGACGAGTGTCGCAAGCCCGAGACCACCGACACCGAAATCGAGTGCATGCTGGGCGCCAAGACCCTCGAGGCGCTCACCCGCTGCGAGGAGCCCAACGCCAAGGCCAACGGCAGCGGTGCAGGGATCACGCCCGCCGCGGTGCTCGAGCAGCCCGAGCCCACCCCGGTGCCCTACGTCGAGGACATCTGGCCCAACACCAGCTCGGCGGGCACGGCCACGGGCAAGCCCGATCCGCAGGTCAACTACGCGGTGCCGCTGGGCGACGAGCCGGCCACGCGCGGGCCCGACGACGCGCTGGTGACGGTGGTGATGTTCGGCGACTTCCAGTGCCCGCACTGCAAGCGCGTGCTGTCGACCCTCGACCAGCTGCTCGCGAGCGATCGCGAGGTGCGGCTCGTGTTCCGCCACAACCCGCTGTCGATGCATCCCGAGGCCGAGATCGCGGCTCGGGCCGCGCTGGCTGCGGGCGCGCAGGGCCAGTTCTGGGCCATGCACGACAAGCTGTTCGACCACCAGGATGCCCTCACCGAGGACAACTTCCGCCGCTGGGCCGGCGAGCTCGGGCTCGATCTCGTGCGCTTCGATCGCGACTACGGCGACGCGGCCACCGCCGCGCGCGTGCAGGCCGACATCGCGGCCGCCAAGAAGGTCGGTGCGACCGGCACCCCCGCGTTCTTCGTGAACGGCCGCTACCTCGGCGGCGCCCAGCCGCTGCACGCCTTCGTCGACATGGTCGCCGAGGAGAAGGGACGGGCCGAGCGCTTCGTGGATCGCCGCGGCAACACGCGCAAGCGGCTCTACACCGACATGATCGAGCGCTTCGCCCCGGAGGTGGTGACCGGCGCCCTCGCGCCCGTGCCCACCCCCGCCGGGGAGACCCGCCACACGCTCGATACCTCCGGGTTGCCGCGCCGCGGCTCGGCCGGGTTCGTGCGGGTCGAGATCGTGGAGTGTGCTGATTTCGACTGCCCGTTCTGCAAGCGCGCCGAGACCACCCTCCAGACCGTGCTCTCCGACTACGACGGCAAGGTCGCGCTGTTCTGGCTGCACAATCCGCTGTCGTTCCACCCCGAGGCCGAGCCCGCAGCGCGGGCCGCCACGGCCGCCGGCAACCAGGACAAGTTCTGGGAGATGCACGACAAGCTCATGGAAGACTCCACGCGACGTAGCCGGCTCGACTATGTGGCCTACGCCCGCGAGCTGGGCCTCGACGTCGCCCGCTTCGAGCGCGACCTCGACGACCCCGCCACCGCCGAGACGGTGAAGAACCAGCAGAAGATCTGCACCGACAACGAGGCCACGGGCACGCCCACGTTCTTCTTCAACGGCCGCTTGCTCGCGGGCGCGCAGCCCTACGACAAGTTCAAGGAAGTCATCGACCAGGAGCTTCGCGGCGGAATCTGAGCGGCGGCCCGGCGTGGGCGTGCAAGACGGCGCGGGGCGATGCATCCTCGGCCCCGCGATGTCCCAGCCCCTGCCGCGCCGCCTCGTCCTGCTCCTCGCCCTGCCGCTCGCAGCCGCCGCCTGCGGCCCGCGTCGCACCCCGAGCGGCCCCGAGCTCCACGTGGTGCACCCCGGCGAGGCGGTGCGCATGGCCGTGATCGGCGACTACGGCGAGGCCGGCCCCGCCGAGGCCGCCGTGGCCGAGCTGGTGCTGAGCTGGGCCCCCGAGCTCATCATCACCACCGGCGACAACAACTACGAGCTCGGGCAAGCCGGCACCATCGATGAGAACGTGGGCCAGTACTTCCACGAGTTCATCGCTCCGTACACCGGCAAGTATGGCCGGGGTGCGAGCGAGAACCGCTTCTTTCCCTCGCTGGGCAATCACGACTGGCGCACGCCCAATGCGTGGCCCTACCTCGAGTACTTCGCGCTGCCCGGCAACGAGCGCTACTACGAGGTGCAGTGGGGGCCGCTTCACCTGTTTGCGATCGACAGCGACAAGAACGAGCCCGATGGGGTGACCGCCGACTCGGTGCAGGCCAAGTGGCTGCGCGAGCGCCTGGCCGCGTCGACCAGCCCCTGGCAGATCGTGTACATGCACCACCCGCCGTACTCCTCGGGCGATCATGGATCGAGCAAGGAGCTGCGCTGGCCCTACGCCGAGTGGGGCGCCGACGTCGTGCTCGCCGGCCACGACCACCACTACGAGCGCATCGAGCACGAGGGCATCGTCTATTTCGTCAACGGCCTCGGCGGCAACCCGGAGCGCTATGCCCTGCATGCTCCAATCGCCGGCAGCGAGGTGCGCTACAACGAGGAGCACGGGGCGATGCTGGTCGAGGCCACCACCGAGCGCATGGATCTACGGTTCGTGACCACGAGCGGCCGCGAGATCGATCACCGCGTGCTGACCGCGTCCACACCGGAGCTGCGCGCGAGCCCGAGCACCGACCCCGCCGAGCGTCCTGAAGAGCTCGAGGACTGAGCCGCGCCCCGGCCGCTCGGGAAACTGGTTTCTTGGGCCCGGGCCGTGCGAGATTCGCAGCGTGCGCGCTGGATACCCGTTCTCTTCTCGTCGTTGCGCGATTTGCGCAGTCCTCCTTGCTTCGAGCCTGACCCTGGCCTGCGACAAGGGTGAGGGCGAGGCGAAGGGCGACGGGCAGCCCAAGGCCGCCGATGCCAAGGCGCCCGATGCCAAGGCGCCCGACGCCAAGGCGCCCGACGCCAAGGCGCCCGATGCCAAGGCCGCGCCGGGCAGCGGAGCCTGCCCCGCAGGCGCAGCCCTGGTGGAGGGCGGCAAGTTCTTCATGGGATCGGACTCCGAGGATCCGATCCTCTCTCGTGCGAGGCCTGCCCACCAAGTCGAGATCGACCCGGTGTGCATGGATGTCCACGAGATCACGGTGACCGAGTACAAGACCTGCGTGGGGGCAGGCGATTGCAAGCCGGCGTTCCGCGAGACGTGGTGGCCCCAAGGCACCGTGCCCGAGCAGACGTGGAAGCACGACAAGGATGTGCACACGCCGATGTGCAACGATGGCCAGGCCGATCGCCTCAACCACCCGATCAATTGCGTGACGTGGGCCCAAGCCGTGGCTTATTGCGAGCACAAGGGCGGGCGCCTGCCGACCGAGGCCGAGTGGGAGTACGCCGCGCGCGGCTCCGACGGTCGTGTGTATCCGTGGGGCGACGAGGCCCCGGACCCCGAGCGCACCAACTCTTGCGACCAGCGCTGCAAGGCCTGGCGCGACGAGAACGCGCTCCCCGACTACGG
>JBFIJN010000247.1:0-13088 GCA_041600735.1 Nannocystaceae bacterium
CAACGGGTGCGGCGGTCACGGGTGCGGCGGCGACGGGCGCCGCGACGCCGCGGAAGCTGGCGATCTGCGGGTGTCCTGGATACTGGGCCTCGAGCTCGGCGAGCGCGGCCTCGGCATCGTCGTCGAGGCCCTGGTCGACGTAGAATTGGATCTCGTCGAGGTCGTCGGTCAGATCGACGTGGTGCTCGGCGACCGCGGGCTCGGCGACCAACGGCTCCGTGACCAGCGGCTCCGTGATCAGCGGCTCCGTGACCGCAGGCTCGGCGACCAACGGCTCGGTGACCTCGGGCTCGAGCACCCCGGTATCGACGAGATCGACCTCGGCCTCCACGTGGGCGGGAGCGGCCGGCGGCGCCGCAGCGCCATCGAGGTCGAGCCCTTGGTCGAGCTCGAGCCCTTCGATGGTGTCGGTGGGATCGACCAGGTCATCGACGATGCGGGGGATACCGACCGCGGTACCGCCTGTCCTCGCCGGTGCGAGCTTCTCGAGATCCTCCTCGTCGTAGCTCACCGTCTGCCCGGTGCGAGCCGGCTCGGCCGCCGCGGCTTGCTCGAGATCGATGGGCGTGAACGGCTTCGTGGAGAACTCGGGGTCCTCGCTCGCGGGCACCAGGCTGGCCGGCGGCTCGTCGCCGAGATCGAGCGCGATGCCAGCGGACGAGTCGTCGTCGGGGCCCACGAGATCGAAAGCACCGCTGTCTCCGTCGTCGGCGGTGGGTGCCCGACCGGGGGTGGGCGTGGCGAACGTCGGCGCGGCCGAGACCGCGGCGGGCCCCAGAGCGCGGGCCACCGCTTCGATGCGGGGATGCGTGGGGGCGAGGGCGCGCGCGGCCGCCAGCTGATCACGCGCCAGCTTCGGATCGCGAGCGGCGACCAGCTCGGCCACCACCAAGTGAGACTCGGCCGCCTCGGCGCTGCGGCCGAGCTCGGTCAGCGCCCGCGCTTGCACGGTCAGCGCGCCCACGTGCTGGGGCTGCTGGCGGAGCGCCGCATGCACGTGCTCGAGCGCGTGCTCGAACAGCCGGTACTTGATGTAGACCCGCGCCTCGAACAGGATCTTGTCGAAATCGGTGAGCGCCTCGGCGCCGGCACGCGCAGCGTCGGCCTCGACCTCGGAGAGCACGCTCTGGGTGAGCGAGGGCTCCGTGGAGGGCAGCGCCTCCATCTCGATCGTGTTGCGGTTGCCCGGCGCGGAGCTGCCGGCCTCGGGCAGCTCGATCTTCTCGGAGGGATCGAGCTCGACGAGATCGTCGGCCTCCTCGACCAAGTCGTCGTCATCGAGCTCGACGAGCTCGCCCTCTTCTACGGCCTCGGCGCCGTGATCCTCGAGCCCCGGTGCCACGGGCCCTGGTGCCACGGGCCCTGGTGCCACGGGCGAGGTGGGCCCCGTGCGTCGCCGTCCTTCGAGCTCGCTCAGCGCGTCGCGGAACTCGGCGTGCCCCGGCCGCCACTCCAGCCCGCGACGCAGGATGCGAATGGTCTGGGCCTTGGCCGCCGGGCCGCGCGCCCGCAGCCCGCGGGCCAGCTCCTCGAGCGCGCTCAGGGCCTTCTCTGGCTTGCCCAGGGCCATGAACGTGTCAGCGAGCAGCTCGATGCCCTCCTCGTCCTTGGGATGGGCGCGCAGCAGCCCGTTGAGCTTCATGATCGCGCGACGCGGATCGCCGAGCTCGAGATAGGCGCGCGCGAGGTCGCGGATCGTGGGGAGGTCCTTCTCGTCGTGGTAGAGCAGCCGCTCGGCCACGCGCACGTAGTCGGCGACGCGCCCGCTCTGACGCAGCTGCTGGCCCGCGGCGCGGAACGCTTGGACCGCCTCGGGAAGCTGCTTCTCGCGCGAGTAGAGCTCGGCCAGGCGCAGGCGGCGAGCCACGATCGCCGGATCCGCGTCGGCCACGAGGCGATAGGTGTTGAGCGCATCGGCCACGCGCCCCGTCTGGAGCTGCGCGTGGGCCACTCGCTCGTAGATCGCGACGGCGTCTTGGGTCTGTCCGAGCTGCAGGTTGAGCCCGGCGACCTTCAGCTGCACGTCGAGCCGCTGCGCATCGAGGGCCAGCACCTGGCGGAACACGGCAAGGGCCTTGTTGTGCTCCTTGGCGTCCAGGTAGTACTGCGCCACGCGCTCGTAGCGCTCGACGGCACCGGGCTTGTCGCCGCAGCGCACGAGGCAATCGGCCAGCATCAACCAGGCGCGAACATCCTTGGGATCGTTCTCTACGATCGCCTGATACTCGCGAGCCGCCTTGTCGTGCTGCCCCTTGGCGGCAAATCGCTCCGCCCGCTCGTGGGCCTTTGGCTTGCTGAACGCCACCGCTGGTCCGACTACTCTAGTTCTGATCCTCCGCGACCGCGAGGATCGCTTCGGGATCGAGGTGGGTCTCGAGGAAGTGCGTGTCGTAGCGGCCCTCGACGAAGGCCGGCTGCTGCATGATCCAGCGGTGCAGGGCGGTGTTGGTGCGGATGCCCTCGACGACCAGCTCGCCCAGCGCGCGGCGCATCCGCGCAATCGCCCGCTCGCGGGTGGGCGCATACGCGATGAGCTTGGCCAGCATCGAGTCGTAGTGCGCCGAGACGCGGTAGCCGTGGTAGATGTGGCTGTCGACGCGCACTCCGAAGCCGCCCGGGAAGTGCAGCGCCGAGATCACGCCGGGCTGGGGTGAGAACGTGACCGGGTGCTCGGCATTGATGCGGCACTCGATGGCGTGACCTCGCGCCCGGTGCTCGCGATCGAGGTGCCCGAGGGGCTCGCCGGTGGCGATGCGGATCTGCTCCTGGACCAGGTCGACGCCCGTGATCATCTCGGTCACGCAGTGCTCGACCTGGATGCGGGTGTTCATCTCCATGAAGTAGAAGTGATCGCCGTCGAGCAGGAACTCGATGGTGCCCACCGAGTGGTAGCCGATGGCCTTGGCGGCCTGCACGCCGGCGGCACGAATTCGCGTGCGCAGATCCTCGGACAGGTTGGCGGCGGGCGCCTCTTCGATCACCTTCTGGTGGCGGCGCTGCACCGAGCACTCGCGCTCGAGCAGGTCGATCACGTTGCCGTGCTTGTCGGCGATGATCTGCACCTCGATGTGCCGCGGGCTCTCCACGTAGCGCTCGATGTAGATCGAGCCGTCGCCGAATGCGGCTTGCGCCTCGGCCTGCGCGGTCTCGACCATCGCGGGCAGCCGGTCGAGGTCGCGCACGATCTTCATGCCGCGACCGCCACCCCCCGACGAGGCCTTGAGGATCACCGGCAGCCCGATCTCCTTGGCGGCGGCGACCGCCTCCTCGGGGCTCGTGAGCACGCCGGTGCCGGGCAGCACGGGCACGCCGGCCGCCTGCATCGTCTCGCGCGCGCGCACCTTGTTGCCCATCAGCTGCATGTGCTCGGGCGAGGGACCGATGAAGTTCAGCCCGCACTTGCCGCACACCTCGGCGAACTCGGCCCGCTCGGAGAGGAAGCCGTAGCCCGGGTGGACCGAGTCGGCCCCCGCGAGCTCGGCCGCCGCGATCAGGTTGCGCATGTTGAGGTAGCTGTCCGTGGCCGCGCCGGGGCCCACGCACAGCGCCTCGTCCGCGAAGCGCACGTGCAGCGCGTCTTCGTCGACGGTGGAGTACACGGCCACCGTGCGGATGCCCATCTCGCGGCACGCACGGATCACCCGCAGCGCGATCTCGCCACGGTTGGCCACCAAGACCTTTCGAATCGGTTGGGTCACAGCCTGTGTACCCGGAACAGCTTGGTGCCGAACTCTACCGCCTGGGCGTTCTCGACGAGCACCTCGTCGATCATGCAGGCGAACTCGGCCTCGATTTCGTTGAAGAGCTTCATGGCCTCGACGACGCACACGGTGGTGCCCGCATCGACGCGTGAGCCCACGGTGACGAACGCGGGGGTGTCGGGTCGCGGCGCTACGTAGAACGTGCCCACGAACGGCGAGGTGATGTAGTCGCCCGCGTCGACGCTGGGCGCGGGGGCGCCCGAGAGCGAGGTCGGGGGCGCGGTTGCCACCGGTGGCTGCGGCGGTGCGAGCACCGAGGTCACCGGTGCGGCCGGGGCCGCACCCAGCGGGGCCGCAGTGGGCGACGCAACGTCGCCGCGACGCAGCAGCACGCGCTGGTCGCCGCTCTCGATCTCGATCTCGTCCAGCTCGTAGCGCTTGAACACCTTGGCCAGCTCTCGGATGTACTCGAGGTCGGGCAGGTTCTGGTCCCGTGACTTGGACATGGAGGCTCCGTGGAAGAATGGGCAAGAAAGCGTCAGGAGGGTCCCGACGTTGCGGCCAACCGAGCGGCCAGATGGTGCAGGGCCAGATGGTACGACGAGGCGCCCAGGCCCATGATCACCCCTGCGCACGCGGCCCCGGTGAGCGAGACGTGTCTCGCGGGCTCGCGTGCATAGAGGTTGGACAGGTGGACCTCGATCGCGGGGATGCCGAGGCCCCGAAGCGCATCGGCAATGGCAACCGAGGTATGGGTATAGCCGCCGGGGTTGATGACCACCCCCGCGCAGCCGTCGTGGCTTGCGCCGTACAAGAGGTCGATGATCGCGCCCTCGCCGTTGGACTGCTCGCAGCGCACCGCGAGACCGAGCTGCCTGCCGAGCGTGACGAGCGACGCGTCGAGGTCGGCCAAGGTCTGCCGACCATAGATCGCTGGCTCCCGCTGGCCCAGAGCGTTGAGATTGGGCCCGTGGACGACCAGCACGCTCGGGGCGGATGCGGTCATGAGTGCGGCGTATTGTGGAGACGATCGCGCAGCGATACCAGCCCCCCCCCGAACGCGGTCTCACGCCGGGAGCGCATCGCGCCCGGGCCCCCCATCAGCCGCCCTGCGGGCCCCGAGACTAGAGCTCTGCGACGAGGCCCTGGGCGTTGGAGCGGAGCAGCCAGCGGCCCTTGCCGAAGTGCGCCGAGTCGTGCAGCAGCACCGCGGCGAAGTACTCCTCGGAGAGCACGCGGCACAGGACCCCGCCCGCCTCGGCCTTGACCGTGATATCGCTGATCTCGCCCAATTCGAGCGAGCGCGCGGCCTTGCGCAGCTCGAGGAAGCGAAACGAGAATTCCATCACGATCGACTCGAGGTCGACCTTCTCGTAGCCCTTGGCCAGGTATTGCATGACGGCGATGCCTTCGAAGCCCATGAGGATGGCCCCCGTCGCACCGGGCGTCTCTTCTACGATCTTGCGGAGAGTGTCGAAGAGCATGGGAACGGTCAGGCACGGCCTCGCGGGGCGCATGCTCGCGTCGAGAGCTTCTCAGAGGTGCGGGGCCGTGGTCAAGCGCCAGCGGCGCACCCGCACGGCGGTGGCGCTACCGATCGAGTGGATCGCACTCGAGCGGCGAGAGGATCCCATCTTGGGCATTGCCGCACACGCTCGCGAAGTGAGCGTTGGGCGGGCACTGCTCATCGGGGCAGGTCTCGCAGGTCCTCGGCAGGCAGGTGGCGCAGACCTCGATGGGGAACTGATACGCGCGGGAGTCGATCACGCCCACGTTGCCCGCGCTATTGCCGGTGCGCGTGGCGTGAAACACGATCTCGGCCACGACCGTGGGCCGCTGCGTCTCGTCGAGGTTGTCGAGGATCGCTTGGCGCAGCGAGCTCGAGACCATCTGGGGGATCACGTCGACCACCACGCCGGTCTCCGTGTTCGGCGGCAGCGAGATGCTGGCCAGCGGAGCGGAGAATTCGACGAAGGCCGCGTTCTCGGCGCGAAGCTGGCTGATGACCTCGGGCGCCTGCGGCATGCTGAGCCGGACGTCGACGTCGCGCAGCTGCAGCTCGCCGTTCTCGACCCCAGAGCTCGAGGACGTGCGCGGCCGTGAGCCCAGATTGTTCATCAGCACCACCGGCAGCGTGTAGCCGGTGCCGTAGGACAGATCGAGGATCCCGCGCTGCACGGAGACGCTCGAGTCCGGGACGGCCGCACACTCGCCCTGCTCGAACGCGGGCGTGTGCAAGACGATGAGCGCCTCTTGTTCGCCTGCGCAGCCGCACACCACGGTCGCCAGCGAGGCTGCGGCCAACCACGATCGTGCTCGGTGATCCATCGACGACCGAGCGTAGCAGTGCGGCGCTCAGCCCCGCAACAAACCCATGATCTCGGCGGGGGTCAGCTGCAGGCTGCGGGGCTCGCCGATCCCGGCGAGGGCAATGTAGGTGATCGTGCCGCCCGACCGCTTCTTGTCGTTGCCGAGCGCGCGCTCGATCGCACCGCCTTGCGGGCCCTCGAGCCAGGCATCGAGCTCGATGGGCAGGCGCAGGGCCTCGAGCGCCGCGACCATGCGCGCCTCGAGCCCGGGCTCGGCCAGCCCCCTGACCTCGGAGAGCCGGGCCGCGGCGCGCAGGCCTAGCCCCACGGCCTCGCCGTGGCGCAGCGAGTAGCCGGAGACCGCCTCGAGCGCGTGGGCCACGGTATGCCCGAGATTGAGCTGCACGCGGCCCTTTCCCCCTCCGGCGCGCTCGAGCGGATCGCGGCTGACGCACGCGGCCTTGAGCGCGACCGAGGTCGCCACCAGGCGCGGCAGCACCGAGCGCTCGCGGGCGTAGAGCGCCGCGGCGTGCTCGACGAGCTGTTCGAAGTGCTCGGCCGAGAACAGCGCCCCGTGCTTGAGCATCTCGGCGAGACCGCAGGCGAGCTCGTCGTCGGGCAGCGTGGCCAGCACGCTGGTGTCGATGAGCACGACGCTGGGAAAGTGAAACGACCCCAGCAAGTTCTTGCCGGCCGGCAGATCGACGGCGACCTTCCCGCCCACCGAGGCATCGACCTGCGCCAGCAGCGAGGTGGGGCACTGGACGAAGTCGATGCCGCGCAAGAACAAGGCCGCCGCCAGCCCCGCGAGGTCGCCCACGACCCCGCCGCCGAGCGCCACGACCAGGTCGCGACGATCGAGCCCGGCGGCCACCATGGCGTTGACGAGCGAGACCAGCACCTCGGGCTGCTTGCTGGCCTCGCCGGCAGGCACGACGAGCTCCAAGACGGTCATGCCCGCGGCCTCGAGGCTCGCGCGCGCAACTGCGCCGTGCAGCGGCATCACATTGGAATCGGAGACGAGCGCCACGTTTCGCGCCTCGCCGCCGCGCGTGATCTCGGACCCCAAGCGCTCTAGCAGCCCGTCCCCCACCCGCACCGCGTAGCTGAGATCGCGCGCGGGCACGCGCACGTCGAGCACCAGCGGCTTGGAAGCACTGCTCATACGGCCTCGCTGCCCAGCAGCGCGTCTGCGGGGGAGAACGCCACGTCGGAGACGCCCGCGCTCGCTTCGTGCGAGAGCGCGGTCATGATGCGAGCCGCAACCACGCTGGGCTCGGCGTGGGCGTCGATGCACAGCGCGCCCGCGCGGTAGCTCGAGCCCCGCGCCGCCAGCAGCTCGGCCACCCGCAGCCGCAGCGAGCCGCCGTGCAGCAGCGGGCGCGCGTGGGGGTCGGCCTCTTGCTCGGCCCGCAGCCGCCGCACCAGCTCGTCCACGCTCACCTCCAGGAACACCCGCATGCCGCTGCGATCCATTAGCTCGCGGCTGCTCGCGGACACGACCGCACCGCCACCGGTGGCCACCACCACCCCATGGCCCGCGAAGCCGGGCTCATCGACGAGCGAACGTAGAGCCAGCTGCTCGGCCTCGCGAAAGCCTGCTTCACCGCGCGCTTCGAACAGCTCGGGCACGCTCGCGCCGAACATCCGCTCGATCCGAACATCGAGGTCGACCAAGGGCAGCCCCTGCTCGCGCGCGAGCACGCGGCCGACCGTGGTCTTGCCACAGCCCATCATGCCGGTGAGGAACAGCGGGCGCTTCACCCCCCAAGCCTGCGACGATGCGGCATCACAGGCAAGGGGCCGAGTGCGCCGATCCTCGCCGGCGCCCGCGAAGCGTCAGCCACCGATGCTACTGGCGCGGTTGACGATCTTCGGCGTGAGGAAGATGAGCACTTCGGAGCGTGTGTCGGCCTCGTTCTTGTTCTTGAAGAACCACCCGATGATCGGGATATCGGCGAGCCACGGCACCTTCGAGAAGTTGACGGCCTTGTTGCGCGTGTAGATCCCGCCGATTACGGCGGTATCGTTGTCGTTGACGAGCATCCGACTGCGCGCTTGCTTGGTCAAGATCGTCGGGTCGCCACGCGCCCCGGTGTTGACGAAGTCGGCCTCGTTCTTCTGTACTTGCACGTCGAGCAGCACCGCGCCCTCGTTGGTCACGTGCGGCGTGACGCGCAGCGACAGGGTCGCGTTCACGAAGCGGGTGTTGACGCCCTGCGCGCTGACCTGCGAGATCGGGATCTGCACGCCCTGCTCGATCTGGGCCTCGCTGTTGTCGAGGGTGATGATCTTGGGCGCGCTGATGATGCGAACCTCGCCGGTCTCCTCGAGCTGGGACAAGCGCAGGTTGGTATTGAGGTTGCCGCTGATGCTTCCGAACGAGAAGCCTAGCGCACCGCCCGAGCCCGTGCCGACCGGCGCGGGCAGATCGACCACGTAGTTGGGGTTGGCTGCGGCGCCCGGGAGCACGAGGCCGCGTCGATCGGCCGGGGTACCGGTAGCGCCACCGGCCAGGCCCAGCGAGTTGGGGAACAGCAGCCCCGTGGGGTTGCCGGTGCCGGGGCTGGCCGTGAAGTCGAAGCCCCACTGGATGCCGAGCGTGCGCTGGAAGCTGGTGCGCGCCTCGACGATGCGGGCCTCGATGAGCACCTGCGGGGTCTGAGTATCGAGGCTGGACACGAGCTGCTCGGCCAGCGCGATGTTCTCCGCCACGTCCATGATGATGAGCGTGTTGGTGCGCGTGTCGGGCGTGACGGTGCCGCGGGGCGAGAGCACGCTCTGCACCTTGGGGACCATCTCGTCGACGGTCGCGTAGGAGATCGGCACGAGGCGGGTCTCGAGCGGCTTGAGCTGCACGCGGGCGTTGGCCTGCTCGATCGCCTGACGCCGCTCGTTCTCGAGATCCTCCGACGTGGCCACGCGGATCACGTTGCCCTCGCGCACCATCCCGAGGGTCAGCGAGCGCAAGATGATGTCGAGCGCCTGGTCCCACGGCACGGCCGTGAGCTTCATGGTCACGCTGCCCTCGACGTTGCGCCCCGCGATGATGTTGACGCGGCCGATGTCGGAGAACAGCAGCAGCACGTCCTTGATGGGCGCGTCCTGGAGCTCGATGTCGATCCGCTCGCCACGCCAGCGGGTGCCGCCGCGCGCCGGCGCCTGGTCGACCGGCTCCGAGGGCCCGATCGAGCGCGAGCCGCTCGGGGGTGCGGGGGCCAGCATCGCGGCCGCGGGCGCGGCCTTGGTCGCAAACCCGCCGACTCTCGAGCCCGGCAAGCTCGCGACCTCGTGCGCGGGGGCGCGAGGCGGGCGACGATCCTCGGCGGCCGCGCGAGCGTGCGCGGGGCCGCGGGGGAAGTGCCACACGAGCGTGCCGTTGGTCTGCTCGAGGCGGGGCTTGGTGGGGCCGTTCGTGGCCACGATGACCTTGGCGCCGCCGTGCTCCGCGAACGAGGTCACGCGCTCGACGGGGCCGGCGTAGGCGCTGGCGTCGAGGCTGCGCTCGAGCCTCGGGTCGATGCGAGCGCCCTCGAGCGCGAGCAGCTGGATGTCGGGCGTGAGGCTCTTGCCCTCGAAGCGCACCGGACCGTCGAGCTCGATGATCACGCGTGACTCGTCGTCGCCGTCCTCGAAGCGGACGTCGCGAATGAAGGCAGTCGGGGCCTCGTCGGGCGCGGCCTTCTTGCGGGTCTTGCTCGGGCTCGGGGGATCGAGCGGGACCGTGGCCTCGGCGTGCTTGCGCGCGTCGGCGACCTTGCGCTCGAGGCTGGCCAGCTCCTGGGTGCTCGCGGCGATCTTGCCCTCGAGCGCCTCGCTCTGGGCGCGCAGGGTGGCCAGCGTGCGCTCGAGCGCATCGCGGTCGCCCTCGAGCCTCCCGATCTCGCCTTGCGCCGTGGCCACCCGCTGCTCGGCCTCGGCCTTGGCGCGCTTGGCTGCGGTCAGCGACTTCTGCAGCTCCTTGGTGAGCTCGCCCTGGCGCTCGGCCTCGCGCACCTTCGCTTCGGTGGTCGCCAGCCGCTGCTCGGCCCACTTGCGCGCGGTCACGGCCGCCTTGCGCTCGGTCTCGGCCTCGATCAGCGCGCGCTCGGCCTTGGTGAGCGCGGTCTTGGCCTGCTGTTGCTTGCGCGCGGCATCGGCCTCGGCGCTGGCGAGCGTGCTCTCGGCCGCCGCCAGCTTGGCCTCGGCCTCGGCCTCGAGCGCGGCGGCGCGCTCGCGGGCCTTGCGGAGATCGGCCTGGGCCTGCGCTTGCGCCTTGGTCTTGGCCGCCGCCACCTGACGCGCGACCTCGGCCTCGCTCTGCTGACGCAGCTTGGCCAGCGCGCGCTCGGCCTCGCGCACGGTCTGCTGCTCGGCCTTGGCCTTGGCCTGCGCGAGGTGGGCCTCGGCCTCGGCCTCGGCCTTGGCCAGTCGCTGCTCGGCCTTGCGCTTGGCCGCGGCCGCAGCCGCGGCGATGTCGGCCGCCGCCTGGGCCTCGGCTCGGGCCACGATCCCCTCGGCCTTGCGCTTGGCCTCGCTCTCGGCCTCTTCGGCCGCGCGGAGCTTCTGGACCGCTTGCTGCTCGGCCTCCACCTGCGCCTTGGCCCGGCGCTGCACCTCGGCCTCGACCTGGTGGGCCGCCGCCAGCTTCGTGGTGGCCTCTCGCTCGGCCTGGGCGCGTGCGTCGGCCAGCAGCGCCTTCGCCTCGGCCTCGGCCTTGTGCGCCGCCGCGAGCGTGGTGGTGGTCTCGCGCTCGGCCTGGGCCCGCGCTTCGGCGAGCAGCGCCTTCGCCTCGGCCTCGGCGCGCTCGGCCGCGCGGAGCTTCTGCGCGGCGGCCTTCTCGGCCTGGGCCAGCGCGGTCTCGGCCTGGGTCAGCTTGCGCTTCGCCGCCGCCGCAGCCGCATCGGCATTGGCCCGCGCCTGCGCGAGCTGCTTGGCGGCCTCGGCCGCGGTCTCCTCGAGCTTGCGCTTGGCCGCCGCGTCGGCCTCGTCCACGGCGCGAGCGGCTCGAGCCGCGTCCTTCTCGGCCTTGATCAGCGCGGCTTGGGTCTTGCTGCGCGCCTTCTGGGCCGCCGCCTCGGCGCTGGCCAGCTCGCCGCGCGCCGCTTCGAGAACCTTGGCGGCCTCGACCCCGGCTTGGGTGGACTTGTGCTGGGCCCGGGCCAGCTCGGCCTTCGCCGCGGCCTCGGTCTGCTGGACTCGCCCGCGCTCCCGGGCCAGCTGCTTGCGCTCCGCCTCGGTCTGCCCGCGGGCTTGCGCCAGCTGCTTGCGCTCCGCCTCGGTCTGCCCGCGCGCCTGCTCCAGCTGCTTGCGCTCCGACTCGGTCTGGCCGCGCGCGTGCGCCAGCTGCTTGCGCTCCGCCTCCAGCTCGGTCCGTGCGCGCGCCAGCGCGGCTTCGGCCCGCGTGCGCTGCGAGTGCGCGAGCTTGCGATCGCCCTCGGCCAGCGTGCGCGCCTCCTCGGCCTGCTTGAGCGCGCGACGCAGACGAAGCTTGCCGTTCTTGGCGTCGGCCAGGGTCTGCCGCGCCTGCGCCTCGGCGGCGGCGGCTCTCACCTCGGCCTCCTTCGCGCGACGCTCGGCCTGGCGCGCGGCCTCGGCCGTATCGGTCGCCTCGCTCACCTTGCGATCGACCTCGGCGGCCTGCTCACGGGCGTGGCTGTGCAGCACCCGGGCCTCGGCCTGGAGCGCCTCCACGTCTCGCACGTTGCGCTCGATCTCTGCGCGGCGCTCGTCCGCGCTCTTGTGCGCGAAGTAGGCCTCGGGCGCCATCTCGCGCGGCGTCACCGTGACCACGAGCTCGCCGCCCTTGGGCAGCACGATGTAGCTTGCCTCGCGCTTGAGCGTGACGACCAAGCGCACGAGGTTGGTGTCGCGCTCCTGAACCCCGTCGACGGTCACGCGGCCGCATGCCCACGTGTCGAGCGGGACGTGCGGAACGACCTTGCCGGGCTCGCTCCCTGCGATGTCGACCACCAAGCGCTCGGGACCCGACAGCCGGTACACGTTGAACGTGGGCTTGCGGCTGCCTTGCACGCGCAGCACGGTGGTCCCGTCGTCGAGCTCCTCCACCGTGAGGCCATCGATGCGATTGGGCTGCTCACCGCGGGCCGCCTCGACGGGTGCCGCGGCCAGGGCTCGATCCCACGGCGCCGCCTCGGCCTGCACCGGGGCCTGGCTCACCACCAGCAGGGCCAGCGGCGCCGCCAGGGAGAGCAAGGACGGCCGGGGTCGCCGCGGGCCCCCCTCACGAAGGGCCGCCAAGGAAGTAGTGGGCGTTCGCGTAGGGTGGCTCATCGATGCGGCTCCGGGCGGGTACGGGATGCGGGGGAGGGCGGGCACGAGGTCACTCGTTGCGCAGGTAGAGCGCACGGCGCTCTCCGCGTCGCATGCCGAGGCTCGCGGCGAGCTCTTCGTCGACCACCTCGATCTCGACATAATCCCGATTCACCGCTACGAGCAAAACTTCTGCGCTGGAGTAGTGCTCGCCCTGGCGAACCGCGCCCGAGAAGCCATCGCCGGCGACGAACAGGGCCCGAGGTCGCACCCCGGAGCGCCGCGAGTTGGCGATCGCCACCAGCTTGAGATCCTCGAACGAGTACTGGCGCAGGACCACCGCCCGCTCGGCGCGGATCGGGTCGGGCTCGGGCTGCACGGGCTCGGACTCCACCAGCCCCTGAAAGGGATCGCGGCGGCGCACGAACGAAGTGGCGTCGAGCGTGGGTGACGGGCGCTTGGGCGCTTCTTCGAGGGCCGGGCCTTCCTGGACGACCCCCGCGGGGGTCGTGCGCCCCGGGCCGGCGGCGGCGCGGGACGCATCCTTCTCGGCGGCCTTCTTCTGCGCCCCGGGGACCCCGCGGCCGGCGGCCGCAGGCAGCTCTTCTTCATCGCCACACCCGGTGGCGCCAAGCCCCAGCAGCACGGTGAGCGCCCACGCGCGGGTGCTCCACGATGCACGTGAACCGCTCATTGGCTCGCTCCTTTGCGCCGCGAGGGCTCGCGGCGCGTGGTCTTGGCGGGCGTGGCACTACGCTCTTCTTCGCTGAGGAAGCGATAGGTCACGGCCTCGAACGAGACCTTGAGCACCGGGTGCGCGCCTGGC
>JBFIJN010000248.1:0-13038 GCA_041600735.1 Nannocystaceae bacterium
AGACCGCGGCTCGGGCCGACGCCTCGCCGGGCGCCGTGCCACCTGCGCTGGGATCGCACCCGCCGCAGGCGAGCCCGAGGACCGCGACCCGTGCGAGGGAGACCCGCGCCCGGCGTTCCGTGGTGCGTGCCATCGAGCCTTGCATAGCGTCAAAGGCCGCAAGACGCCAAGGGCCCTCGCGATGTGGATCCCAGGGGATCCGCCGAGCGCACGCCGCATGGTATTAGCGTTGGACATGCGGGTGCTCATCGCAGACAAGTTCTCGTCCGACGGCAAGGCCACGCTGGCGACCATGGGGCTCCACATCGAGGACCGGCCCGAGCTCGTCGCCGACGAGATTCCCGGAGCGCTCGAGGCCAGCGGTGCGGGGATCCTGGTGGTGCGCTCCACCGAGGTGCGCGCCGAGGCGTTCGCCCGCGCCCCTGGCCTCTCGTTGGTGATCCGTGCCGGCGCCGGGGTCAACACCATCGATCTCGGCGCAGCCGGCAAGCACGGGGTGTTCGTGGCCAACTGCCCCGGCAAGAACGCGGTGGCGGTGGCCGAGCTCACCATGGGCCTCATCCTCGCCATCGATCGCAACATCCCCGATGCGGTGGCCGAGCTGCGGGCGGGCCGCTGGGACAAGAAGCGCTTTGGCAAGGCTCGCGGGCTGTGCGGCCGCCGCCTGGGACTGGTGGGCTTCGGGTCGATCGCCCGCGAGGTCGCCGCGCGCGCGCGCGCGTTCGGCATGGATGTGCGGGCGTTCGACGTCGTGCTCAACGACTCCGACGCGGCCGCGCACGACGTGACCCGCGCCGCCTCCCTCGACGAGGTCCTCCGCGACAGCGACGTGGTGAGCGTGCACGTGCCCTACATCAAGGGCCGCACCCACCACCTCATCGGCGAGGCCGAGCTCGCGCTCATGCGCGACGGCGCGACGCTGATCCACACCTCGCGCGGGGGAGTCGTCGATGACGTCGCGCTGGCGGCTGCGGTGGCCTCGGGCCGGATCCGCGCGGGCCTCGACGTGTACGAGGGCGAACCTTCCGATGCGAAGGCCGAGTGGCGCAGCCCGCTCATCGACAGCCCGGCGGTCTACGGCACCCCGCACATCGGGGCCTCCACCGCGCAGGCCGAAGAAGAGATCGCGGTCGAGGTCGTGCGGATCGTCCGCGACTACGTGGGCCTGGGCCTGGTGCACAATTGCGTCAACATCCAGCGCCCGCACGGCGAGGGCTTCAACGTGGTGATCCGGCACCTCGATCGGGTGGGGGTCCTCGCCGCCGTGCTCGACGCGTTCCGCAAGGAGCAGCTCAACGTGCAGGAGATGCAGAACGTGATCTTCGACGGCAACGCGGCGGCGAGCGCCACCATCAGCGTGGCCCGCGAGCCCAGCCCCGAGCTGGTGGCGCTGCTCGAGGCCCGTGACGACATCCTCGCGGTCTCGGTGCGGACCACCGGGCGCTGATCCGCCCGTCGCTGCCCCGTCGCTGCCCCGTCGCTGCCCCGTCGCCGAGCGGTCGTCGAGTGGTCGTCCGCGCTGCGCTCGATTTGAGGTAAGGTCTTGCCGACGTGGGCCTGCGCATCGTCATCGACGAGGCCATCCCGTGGCACCGCGAGGCTTTCGGTCACCTCGGCGAGGTGCGTGCGATGCCGGGGACGGCCATCGACCGCGCAGCCCTGCGCGGGGCCGATGCGCTCGTGGTCCGCACCGTCACCCGGGTCACCGCCGCGCTGCTCGAGGACACGCCCGTGGGCTTCGTGGGCTCGGCCACGGCGGGCGAAGATCACCTCGAGCGAGCGGCGCTCGAGCAGCGAGGCATCACCGTGGCGCGCGCGCCCGGCTGCAACGCGCAAGCGGTGGCCGAGTACGTCGTGTCGGTGCTGGCCCACGCCCAGCGCTGGCGCCTGGGCACCGCCCCGGGACCGGTGGGAGTGGTGGGCCTTGGGCACGTGGGACGGCGAACGGCCCGCGCGCTGCGAGCGTTGGGCTACGACGTGCTCGCCTGCGACCCGCCGCTGGCCGAGCGTCGTGCGGCCGGGCTGCCGATCGAGGACCCCGACCCCGCGCTCGCGAACATGGGCCGCTACGAGCGGCTGGGCTCGCTGCGCGAGCTGCTCGACTCGTCGTTCGTGATCACCGTGCACGTGCCGCTCGTGCGCGAGGGGCCGCACCCCACGTGGCACATGCTCGACCAAGCGAGCATGTCGCGCTTGCGTTATGGGCAGCTCGTGATCAACACCAGCCGCGGGGGCGTGGTGGACGATGCCGCGCTCGAGCACTGGATCGCCCATGGCTCGGGCGCGGCGGTGCTCGACGTGTGGGAGGGCGAGCCCAACCCGCGGCCCGCGCTGCTTCGCTCCGCGGGCGGGGTCCTGCTGGGCACCCCCCATGTGGCCGGCTACTCGCTCGAAGGCAAGGTCGCAGCCACGCGGATGGTGCACGAGGCGCTGTGCGCCTGGATCGGACGCACGCCCGACTTCGACGGTCGCTCGGTGCTCGGCATGCCGGGCTCGCGGGTGCTGCGCTGTGAAGACCGCAACGCGTCGCACGACTGGCGCCCGTGGGTGGCGGCCGCGCTCCCGCTCATGCAAGACGATGCTGCCCTGCGAGCGACCGTCGCCCGACCCGAGCCCGAGCGTGGCGCCGCGTTCGAGCGCCTGCGCAAGCGCTACTCGCTGCGGCGAGAGCTGTCGTCGTTCGCGATCGAGCCGAGCGCAGTGCTCGGCGCCGAGACCCAGCAGCGGCTCGTCGCACTGGGGATCACCATGCCCGGCGAGCCGACGGCCCCGCCGCGAGCGCAAGGGGCCCGGTGACGGTCCCCGCTCCCGCCACGAACACGGCCGCAACCACGGCCGTCGTGCTCATCGCCCACGGCAGCCCCGATCCCGACTGGTGCCAGCCGATCGATGCGCTGGCTCGGCAGCTGCGGGCGCGCGAGCCCCAGCGCGCGGTGGTGGTGGCGTACCTCGGGTTCTTGGCCCCCAGCCTCGCCGAGGCCGTGGAGCAGCTGGCGGCGCAGGGGCACCGCAGGATCCTGGTGCTCGCCGCGTTCCTCTCGCCGGGAGGGCGGCACATCAAGCAGGACGTGCCCCGCCTGGTGGCCGAGCAGGCGGCGGCGCATCCCGAGCTGCGGCTCGAGCTGCGACCCGGAGCGCTCGGCGCAGAGCCGGAGGTCGTTCACGCGCTGGCCGACGCCGCCGCGCGAGCGCTCGAGGAAGCCGAGTCCACGAACGCCGACGCGTCGACCTCGTAGCAGCCACACAGGCCCGCGACCGCGCCGAGCAGCGCCTCGAGCCGCGGCCGCGGCACGAGCCCGGTGTCGACGAAGTAGTCGGAGAACCACGTGCTGCGCAGGAAGTAGCGCAGCGGATCCTCGATGCACCCGAGCGCGAGGTACTGATACTCGTAGGCATGGCGGGCCAGCAGGTGCAGCGGCCGCGATTCCTCGCCGATGTGGGAGTGCACGTTGGCCCGCACGTAGGCCTCGAGCTCCTCGCGCGGCAGGAAGCGCCGCGCCAGCAGATTGCTGCAGAAGTCGGACATGCGCGCGAGCACCAGCTCGCACACCAGCGGGCCCGGCTCGCGGCTCGCGGCCTCCGCCTCCTCGCTCGCCGCCTTCACGAACGCCGCCGGCGCGTCGGCGAGCAGGCCCTCGACCGCGGCTGCGACCTGTCGTTGAGCGGCTTGGTGCTCGGCCCGTCGCGCCTCGGGCAGCCCCACCCAGCCCGCTTCCTCGGCCAGGTGCCCCCACTCATGGATCGTGCGTGCGCCAACGAGCAACCGGTGGTACGGCGGCGCCGGCTCGCGGCGCGGATCGAGCCCGGGCTGGGCCAGGCTGTACACCATAAGCGGGCGGGTGGCGTGCACGTAGACCCCACCCTCCTGCTCCACCTCGCCACCGGGGCGCGGGAGGAACTCGGGGCGTCGCAGCGCGTCGAGGAAGCTGCGCGAGCGCTCGCCGACCACCGCGAGGTCCTCGCGCAGGCTCTGCGCCACGCGCCCGCCGATGCCCGCGAGCGCGGTCATCAGTCGATCCACCTCGGCCGGCGCCGCCGGATCCCACAGCACGTCCTCGTGCTCGTCGGTCACCAGCAGCGCGGGCCGAGCCTCTCGCAGCCACTCGCACACGAACGCCGCGGGGCTGCTCGCGAGCGCCAGCGCGGGGTCCGTGGCGGGCGCGCGCGCGGCTTCGGTCAGGTAGCGCTCCAGCACCGCGGCTGCATCGGCCCGCAGCGCTGGTACCAGCGCCCCGAGCCGGGCCTGGGCCTCGGGCTCCACCCACAGCCCCGCCTCTCGCACGCGCCGCAGCGACCCGAGCCGCTCGGGTGGGGGGCGTCGCAGCGGGTCGTGCCACAGCTCTAGCACCCACGGCATCGCAGCGGCCAAGCGGTCGAGCGCCGCCGCGTCGGGCCGCGGGCTGCGACGGCACGCCGCGCAGAAGGCCTCGATCTCGGCCTCGTCGCGCTCGAGCCAGTAGCTCATCCCGCAGATCACGGCCATCGCCATGTCGCGGGCGGTCGCGAGCCGCTCGGCGTGGAACAGCTGGTACGTCGCATACTCGAGGTTCGAAACGCTCGGATCGAAATCGGAGGCGTAGAGCACCCACGAGCTGCGGTGGAACGGCTGAAAGTACGGCCGCACGGCGCCAGGGTCGACCACGATGCACAGGTTCTGTAGCCGCGGCGGGAACCACGACTCGGGGGCGCGCTCGTAGAGCGAGGTGGCGCGCGCCCAGTAGCTCGCGTACGCGCGATTGAGCAGCTCGATCCACGCGTCGTCGAGCCCTCGGTCGCGGCGAATGGCCGCCGCCATGGCCTCGCTCACCCCCGCTTCCCCCAGGTGCTCGACCGGGATCACGAACAGCTCACGGTGAGCGAAGTAGAAGCGCCGCAGCTCCATCACGGCGATCGTCGCTGCCGGGCGGGCCTGCTGTAAAGCCAGCCCTCAGCGCGTCCGCTTGGGGTTCAGCGCGGGCGGCAGCGCGGTGAGCTCCATGTGCAGCGAGACCCGCCGCGCCTCGGTGCCTTCCGTGGCCAGCATCACCGTCCGCACGCCGGGCAGGAGATCCATGGCGATCACGTCGCCGGGCTCGAGCCGCAGGCCGCCGCCATCGATCGAAGGATCGGGTCGCATCCAGTCGGTCATCACGCCCCACCGCGCGATCGCGTAGGGGTTGAAGACGTTCACCCAGGTGCCCGGGTCACCCTCCACGCGCAGCACCGCGCCCGCGTTCTCGGGGATGATCACGCGCCGTACCTGGTACATGCCCTCGCGCTCGTCGATGAGCGGGCCCATGGTCTCGGGGGAGGCGCAGTCGAGGCGCACGTCGACCGCGAGCGAGAGCGCCTCGGGGCCGGGGAGCGCCTCGTCCTCTTCGATCTCCGCCCAGCGTAGCTCCTTGGTGTGCGCGTAGCTCAGGCCCTCGTAGGCGCGCGGGGCCAGGCGGCGGTAGTCGCTCTCGATGTCCTCGATGCTCTTGCCCATCACCTGCTCGAGCGTGTCCTCGAGGCGCGCGGGCGTGGCCCCGGCCTCGACCTCGGAGGCGAGGCGCCGCACGCCCCCCAGCCCGCGCAGATCGTAGAGGTAGCGCATGAAGTGGGCCGCGGCCCCGTAGTCGAAGCCGCCCGCGCGATACGTCGAGCGCGACAAGCGAAGCTGCCCTGCGGGGCCCATGTCGTCCACATCGAAGTCGTAGTACACGCCCACGCCCGAGAGCAGCTCGGCCATGCCCTCCTCGAGGAAGTAGCTCTCGCCCTCCGAGTCGAGCGCGGCGTGGGTCATCTCGTGGGTGATGCTGCCGCCGCGCGCGAACATCATGCGCGTGGCCGGGAAGAAGCAGCCGCCCTTGCCCGGGCCGCAGATCTCATCGAGGCCGTCGCGCATCCAGTACAGCCGATACGGCTCCGAGTGGCCGATCTGACCGAGCCCGAGCTCGACTTCTCGGATGTGATCGTCGAGGCGAACGAGCGTGCCCTCGCAGATCGGTGCGTCGAACTCCGGCGCGATCTGAAGGCGATCGGTCTCGTACTCCACCTCGGGTAGCGGCGAGCAAGCGACCATGGCGATCGATGACGCGATCGATAGAACACCCGCGAGCCTCGAGACGCGACGCGCGTGAAAGCTACGCCGCGGTCGTCGCGTTGGGAGCCCACGATGATGAGGTGCGGATCGACGACCGGGCTGCTCATCCTCGCGCTCATCGGCGCGAGCCGCCCCGCCGCGGCGGCCGAGCCCACCGTCACCGAGCCCACCGTCACCGAGCGGGCCAAGCACGGCCCCGAGCAGCGTCGCAACGCCATCGTGCTCGGCACCCACCTCAAGGTCCCCGACTGGGCCACCTCGCTCAGCTACCAGCGCGCGCTGCACCGGCGCATCTCGGCCAGCGCGGGCGTCGAGTACGGCTACCAGCCGCGCGGCTACTGGCACCTGCAGGGGGTGAGCGAGACGCTGGCCGGTCAGGTGTGGCTGGGCCGCACCTTCCACGGGGTGTTCGTCGAGGCCTCGCTGGCGGTCGCCCACCAGTTCTTGGTGCGACGGCCGCGGCTCTCGACCACCGCGCTCGTCCCTGGCGTGGGGCTCGGGTTTCGCTGGACCCACCGCAGTGGGCTCACCCTGGGCGCCTCGGGCGGGCTGCGCTGGGGGCGGGTCGTCGACCAGTCGGACATCGTCTGCACTCGGCCCAAGTACTGCACCAGCGTGCGCGAGGGCGCCTACACGCGCGTCACGGCCGATGTGGGCTTCGTCTTCTGAGGTCTGCAAGCGCGTCATGGGTCGTGCGTTGGCTCAACGCCAGCCCCGCACCCGCCTTACAGAGCCAACGAGGCTCAGAACGCGCTGCCCACCACCACGCTGAACGTATCGAGCCCGGTCTCGCGCGCGAACCCGTGGGCGTACTGGAACAGCAGCGAGGTCGACTCGACGTAGCCGAGGCGGAAGCTGAAGGCGAGCGTGGCGCCGGCACCGAGCAGCGCATCGCGAACCCGGATCGCGTCGGTCCACGCGCTCCCCCAGTCGAGGAACGGAACGAGCGCCACCCGCTGGAAGAAGAACGGCGCCGTGCCGAGCCCTCGGTCCACGTCGACGAGCGGAATGCGATAGGAGGCGGTGCCGATCGTGAAGTTGCGGCCGTTGGCCGCTGCCGGGCCGTAGCCCCGCATCAACGCGCAGCCGTTGGTGCCGAAGCCCGCTCGATTGAGCGTGGCGAGCACGACGTCGGCGCCCCCGAGCACCCCCGGACCGCTGCCGTAGTCGCCCACGCAGAACGCCCCGCGGCGCCGCAGCCCCCCCGCCGAGGTGCCGCCGCGCAGCGAGAGCTCGAGCGATTGGTGCCCGCGCCACGGCATCGGGATCACCTCGCGGTAGCTCGCCGACACCTGGAGGTCGCCATAGTCGCCGCCGAGCCGCTGGTCGAGCACCGAGAACGCGACCGCGGCCGAGCGCCCGCGCTCGCTGCCGAGCGTGAAGCGGCCGGAGCCGTCGCTGAGGCTCGAGTAGCTCGCGCGCATCGTCACCTGGGCCACGTCCCCCACCTCGGGGGGCTGCGTGGTCGGAGCGCCAGGATCGATGGGCGCCTCGTCCTCGTCGAGGTTGACCAGTCGCGTGAACCGATACGCCACCCCGACGTCGGCGTTGTGTCGCGCCACGCGGAGCACGGGCACGCCCACGCCGGCCTCGGCGTAGGTGTTGCGCTCGCGGTAGCCGGTCTGCAGGTACCGATCGGGATCGTCGGGCCCGCGCCCGTAGTCGTAGCGGTTGAAGCCGCGGCGCTCCGAGTAGCCGCGCCCCACCTCCACGCGAAAGTCGGGCAGGAGGCGACCGTACGAGTAGGCGGCCGCTCCGGTCACGACCCGCTGCTCGAACAGGTAGAGCACGTTGGCCGAGGCCGCATGGAAGCCCAAGATGTCGGCGACCCCGGTGGAGGCTCCGAGCGCGGTGCCGAACTGCGAGGTGGCCACGTTGAGCGCGGTCGGAAACACCGAGCGCGGGTACATCGTGCGCCACGGCTGATAGCGGCGGCTGCGAAGCGTCTCGGGGCGCACCTGGCCGGGCTCGAGCGGCGGCTTGTTGTCCTCGGTCTCGGGAAGATCGGAGACGGTGGGCATCGGCGTCAGCCAGCGCGAGGGGTCGAGCTCCATCACCCACAGGTCGTAGCCGGTCTTGCCGTAGCCAACGTAGGCCACGCGCGTGCCGTCGTGGCTCACCCGCGGCTCGAACGCCCCGCCGAGCACGTTGGAGACCTGGTGCAGGCTGCGCTCCTCGGTGTCCCAGGCGTAGAGGTTGAACACGTCGTCGCGATCGCTCGAGAACAACAGGTAGCGCCCGTCGGGGCTCCAGGCCGGCGAGTTGTCGACGTGCCGATCCGCGGTGATGCGCTCGACCGCGCCGGTCTTCACCTCGTACACGTAGATGTCGCGATAGCCGCCCTCGCGCCAGCCCGCGAACGCGATCTTGGTGGAGTCGGGCGACCAGCGCGGCGTGTACACCTGAGAGATGCGGCCCATCGGCGGCACCTCGGTCACGTCGCCCGTGGCGAGCTCGAGCAGACCGAGCCGTGACTGGGCGACGTCGTTGCGCCGAAACGCCACGGTCCGCCCGTCGGGCGAGACGTGGGGCTCGGAGGCACGCAGGCCAAACGTGAGCTGCTCCGCCTCCTCGGGGTCGCCCCCGTTCCAGCGATACAGGTCACTCCAGCGGTAGCGAAAGTCGTAGTTGTTGGTCCAGTCGAACACCATGTCTTGGGTGGCGCCCACGAACCCCGCCGAGGCGCTGTCCTCGACATCGAGCACGTGCTCGACGTCGACGTCGGCGCCCTGGCGACCGATGCCGCGGCCCTCGCGAACGCGGCCCCCGTGGGCGGAGATCCGCTTGATCCCCTCTTCGCGGTGCCCATCGGACTTGAAGAAGTAGACGTGCTCGTCATCGGGCGACCAGAACGGGTAGCGCGTGCTTTCGCCCGAGAACGTCAGCCTCCGCCCCTGCCGCAGCCCGCGGCTACGAATGCGACGAGCCTGGGCCGTGAACCGGCGCGTGGTGTCGTCTTGGAATTCCTTCCACAGCCGCTGGAAGTCGACGCCGAGCACCTCTTGCACCGCCCGATTGATGCCGAACGGCACGAGCTGCCCGCCGTAGATGTGGCTGAGCTCGCGCAGCTTGTCGGCGCCATAGCGGGCCTCGATGTAGTACATGAAGTGCACGCCGTAGAGGTACACGGAGGTGCCGTGCGGCCACACGCGCGCGCCCGAGCTCACTTGATCGAGGGTCTGCAGGCCGCCCTCGAGCACCGCCATGCGGATGAACGCGTCGAACTGCGCGGAGCGGCGGCGCCCGAACGACGAGTAGTCCGACTCGTTCATCGTGGCGACGCCCTCGACGATCCAGCGCGGCTGAAGGATGTTGGGCGCGGTCACCTTGCCCAGCACGCCAAACCCGAACACGGCGTTCACGAGCCGCGAGATTCCGTGCACGGTGTCGAGGTGCACCACGTGGACCAGCTCGTGGGTGATGAGGATGTCGATCCAGTCGTCGTAGGACTCGAGCACCGACAGCGTCTCGGGGGCCGTGGTGTAGGCGACGATCTGCGGGAACGGCACCGCCGTGGCGCGCCCGTTGGCGGTGTCCTGGTTGTCGTAGAGCGAGATGTGCGTCTTGAGGAAGATCTCGTGGCCCCACGCGACCGTGAGCCGGTCGTAGGCGCGCTCGGCCGTCGCGGCCACGCGCTCGGCGGCGTCTTCCTCGCCGACGAGATAGTGCACGTAGAAGTGCTCGGTCTCGATGGTCCGCCAGCGCTGGTCGGGGTCGCCGGCCAGCGTGGGTCGCGACCACAAGCAGGCCACCAGCAGGAGGGCCAAGGCGATCGCCGCCCGTGCGCCCCGAGTGATGGCCGGCGGCATGGCGCGCAGTGTATCTTAGCCGCGCCGGGGGGAGCTCCCCCGACCACCCCCAAGCCACTGCCCAGCCGCCGGGCAGACCCCACGAGGCACCATGATCCAGGCGATCTACAAGGGCAAGGTCATCGCCCGCAGCGAGCGAACGCGCGTGGTCGAGGGCAACCACTACTTCCCCCCCGAGGACCTCGTGCGCGAGCACCTCGAGCCCAGCGAGACCCACACGGTTTGCCCTTGGAAGGGCACCGCCAGCTACTACCACGTAGTGGTCGACGGGCAGCGCAACGCCGACGCGGCCTGGTTCTACCCGACGCCCAAACAGGCGGCCGAGGAGATCAAGGATCACGTGGCGTTCTGGCGCGGCGTCGAGGTGGGCGAGGGCTGATTCTTCGGGCTTCGCGCGCCAGCGCGGCCGTTTTTCACCAGGGAGGATGATCGTTGGGCTTGTGCCAGCGACGGCGCTGGCGTATTGCAAGAAGCTACGATGCGGTCACGTAATTTTCTCACTGTGGTTGCCTTGGCTTTGCCGCTCCTTCCGTTTGCCGCCTGTACCCCCGATGACGGCGGGGCAGGAGGCTCGATGACCTTCGGAAACGACAGCACCACCGGGCGCCCCGGCGGCACCACGGGCGATACCGAAGACGACGTGGGGGACACGATCGCCGACGCGACCTCGGCCTCTGGGTCCTCGGGAGTCGCCGACACCACCGGCGATCCGGACACCAGCGGGAGCTCGAGCACGGGCGAGGTCAACGAAGCCTGCCTCGAGACCGACGACCCCGACGTCAACGGCCTCGACGAGAACGGCGACGGCATCGATGGTCTCGCGGGCTGCTCGGTGTTCGTCAATGCGGCGGTCGGCAGCGATCTCAACAGCGGCCTGTCGACGGATGATCCGGTGGCCACGATCGCCCGCGGCATCGAGATCGCGGGCTCGTTCTCACCGGGTCGCTCGGTGCTCGTGGCCGAGGGCACGTACAGCGGCACGGTCAGCCTCGACTCTGGCGTCAGCCTGTTCGGCGGCTACGACGACCAAACCTGGGAGCGCGACGTCTTCCTCAACGAGACCGTGATCGAAGGCACCGAGTTTCGCACGCTGATCGCCACCAACCTCAACGAGGAGGTCGAGGTCGATGGCTTCGTGATTCGCGGCCTCAGCTTCGCCCAGGACAGCCTGTCGACCTACGGAGTCTGGGTGCGTGACACGCCCGAAGGGCTGTTGACCCTCGACTACTGCATCGTCGAGGCCGGCAACGCGGGCCTCGGAGCCCCGGGCGCCAACGGCCTCGCGGGCGAGGACGGCGGCAGCGGAGCCAACGGTCTGTCCAACGGCAACGCCGGCCCGGGCGGCGCCTCGGGCTGCGGCGCCACGGGGGGCAACGGGGGCAACGGCACGAGCTGCCCCTCGACCGGAGGCACCAGCGGCGCGGCCGGTGGCGACCCCACCACCTTGGGCGCCGGCGGAGCGCCGGGCACCAGCCAGTGCGCCTCCGACTGCGGCGACGAGGGCACCAACGGCGCGCCCGGGATCGCGGGCAGCGTGGGCGTGAACGGACTCGGAGGCCTCTCGTCGATGGACCGCGATGGCGAGTTCGGCGGCGACGGTCTGTGGGTTCCGCCAACCGGCATGGCGGCGACGCGCGGCAACCACGGCAGCGGTGGTGGCGGTGGCGGAGCCGGCGGCTTCGACGACGACCCGGGCTTCTTCTGCGCGTTCGACAGCGGTGAGGGCATCGGCGGCGGTGGGGGAGGCGGCGGAGCCGGCGGCTGCGGCGGCGGAGCCGGCGGCACCGGGATGCCCGGCGGTGGCACGTTCGCCATCGTGGTCGTGAACTCGAGCATCCGGGTCACCAACACCGATCTGTTCCTCGGCACCGGCGGCAACGGCGGCAACGGCGGCAACGGCGGCAACGGCGGCATCCCCGGCTCGGCGGGCAACGGAGCCGTTGGCACGGACAACGGCGGTGAGCCGGGCAACGGCGCGGCGGGAGCTCCCGGCGGCGGCGGTGGTGGTGGCGGCGGCGGCAACGGCGGCTGCGCCGGCTCGTCGATCGGCATCGTCACCGCAGGTGGCTCGGCGGTCGCCGTGACCAACGTGAGCTTCAACGGCGGCAGCGCGGGCACGCCCGGCGTCGGCGGAACGGGCGGCATCCGGGCCGACGGCGTCGGCCTGAACGCCCCCTCCGGAGCCAACGGCTGCGCGGGCCTGCTCGCCGACACGCGCACCTACTAGGCCGTGGCTTCCATGCCCGCGGCCCCGCGCGCTCGATGGCTGGCGCTGGCCTGCACCACCACGGTGTGGGCCTGCACCGATCCCATCGAGCCGCTCGATCCATCGCCCGCGGAAGCCTCCACCTCGGAGGCCGACGCGGGACCGAGCCCGACGAGCAGCGAGGCCACGGGGAGCCCCGCGAGCACGACGAGCTCCGTCGACCCGGGCCGCGACGAAGCCGAGGGGACCGGCGAGCCGCCCCTCGATCTCGGCGGCCCCCCGCTGGATCCGCCGCCCGGCTTCACGCGCGTCACCCAGGCCGCGGGTCTCGACCTCGATCCCGGCGACTACCACATCACCCCGTTCTGCGTGCTCGACGATTTTGGCGGCGACCATGAGCTCGGGGGCTTCTGCATTCCCGAGCGCTTCTTGGGGGCCGCCGCGGCCGCGGACTTCGACGCCGACGGATGGCCCGATCTCTACCTCACCACGATCGACGGGCCCGATCGCCTCATGCGCAACCGTGGCGACGGATCGTTCGAAGACGTCACCGCGAGCGCGGGCCTGCTCGACACCCAGCACACGGGGGGCGTGGCGTGGGCCGATGTCGACGGCGACGGCGATCTCGATCTGCTGCGCACCGCGCTCGGGGCCGCTCGCAACACGCTCCACATCAACGACGGCCACGGGTGGTTCACCGAGGAGGGCGAGGCGCGCGGCCTCGCGGTGGACACGGGCGAGCTCCACGTGGGTCAGGGCTTTGGCGTGGGCGACTACGACCTCGACGGCTGGCTCGACGTGTTCGTGAGCGACTGGCACCCCGACGATCGCATGGGCAACTCGGTCGATCACAACCGCTTGCTGCGGGGCCGCGGCGCCGAGGCGCCCGGTTACTTCGAAGACGTGACGCTGGCGATGGGCATCGACATGCGGGCGGTCGCGCCGCTGGTCGACGCCAA
>JBFIJN010000249.1:0-13009 GCA_041600735.1 Nannocystaceae bacterium
CGCCCTCGTTGGCGGTGTTCTCGAGCATCTGCGTGCCGCACAGTCGCAGCGTATAGGTGTTGCCGTCGTTGTAGATCGCACCGCCGCTGCCCCCTCCGGGCGTGCCGGGCTGCGCCGGGTTGGCACCGCTCCCGATCGCTTGGTTGTGGCTGAACAGGCTGTTGAGCACGGTGTACGAGACGCCGATGCTGCTCAGGCCGCCGCCGTTGGAGCACGAGTTGGCGAGCTCGGGCGAGCCGCCGAAGGTGCTGCTCACCACGTACACCGGCTGCCCCTGGAACTGGCTGAGCGTGCGGATCGCGGCCCCGCCCACGTCGGGGCCCGTCTCCTCGCAGCGATTGCGAAAGAACCGCGAGTTGATCACCTTGAATCGGCCACCGCGCACGAAGATCGCCCCTCCACCATCGGGGTCTTCACCCGCCGCGTTGCCGTCGATGATGGTCAGGTTCTGCACCGTGAGCCGCGGGTGATCCTGGTCGTCGCAGTGCGAGGTGGTCCACACCTGCGCCTCGTCGCAGGTGTTCATGTAGAGCACGCGCCGCTGCCCGCCGCCGCTGAGCGTGACCAGGCCTCCGCCGTCGATCACGATCTCGGGCCCGGTGTCGTTGAAGATCTTGGCGGTGCGATCGAGGGTGATCGTGATCGGCTCGGGTCCGCACGCGAAGGTGATGATCCCGCCGGCGGCCACCGCCTCGACCACGGCGTCGGAGGTACAGCTCGCGGGGGTGCCGTCGCCGATCACATGATCGGGGCTCGAGGTGTCCTCGAGCCGAGCCTCGGCCGGCACCGCACATGCGCCCTCGGGGTTGCCGGCCGCGGGGGCATCGTCGGGGAATGGCGGCAAGGGCTCGAGCTCGCCCCCGTCGTCTGCGCCCGGGTCGCCGCACCCGAGGAGGCCCGCGGCCAGGAGTAACTGGCCCAGCGGCCGGACGCGCGAGATCGGTCTCATATCGTTCGACTCCGTAGCGAGGATGATACGGCGAGACCTCGGCCCCGGCGCTCGAAGCTCCTCAGCGGGCGCCCCGGGGCTCATGGCGCCGGTATTCGTCTCGTCGATGGCAGCGATGGACCTGTTCTAGTGGTTGGCGAGCCAACATCCCGAACACTCCACCCAATGCGTCGCTGGATCGACCCGACCTTCTCGCTCTTGGTCCTATCCACCCTCTTGCCCGGCTGTCAGCCCGCTGACCCGCCCCCGAACGAGTCCGGCACGGATACCGAGGCCTCCACCGGTGGCTCGACCGCCGCACCGGATGACACAGGGGTGGACTCGACCACGCAGGCGACCACGGGAAGCACGACCGAGGACCCGACGGACCCCACGGAGACTACCGGCGGAGAGGAGCCCGTCGCATTCCCGGGGCCCACCAAGGGCGGACCGATCACGGTCTCGCCCGACGAGACGCGCATGGCGGTGGTGAGCTCGGGCAGCGGCGAGCTGACGATCTTCTCGCTGCCGGGCTTGGAAGAGGAAGCACGGGTGATGCTCGGGGGCGAGCCCGAGTCGGTGGCGTTCTCGCCGACCGGCGAGGAGATCTACGTGGTGCTGCGACGCGACGGCACGGTGGTTCGCGTGGCCGACGTGGGCAGCAACCCAACCGTCGATGCCACCGTCGACGTGGGCGCGGAGCCCGGTCGCGCGGCGCTCTCGTCGACGGGCGGGCACCTGTGGGTGCCGCTGTGGGGCGAGGGCTACGTCGTCGCGGTCGACACCGACTCGATGGCGATCGCCAGCGAGATCGAGACCGGCGGCTCGCCCTATGCGGCGTGCATCACCAACGATCTCGACCTCGACGAGGACGACGAGACCGTGTTCGTGACCGACTTCTACGGCGTGCCAGCGGCGGGCGCCCGCGAGGCCACCGACGATGCGCGGGAGGGTCGGGTGTTCACCATCGCCCCCGCCGACGGATCGGTCGACGAGGTGCGCCTGCCCGCGATGGCGAGCTCGAGCACCGCGGGGTTCGAGGCCACCGGGGCCTATCCCAACCAGCTGTACTCGTGCGTGGTCAACCAGGACACGCTCTACGTGACGAGCGTGGGCGCGTCTCCGGCCTCGTTCAACAACGGCACCGACTTCCACCAGAACCTGCAGGGCCTGGTGCACCGTGTGGCGCTCGACACCCTGACCCCCGAGGAGCAGCCGATCGACCTCAACGGGCTCGTCGATGGCCTCGGCGCCCCCAAGCGCTTCGTGCCCGTGCCGATCGACCTCGCGTTCGCGGCCAACAGCGAGTTCGGCTACATCGCATCGCTGGTGTCCGACAGCGTGCTGCGCGTGGACTTCTCGGTCAGCCCGCCCGCGGCGGGCTCGCCCTCGGGCGCGAGCTTCCTCGGCGCGAGCCGCTCGCCCACCGGTGTCGCAATCGCGGGCACCAACATGTTCACCGCCAACGAGGTTGCGCGCAGCATCTCGCACATCGACCTCGCTCAGCAGAGCACGGTGGCGGCGGACATCCCGTCCGCCACCTCGCCGGCGACCGCGGCCGACATCGAGGCGCTGCTGGGGCAGCGGTTCTTCAACACGGGGCTGGGGCGCTGGTCGACCAACGGCTGGTGCAGCTGCGTGGGCTGCCATCCGTTCGGGACCACCGACAACGTGACGTGGTCGTTCCCCGCCGGCCCGCGCCAGACGGTGGACACCTCGGCCACGTTCAACGAGGGCGGCACCCAGCAGCGGATCTTGAACTGGACCGCGATCTTCGACGAGATCCACGACTTCGAGCTCAACACGCGCGGCGTGGCGGGCGGTACGGGAGCCATCGTGACCGACACCGCGCTCAACGCCAACGGTACGGCGAACACCGCGGTGCAGATCAACATCGTGGGTGCGGGCGGCGTGCCCAACCCGGTCAATGCCTTCAACCGCGGCTCGGCGCGCGGCGCCGCGCTCACTGGCGCAACGCCCGACGACTGGGACGCGATCGAGACCTACATCGCCTCGCTGCGCTCGCCTCGCGGCGCGACGCGGCTGGCCGGCGACGCCACGGCCGGGCGCGCCGTGTTCGAGGCCGGCGGCTGCGACGCCTGCCACAGCGGATCGCTGTGGACGATCTCGCGGCGCACGTACACCCCAGCGTTCAACCTCGACGACGGCTCCGACCTCGACGAGCGCACGCTGACGATGCAGGCGGCCGGCATTGCCACGCTCGGCCAGGTGCGCGCCGATCAGGTGACGAGCACCGATCCCGCGGTCCTGACCGTCCTGTCCAACGACACCAACGGCGCGCCCGCGCGACACGTCTGCGTGTCCCGCATCGTGGGTACGTTCGACGCCGTGGGCCCCGACGGGCGCGGCGCCGTCGAGGTGCGACAGAACGGTGCGGCGGCCCAGGGCGTGGACGGGTTCAACGTCCCCTCGCTCCTCGGCGTGGGGCGTGGCGCGCCCTTCCTGCACAACGGCGCGGCCGAGACGCTCGAGGACCTGCTCGATCCGAACGGCGACTTCACCACCCACCTGCGGGGCGGCAACCAAGTGTTCGCACCGACCGCACAGCAGCTCGCAGACCTGATCGCCTTTGTCAAGACGATCGATGACGACACGGCGCCGTTCCCGATCGATCCGCAGCAAGACTTCTGCCCGAGCAACGTGCCGCAGCAGCAGTAGGGAGCATGACGAGCGACGGCCGGCGCGGTTCGGGACCGCGCCGGTCGTCGACGTTGGTGCATCATGCCCTGCGATGGATCTGGTTCACCTCCGCTACTTTCGGGCGATTGCGGATGTCGGCAACCTGACCGCGGCCGCAAAGAGACTGGGGGTCGCGCAGCCCACCCTCACTGCCGCGGTGAAGAAGCTCGAGGAGCAGCTCGAGAGCAAGCTGCTGCTTCGCAACTCTCGCGGGGTCACCGTCACGCCCACCGGTCGTGCGCTGGCCACCGCAGCCGGCGAGATCCTGGCGATGATCGACGAGACCGAGCAGCGCATTCGCGGGCTGGAGTGCGAGGACGTGGGCCGCTTCGTGATCGGCTCGCACGAGTCGCTCGGTGCATACTTCTTGCCCGCGTTCATGCGTGGATTCCTCACCGAGAGCGCGAACATCCAGCTCGAGGTATGGAACGGGACCTCGGCCGACGTGCGCGCGGCCGTGCTCGCGCGCGAGGTGCACTTTGGCCTCGCGGTCAATCCGCTCCCGCACGACGAGCTGGTGATGGTCGATGCATTTCGCGATGCCGTCGCGATCGTGGGGCGCCGCGACGGGCTGGGGCGACCAGGGACGCGCGAGGAGATCGACGAGCGCCTGCGCGCGGGGCCGCTGGTCTATGCGGGACGAGTCGATCAGTGCCGCCAGATCGTCGACGCGCTCACCGGCCTCGATCTGCTGCCCTCACGCCTGCTGACCACCGGCGATCTCGAGCTGACCAAGAGTCTGGTGCTCGCGGGCGTGGGCGTGGGGATCCTGCCGCGCCGCGTGGCCAACTACGGCCACGAAGGCGAGCTCGTGGTGCTGCACCCGGCGCTGCCTCAGATCCCCGATCGGATCCTGCTGTGCTATCGCGCCGATGCGCACCGTACCGTAGCGTGGCACCGCACCAAGGCGGCCCTGCTGTCGCACGCCGAGCGCATCGCTCCGATCCCGTGCGGCGGCGAGTGACTCACCACCGCCAGTGGCCCACATCGATCTCGGGCAGCCGCACCGGCAGCAGATCGCGGTAGGAGCCCACGCCCTCGAGACCGCCGTGGAAGCGCTCGGCCAGCGGGTGACTGCGCCGCAGCACCCACATCGCGAGGTTCCTGCGCCGCGTGCCCTGCAGCAGCCGCTGCAGGCGCACGGCCGCCATCAGCTCCGGCAAGAGCTGCGTCTCATAGCTTCGTTGCCAGCGCTGCTGGGCCTGCGTGGGATCGCGCGCCCCATCGATCGCCTGCGCGGCGAGCCTGCCGCTCGACAGCGCGTTGGCGATGCCCTGGCCGGACACCGGATCGGTGAGGTTGGCCGCATCGCCCACCCGCAGCACGCCGCCGCCGGCCACCGCCACCCGCCCGGAGGCCAGCGCCAGGTGATGCCCGCGCGTGCGCCCGCGCGCCACCGCGACCGCGGCGAAGCGCTTCGCGACCGGGTTGCTGTCCACGAAGCGCGCGAAGTCGTCGCGGATGCTCACCCCGCGAGCGTCGTGCTCCTCGCGCGAGAGCGCCACGCCCACGTTGATCCTCACGTGCTCGCGCGTGACATCCACCGGGAAGATCCACGCGTAGCCGCTGCGAAGGCCGTCGAGGAAGAACAGCTGCACCGTGCTCCGCGTGATCGCATCGACGCGCTTGGTCGGCACGGTCCAGTAGCCCCGCAGCGCCAGCGTGTTGGCCTGCCCCGCGTATACGCCCCGCGCATCGACCACCAGCTCGTGGTCGCCCACGAGCGCCCCCGGGTCGTGCACGCGCGCGCGCTCGATCCGGCACCCGGATGCGACGGCGCTGCGCACGAGCAGCGCATCGAGCACCTCGCGAGGGACGCAGGCGCCCGGAGCCTCGCGTCCGTGGGCAATGTGGCTCGTCTGGCCGTTGGGCGCCCCCACGATGCTGCCGCGGATCTCCGCGCGCTCGCGGGCCTGCTGCTGCAGGCGCGACCACGGCAGGCCCATGGTCTCGAGCTCGTCGAGTGATGCGAGCGTGAGCCAGTCGCCGCAGGTCTTCGGACGGGGAGATGCACACTGGTCGATCAGCGTGACCGCGTGCCCCGCACGCGCGAGGTGGTGGCCAGCGGAGGCGCCCGCCGGCCCTGCGCCGACCACCGCCACTCTCACGTCAGCGCGCCCTTCGTGAGCGACGTCGCCTCGGCGGACGATGCCTCATCGACGTCGATCTCGGCTTCAGTCGCCCCCTCGAGCTCCACCTTGGCCTCCGCCTCCGCCTCCGCCTCGACCTCGATGATCACCCGTCCGCGACCCGAGGTCTTGACCGAGTACATCACGGCGTCGGCGCGCTTGACCACCGCCTCGAGGTCATCGGGAGGGCGCAGATACACGACGGCTCCCATGCTCGCCCCCGCGACCGGACACGTCGAGCGGAGCTGCTCCTGCAGGCGGCCATGCACGCGCTCGAGCACCCGTCGCGCCCCCACCTCGTCGGTCTGAGGCAGCAGCAGCAGGAATTCGTCCCCGCCGAGTCGAGCCGCAAAGTCGCCACCTCTCAGCTCCTCTCTCAGCGTGAGGGCGGCCGTGCGCAGCACCTCGTCGCCCGCCGCATGGCCGAGCGTGTCATTGACGCGCTTGAAGTTGTCGAGGTCGAGGAACGCGACGGTCATCGGCAAGCGATGGCGGTGGGCGAGCGCCAGGCTGCGCGGGGCTTCATCGAAGATGCCGCGGCCATTGAGCAGACCGGTGAGCGGATCGGCATGGCTGCGGGCGCGCTCGCGACGGTGCGCCGAGCGCAGGCCCGCGATCAGCAGCCCCACCAGCGAGAACGAGCCGAGCTGCATGAAGAAATTGATGCCCTCGATCCACGGCGAGATCCGCTGTCCGGCCAGGTAGTTCGAGGCAAACCATGCGACCGCGCTCGAGAATGCGATCGACAGGGCAGCGGGGCGACCGGCCCACCACGCCGCGGCGCTCACGGGGATGAAGTACAGCGGAAACACGCGGACCTGCGTGCCGGTCGCGTAGTCGACGAAGCCGAGCGCGATCACCCCGAGGACCGCCATGGCGACCACCGCCTCGATGGTCGGCCGGTCCTTGCGGTCTAGCGGGCTCCCCTCGAGCATGCGGTTGGAGCGTACCGCATGCACGGACCGGTGTTGGGGCCGCACGCTACGCAGGCGGCCGCGTGACCACCAGGACGACGATCGCCAGCACCACGAGGCCAGCGCCGCCGAGCGCCATGAGGTCGACGCGCTCGTTGAAGAGCAGCACGCTCCAGCCCATCGCGAACGCGATCTGTACGTAGCCCACCGTCGTGCCACGGCCCGCGGGAAGCAGGTGCAGGCCGCGGGTGAGGAACACCTGAGCGATCTGCGTGGTGACCCCTACGCCGAGCAGCACCAGCCACTCGAGCGGCTGCGGCCAGACCCACACACGGAGCGCGAGTGGGACGAACACCGGCGTCGCGACGATGGGGAACCACAGCACCACCACCAGGGGGTCGTCGGTCGTTCGCAGGCGACGCACGGTGACGTAGGCCGCGGCCGAGAAGAACGCGCCGAGCAACGCAATGCCCACCGCCACCGGATCGAGGACCTGCGCCCCGCCGAACACCAGTTGCGGCCGCGCCACGACGACCACCCCCGCGAGACTGATCGTGAGCGCCGCCGCCAGACCCCAGCCCACGCCCTCCTTCAGCACCACCGCGGCCAGCAACGCGGTGAGGATGGGGTTGATGTAGTGGATGGTCGTGACCTCGGCGAGAGGCAGCTTGGTGACCGCGTAGAAGAAGCAGTAGAGACCGCCCGACCCCAGCACGCCGCGCAGCGCCAGCAATCCCACTGCGTTGCCGCGCAGCGACAGCTGGGCCCGACGCACCGCCCACACGCTGAGCACCAGGCCCACCACCGCGCGAGCCAGGATGATCACCTCGGCGGGCAGCCGCGCCCCCGCCACCTTGACGCACACCGTCATCAAGCTGAAGAACAGCGCGGCCCCGAGCAGGTAGGCGTAGCCGGTGTGCGGCATGGGCAGGGCGCGGAGCCTAGCAGCCGCTTCGCCCCCGTGGCTCGCTCATCGCGAGCCCATCACGGGTAGATGGGTGAGGGTTCCACCTGCGCGATCGCGGCGATCGCCAGCTCCCAGGTCAGCGGCATCTCGGCGGCAGTCACGGTCCACGAGGTGGTGCGCCCGGTGAGGGAGACCTCGGTGGACTTGGCCATCGCTTGCACGTGGGCGCCGGAGGCCACGAAGGCCACCATGCTCTGCTCGTCCCGCCACACCCCCATCGTGCGCGAGAACCCGCAGTTGGGCTCCTGCGCCAGCGCAAAGCCCACCAAGCCCTCGGTCTGACCGAGCTGCTCGAAGATGGGAAAGTTGAGCGCGAGGAAGGCCTCGACTTGGTCGGGCTTCACCAGGATCTGCGTCGTGTGGAGCACGTAGGTGTCCTGCAGCGGCTCGAGCAGCTCTCCCGTCTCGGGGTCGAAGCCGGGCCCCATCAGCGGCTGGATCACCTGCAGCTCGGTCTCCTCGCACTCGTAGAGCGCATCGAGGTCGAGGCCGCCGCCGGAGGAATCCGCGCCGTCGGTGCTGGCGGGCGCATCACCGGTGCTCGCATCACCGGTGCTCGCATCACCGGTGCTCTCCTCGCTCGGGGTCGGGTCCGCGTCGGGGGCGTCGTTGGTACAGCCGATCGCGAGCACGGCGAACAACGAGAACGACAGGGAAGCGTGGATGGGTCGGTACATGAAGAGCATCTCCTTGGGGCAGCGTGATTGGACTCAGCCGAGGACCTCGACCACGCCGAACACCAGCTCGGCGAAGCGACGATCGAGGCGGCGCGAGTAGAAGTCGTGGCGGGATCCGAGGTTGTCGACGCGCACGCGGTCGCCCGCGGCGACGTCACGCCGCATGGTCACCACCCAGCGCGGCTCGCCGTGCTCGAGCTCGACTTGCAGGTACGTGTAGCCACCCGCGGGCAGGCGACGAGCCACCACGCCCTCGAGTCGCTCTTGCCCCAGTGGTGGTGCGACGAGCCCCGTGGGCGGACCGGAGAGGCTGGCCTCGGTCGGCGTGGCCGGGGTGATCGGCGCGCTCGGCCCGACCGCGCGCGTGACCTCGCTGGGCGCGGGCTCCTCACAGGCGCTGGCCACCGCGGCCAACAGCACCGCGGTAACCCAGGCCGCACGTACACTGCGCGATCTGCGCCGATTGTTGGGAGGCCGTGCTCCGTATGAATGATCCACTTGCATGCTCATTGCTCCCGCCATGCAGGACCCACTATGAATTGGGCTTTCGCATGACTCCAACGCATGTTCATCATATGAAGCATGCAGGATCTACATACCGGGAGCCTCGACCTGAACCTCCTGCTCGCGCTCGATGCCCTGCTGCTCGAGCGCAATGTGACGCGCGCTGCCGCCCGCGTGGGGCTCACGCAATCGGCGATGAGCCACAAGCTTCGTCGGCTGCGCGAGCTGTTCGACGACGACCTCCTCGTGGGCGGTCGGCAGGGCATGGTCCCCACCGAGCGAGCCGTCGCGCTGGCCGGCCCCGTGCGACGCGGCCTGCTCGAGCTTCACGCCGCCGTTCGCAGCACCGCACCCTTCGATCCCGCCACGGCGGAGCGCGAGTTCAACATCATCACCACGGACTACGCCGACTTCGTGATCTTCCCCCGTGTGCTCGAGTACCTCGGCCGACACGCGCCCAACATCCGCATGCGCATCATCCGGCCCTCGGACTCGATCCCGCACGTGCTCGAGAGCGGCGCGGCCGATCTCGTGATGGGCATGGCCGTGGACGGCGCGAGCCTCAAGCAGCGCGTGGTCTTCGAGGAGACGCTCGTCGTCATCGCACGCCGCGGCCACCCGGCCGTGGCCGCCGATGGGACCTCGATCTCACCCGCGTCGTATGTCGAGCACGGCCATGTGGTGGTGGGCTCCGACGAGAGCCCCGGCCTCGTGGATCTCGCGCTGGCCGAGCAAGGTCTCTCACGCCGCATCGTGCTGCGCACCCCCTACTTCGTCGGGGTCCCCTTCATGGTGGCCCGCTCCGATCTCCTCGCCCTGTTGCCCCGCGCCCTGGCCGAAGAGGCCGCAACCGTCGTTCCACTGCACCTCGCGGCGCCGCCGCTCCCGCTGCCGTCGTTCCGCATCACCATGACCTGGCACGAGCGAGTGCATCGCGATCCGGCCCACGAGTGGCTGCGCGAGGTCTCGAGGCGGCTCACCGTAGAGGCGGTGGCCGACCGCCGCGGCCACGAGGTGCTCGGAGCGGGCGTATGATCGCAACGGGTGGCAAGGAGCCTCGAAGACGACGATGACGCCACGCAGGGCGTGGTGCTGGGCACGCGGGAGCGCGCGTCGACGAGCCCCACGGCGCAGGCACGCGGGGTCCTCGACCGCTACCTGGTGCTCGAGCAGCTCGGCGAGGGGGGCATGGGCGTGGTGCACCGTGCCTACGATCCCAAGCTGTGCCGCGAGGTGGCGCTCAAGATGCTGCGCTTCGATCGGCGCAACGATCGCGGGGCGCCGCAGGCCGAGGCCCGCATCCTCCGCGAGGCGCAGGCGATGGCTCAGCTCAGCCACCCCAACGTGCTCCCCGTCTACGATGTCGAGCCGGTGGGCGAGCTGGTCTACATCGCGATGGAGTACGTGAACGGCGAGACGCTCAGCCGCTGGCTACGCCGCAAGAGTCGACCGTGGCGCGAGGTCGTCGACTGCTTTCGGCAAGCCGGCGAGGGCCTGCTCGCCGCCCACCGGGCGGGCATCGTGCACCGCGACTTCAAGCCGTCCAACGTGCTGCTCGGCAACCGCGGTCGGGTGCTCGTCACCGACTTTGGCCTCGCGCGCACCCACAACGACGACGAGCGCTACGGCTCGCCGAGTCCCGCCGACGTCGAAGAGGTCGAGCCCGTCACGGAGGACGGCGAGGTCGTGGGCACGCCGGCCTACATGGCGCCCGAGCAATTGCGCGGTGAGCCGGTCGACAGTCGCGCCGACCAGTACGCGTTCTGCGTGGCGCTCTACGAGGGCCTGTTCGGCCACCGCCCGTTTCCCTACCGCGACATCCGCGGGCTCTTGTTCGCCAAGGAGGCCGGTCGCATCGAGGCCGACGCCAACGCGAGCGTGCCGGGTTGGTTGTTCCGCATCGTCGAGCGCGGCCTGGCCCCCGACCCCGCGATGCGCTTTCCCTCGATGGCGGAGCTGCTGAAGGCCCTCGGCCACGATCCGGCCCAGAAGTGGCGCAGCTGGGCGTGGCTGGGCGGCGGCATCGTGCTGGGGGGAGCGGCCATCGGCCTGCGCCTCGCCTCCGACCCCGGACCGCGCTGCATCGAGGCCGATGCGCTCGTCGACGAGGTCTGGGACGACGCGACCCGCGAGCGGGTGCGCAGCGCCCTGGTCGGCACCGCGCAGAGCTACGCGCAGGACATGGCGCAGCACGTGACGGCGGGGCTCGACGGCTACGTCCAGAGCTGGGCCGAGGGGCACGCGGACGCGTGCACGGCCACCCGCGTACGCCACGAGCAATCCGAGGAAGCGCTCGATCTACGCATGGCATGCCTGCGGCGCGACCGGGCGGAGCTCGAGGCCACCATCGAGGTGCTCTCCGATCAGGTGAGCGTCGCCACCCTTCGCGGGGCCGCCGGGCTGGTGGCCGCGCTGCCCGACGTGAGCGCCTGCGCCGATGTCGAGGCCCTGCTCGCGCGCCGCCGCACCCCCCACTCGGCCGATGTCGCGAGGCTCGAGGAGCAGCGCGACAAGCTCGCCCGTGCGCGGGCGCTGACTCGCGCCGGGCGAGTCCCCGACGCGCGTGCCCTGGTCGAGGGCGTCGAGGCGGCCGCGGTCGATCTCGGCGATCCGATCGTTCGAGGCGACGCGCTGCTGCTGCGCGCGACGATCGCCAAGCAAGAGCGCGACATGCCGGCCGCCGAGCGCTGGCTGACCAAGGCGTACGCCGATGCCATCGAGGGTCGCGACGCTGCGCTCGCGGTGGAGACCTCGGTCGACCTCGTCGACCTCGTGGGCGTGCAGCTGGCGCGCACCACCGAGGCCCAGCTATGGGCCGTGCAAGCGCGCGCGTGGCTGCGCGGCACCGATCCGCACGATCCGCTGTGGGCGCGGCTCTCGATGGCCGAGGGCAACGTGTTTCGCGTGGCGGGCCGCATGGACGAGGCGCGGGTGGCGTTCACCGACGCGGTGGAGCGCCTCGAGGCGCGCCCGAGCGCAGGCGATCTGGCCGAGGCTCACCACACGCTCGGCTTGGCCTGGATGTCGCTCGGCAACAACGCCGAGGCCGAGCGCCAGTTCGCGCGCGAGCTGGCGCTCAACGAGGCTACGCTCGGCCCCAACCACCCCGACGTCGGTCGCGCCCACCAGAGCCTGGGTGCCACCCTCTACACCTCCGGTCAGCTCACCCGCGCCCTGCCCCATTTCGAAGACGCCGTGCGCATCTTCGAGAGCGCGCTCGGCCCCACGCACCCGCGCGTGGCCGCCAGCCTGGGCAACCTCGGGGCCCTGCGCGACGACCTCGGCGAGCCCGAGGAAGCACGGGAGCACTTCGAGCGCGCGCTGCACATCCTCGAGTCCGCCGAAGGCACCGGCTCGACGGAGCTCGTGGGCATGCTGGGCAACCTCGCGACCGCCCTGCGTCACGCCGGCCACCCCGCGGACGCGGCCCCGCACCTGCGCCGCGCGGCCAGGCTGATCGAGTCCACCCACGGCCCCAGCCACCCCGAGCGCATCGATCTCATCACCCGCCTGGGCGAGGTGTTGCTCGAGGCCGGCGATGTCGACGGGGCCCGCGAGGCCTTGCTCGAGGCCAACGCACGGCGCCGCGAGCTCCCGCCCGAGGCCGCGCTCATCTCGGCCGATGTCGCACGAGCGCTTGCCCACCTGCTGCACATCCAAGGTGAGCCCCGCGCCGCGATTCCCCTGCTCTCCGAGGCCATCGAGCTCTACGCCTCCTTGGGGCCCGCACTCGACCCACGCCGCGGCGAGACCTTGATCGAGCTCGGCGAGGCTCGGCTCGCGGTCGACGAGCCCGCGCTCGCCCGCACCACCCTCGAGACCGCGCAGCCGCTGCTCACCACGCCGCAGGCACCGCCAGCCACGCTGGCCCACGCCCGCTTCGCGCTCGCCCGCGCGCTGGTGGCCGACCAGCCCACGACCGACGACCTCGCCCGCGCGCAACAGCTGGCCGAGGATGCACGCGTGGCCTTCGACGACGACGACCCGCGCCGCCAAGCAGTGAGCGCGTGGCTGGCCGCCCGCGCCCGCTGACGAGGCCGCAGACTCGAGCCACCAGACTCGAGCCACCAGACTCAGGGCAGCAGGTCGAGGCGTCGCGCGCGAGCGCGGATCTCCTCGTCGGCCCCGTGCACCATCGCGAACGTGGCCGCACGGATCCACATGCCGTTGCGGACCTGTCGCCACACGAC
>JBFIJN010000250.1:0-13001 GCA_041600735.1 Nannocystaceae bacterium
GCGTGGCTCGGGGTCGAAGCGAGCGAAGCTGAAGACCCCCACCTGTGTCGCCGCGTCGGCGTAGCCGAACACGAAGCGCCAGTCCTCGTCGGGGTACAGGTCGATCATCGTCACCGCTGCCAGCGCGAACGCGTCGTCGGGCTTGTGCTCGCGCAGCCGCTCGAGGATCTGCTTGGCGTGCAGCTGCATGTGCCCGTCTTGGCTGCGCGCCTCCACGTCGAGCGTGGGCAGGTCGAGCGCGGGCAGCCGTCGCACGGGCATCCCGTAGAATGCCGCCGCATAGCGCGTGAGCGCGTCCACCGAGGGGCTCGACTCGGGGGGGAACGCTCCGATCTCCACCACGTAGATCGTGCGGCGCGTGGCCGAGGGGTGGATCTTGCGGCGCGTGCGGTAGCCGTCGAAGGTCTGGAACGCCTCGGGGTGCTCGTCGAGCCAGTCGCCCGGCCTGGGCGTCGGCACCGGATCGAACAGGCCCTCGCCCTCCTCGAACACGCGCCGCTCCGCCCCGCGCAGGCCCGCGAGCGAGCCCACCGCATCGCGCCGCTGGGCCGCGCTCGGGGCCACGAACGCCCCCGCCACCGTGCGCGTGGGGTACTGCGGCGGCGGCGTCGGTGAGCCGCAGCCCAACGCCGCCAGCACGGCAAGCCTCGGGATCACCCACGACCGCATGGAGCGAAGCTTACGCCTCGAGGCCCGCCAGCGTCTGCGTCACCTCGCCCATGTCGGCGCCAAAGCTCGTGACCGGCACCCCCACCGCGCGCAGCAGCGTGTAGGGCACCGCGCTCGCCCGGGTCTGCGCCGCATCGCGGTAGTGGTGGCCGGTCACCAGCGCCCCTCCGGCCTGCCCCGCCACCAAGATCGGCACATCTTGCACCGTGTGCACCGAGCCATCGCAGAGGTCCGACACGGCCAGCAGCGCACAGCGATCGAGCAATCGCCCCTCGCCCTCCGCCTGGTCGGCGAAGCGCTTCACCAGCGCGGCGAAGCACGCCACCGTGTGCGTGACCGTATTGGCGTGCATGCCAAAGTTGGTGTGCGAGAGCGTGTGGTGCCCCTCGGCCGCCCCGATGTCGCTGAACACGGTGTCGCCCACCGATTGCGTGAAGCGGATCGAGAACGCGCGGGTCAGATCGCAGACCAGCGCCATCGCCAAGATCTCCGCAAACAGCTGCGTGCGAGCCATCAGCGGCTCCCCGTTGCCGGCCACCGGATCGACCGGAGCCGTCGGCACCGAGCACGTGGGAGGATCGGCCTCGACCCGCACCTCCAGCGCGCGCAGGGCCTCCAGGTGCGCCTCGAGCCGCACCCGATCGCCCCCACCCAGCCGCCCGCGCAGCGCCTCCGCATCCTCGAGCACCGCATCGAGCACCGACAGTCGCGCCACGCGAAAGCTATCGTCGGGCGTGAACCCCAAGAACAGCCGATCGAACAGCGCCCGCGGTGACGTCTCCGCCGGCAGCAGGTTCCCGTCGCGCCACGCACACCCGAACGTGTCCTCGGGCCCGCCGATCCCCGCCCGCGAGATCGCCAGCTCCAGCGACTTGAACGTGGTGCTCTGCCCCAGGTGATCGGCCGCGAGCTGGTCCACGCTCGGCAGCGTCGCCGACGACGTCCCCATGCTCCCGTCGAACTGGCTCCCGTTCCAGCTCCCCGACAGCATCAGCGCGCGCCCCGGATTGTGACAGCCCACCGGGGTCGCATGCGCCATCCCGGAGACCACCGCCACATCGCTCACGATCCCCGCATCGTGCAGCGGCTGCAGATTCGGCGTGGGCAGCCACCCCGGCCCCGTCTCGGCCGGGGTCCAGTTCCCCGGCACGATCCCATTCCCCCAGAAGAACGTGCCCAGCCGCAGCGGCAGCGGCTCACCGCTCGCCAGCGCCGTGCCGTGTCGATCGAGCATCACATCGAGCAGCGGCAGCGAGACCGCCGCCATGCCTCCCGCCGTCAGCCCGCGCAAGAAGGTTCGTCGTCCCAGCGTTCGCATGGTCATGTCCATCTCCTCACTCGGGGATCGCCAGTGTGCGAAACTGCGGCGAGGCCAGCAGCTGCGGCAGGAACGTGGGCAGGTTGAACTCGCTCTCCACCAGGTCCTCGGCCAGCGCCAGGATCGCGGGCATCTCTTCGCCCTCCTCGTGGTGACCGGTGGTGAAGCGATACAGCTGCTTGACCAAGCAGCTCGACAGCGCCGGATCGTCGGCGATGTGCTGCGACAGCTCGCCCAGCCCGTCGATCGCCACCCCCTCGAGGTCCACCGCCGCATCGATCGGCGCCCCGTGATCCGTGGTGCGGAACGCCCCCAGCCCGTCGAAATTCTCGAGCGCCAGCCCGATCGGATCCACCTGCGCATGGCAGCCCGCGCACGTTGGGTTTGCGCGGTGCTCCTCCAGGATCTCGCGCAGCGTCTTCTCCCCCGGCTCATTGCCATCGGGCAGATCGGTCTCCACATCGGGCGGTGGCGGCGGCAGCTCGTTGCAGCGCAGCCGTGCCTGCACCCACACCCCACGCAGCGTGGGTGACGTGCGCGTGCGTCGGCTCTGCATGGCCAGGAACGCCCCCGTGCCCAAGATCCCGCGGCGCCCGCCCGCCTCGGGCAGCGTGATCTCGCCAAAGCCCTCTGCGTCGACCGTCGCTGCGCCCGATACCCCGTAGAGCGCGGCCAGTCGCGCGTCGACGAACGTGCGGCGGCCGTTGATCAAGTCGAGCAGCGATCCCCCTTCGAACACCGCGTCTTCGACCATGCGCTCGACTTGTCCGCGCATCGAAGCGAACAGCGCCGCATCGGCCTGCGGAAACACCTCTGCGTCCTTGGTCAGCCCGTCGAGCACATCCAGCCCCAGCCACTCCGCGAAGAACCGCCCCAGCCCTCGGCGCGCCCGCGGGTCGGCCAGCATGCGCTCCACCTGCACCACGATCGCCGCGGGCTCGACCAGCTCGCCCGCCTCCGCCACATCGAGCAGCTCCTCATCGGGCCCCGCGCTCCACAGCGCCAGCGACAGCCGGCTCGCCATCTCCACGCTCGTGAAGCGCAGCCGCCCCTCGTCCTCGGGATCCGGCTCACCCAGCTCCACCACATACAAGAAGTGTGGCGAGGCCAGCACCGCCGTCAGCACGCCCTCGATCCCTTCCCACGCATCGCCGTGCAGCCCTTGCAGCTCCGCCGCCAGCGTCTCGTAGCGCGTCTGCTCGTCCGCCGAGAGCGTGCGCCGAAAGGCCCGGCGGCCAAACGCGCCCACGAACTGGCCCACGCAGCCGGCCACGGTGGGATCGCAGCCGACCAGCGTGCTGCGCCAGGCGGGATCGCTGACCACTTGCTCCGCTAGATCGCGCGCCGCCTTCTCGAGCTGCTCCGCGCCGAGCTCCGAGAGCACCGACTGTGTTGCGCCGATGCTCGAGTAGAGATCGATCACCAGGTCTGGCTCGAGCGCGCTCGGCAGCTCCACCTGCGTGCCGAGCAGGTCCTGCACCGAGGCGCCGTACTGCGCTCGCGTCAGTCGGCGCAGCTGCACGCGCGCGGGCGCGGGCACATCGGCGGTGGCCCCCGGTCCGTCGTCGCCCCCCTCGTCGCCGCCGTCGCCCGGTAGGAAGATCCCAGTGCCCTGGTTCTCCGCGTCGATCCCCGAGTAGCAGCCCGTCAGGGTGGCCAGCGCAACCCCACACACCCGCGCGAATCCGTGCATCCGGCTGCTCCTCGCGCCCTCCGTTCGCCTCGCCGATGCGAGGGCTCCGCCCGCCGTGGGGTGAACGTGAAGGCGCATTCGTGAGTTGGACACCTACACGTCGCTCACGACCGGACATTAGCTCGTGATGCAACTCACTATGTATCGATGAGTACGTGCAGGCGCTCACGGGCCTGAATCGCCCCGATCAGCGCGAGCTCCGCGGCCGGAAAGGACCGGATTCGAGGGTGATTCAGGCCCCCACCGCGGGCTCCGCGGCCGAGGAGCCCGGATTCAGGCCCCCACCGCCGGCTCCGCGGCCGAGGAGCGCGGATTCGCGCACGCTCAGTCCGCGACCGCGACCACGTCGATCTCGATGCGCACGTCCTTCGGGAGGCGGGCCACCTGCACCGTGGCCCGGGCGGGCGGGGCCTCGGCGAAGCGCTGGGCGTACAGCTCGTTCACCGCGGCGAAGTCGCCCATGTCGGCCAGGAAGATCTGCGCCTTCACCACGTCGGCAAAGCCCATCCCCGCCGCCTTCAGCACCGCCTCGAGGTTGTCCAGCACGCGCTGGGCCTGCACCTTCACGTCGCCCTCCACGATGGCCCCGCTCACCGGGTCGAGGGGGATCTGCCCCGACGAGTACAGCGTGCGGCCGCCGCTGACCACGACCGCCTGGCTATAGGGACCGATGGCCGCCGGGGCCGACGGGGTGGCGATGATCTCTCGCTTCACGGGCATGCACGGGACCTTGGCTCACGGTCCGAGCCCATTGCAAGCCCCCCCAGGTTTGGCTATACACCGCGCCCACCAACCGAGGGCGCGTAACTCAGTTGGTAGAGTGCCACCTTCACACGGTGGAAGTCACAGGTTCGAGTCCTGTCGCGCCCACTGAAGAGCCCCCGAGAGCGGTGATGCCGGTCTCGGGGGTTCTTTGTTTTCGGGGATTGGCCCTCTCCGCGAGGGCGTTCCGCAAGGCCTCGAGCACCAGCGCCTTCGCGATCTGCTCCGGCAAGCCGTGCATGGATCCCGAGGCGTCGATCACCGCGATGATGGGCCCTCGCTCAGGGCGTGGGCGGGTCTCTTCGATCTTCTCCGTACCCGCAGGCGCGGTGGGTCTCGCACGAGTGGCTGGTGAACCGGCACAACGCGGTGGCGAGGCTGGAAGCGGATCGGCTGGCGGGCCCGCGGTTGTTCAGCAGGCAGAGCGGATGCATTCCGCGGGGAGTGGAACCGCAATGATCATGCTCGACTGGCGACCGAGCATTGGGGAGAGCGGGATGGCGCGAGCAACGGCCGAGATGGAATGGGCCACCGGTCTGCCAATACAGTGATTGTGCAGGACGCGCTTGAAGCGCCCGTATCGCGCATATATCGTCACGACTCGTGGCCCCGTGATGTGGTGCCTGACGAACCAGACTGCCTTCGCCGTCGAGCGCAATTGGGTCCGCGACCGAGACGGGGTCCACTGGTGGGTCGTCGCCATTCGAGCCACCTATGACGTGGATCCGATGGGGCGATTGACGTCGAGTGACGAACAGTTGCCCCCGATCTTGGCACCCGAGTACTTTGGCGAGGCCGGGCGCTCGAGCTTGCGCTACGAGTCAGACCTGCTCGAGGTCAAGCCTGGGACCGACATCCTCGTGCACGGTTCGGCCCATACGCCCCGAGGCCGCCCTGCCTCGAGCGTGCCCGTCACGCTTCGGCTGGGGCCCATCGACAAGCGCCTCGTCGTCCACGGCGAACGGATCTACTACGACGGCGCCCTGGGCCTGACGACCACCTCGCCGCGTACCTTCGTCCAGCAACCCCTGCGCTATGAGTCGGCATTCGGCGGTGGGGACCTCCGTGACCCGGATCCCGCGAAGTGGCGCTTCGACGAGCGCAACCCGGTAGGGCGAGGCTTTGCAGCGAACCCCGCCGCGCTCGTGGAGACTCCGGCGCACACCATCGAGTATGCCCAGGGTCGCGCCTCGGCGACTGGCCCCGCGGGGTTTGGCCCCATCGACCGCAGCTGGCTCCCCCGGCGCACTCTCGCCGGCACGTACGATGCAGCGTGGGTCCACGGTCGCAAGCCCCTGCTACCTCTCGACTACGATGAGGCGTTCGGTCTGTCTGCCCCGCACGATCAGCGCACGCCAGCGCCGCTCGTAGGGGGCGAGCGAATGGCCGTGGCCAACATGACCCCCGAAGGCATGATGGTCGTCGAGCTGCCGCGCCTGCGCTTCATCCTCACCTCTCGCTTTGGCACTACCGAGATCGAGCACGGCACACGCCTGACCACGGTGTTGCTCGAGACCGACGAGCGGCGACTCTCGCTCGTGTGGCAGAGCTCGCTGCGGGTCCGCGCGGGCGACGTCGACAACCTCGACGACACCCTCATCGAGGAGACCTCGGCATGATCGAGCTGCTGGGGATTGGGGCTCGCACGCCCGTCGGTCTCACGGCCCCGACCAGCGCGGCGGCGATCCGGGCCAAGATCAGCCGCCTGCGAGAATTCTCGTTCGCCTCCCTGCGAGGCGAGCCGCTCGTCCTCGGCGCAGACGCGCGGCTGGATCATGCCCTCCGAGCCCCCGCGCGAATGATCGAGCTCGCGACGTTCGCGGTGGCGCAGGCCCTCGTAGACCTCGAGCCCAAGGTCGTTCCCGAGTGCCGCATCTGGATCGCGCTCCCCGAGTCGCGCCCCGGATTCTCCGAGGCTGATGCAGCCGCCGTGGGACGAGCGATCGTCGAGATCATGCATCGCCGAGGGTTTCGCTGCGACGCCACGATCGGCGGCCGCGGACACGCGGGCGTGATCGAGTGCGTGCACCGGATCCTCGCGCTCACACGAGACGAGCGTCCGCACCTCGTCATCGGAGTCGACAGCTACTGCGATGACGAGGGCCTCGTCTGGCTCGAGCAAGCAGGGCGCCTGGCCCAGGAGAACGTACGCAGTGGATTTACGCCCGGCGAGGCCGCAGGTTGCCTCTTGCTGGGGCGCCGCACGCTGGCCGCGCACCTCGGTCTTCGTTCGCTCGCAACGATCTCGGGGGTCGGCATCGGCGTCGAGTCGCAGCTGCGCGATAGCGAAGCGGGATCGCTCGGCGTGGCCATGAGCAAGGCGGTACTGGACGCAGCGAGCGGCTTGAGCCTGCCCGCCGAGGCCGCGGACGCCACATATTGCGACATCAATGGCGAGCGCTACCGCAGCGAAGAGTGGGGGCTGTTCGCCACGCGATCCCATTTCGCGCTGCGGTCCTTGGAGTACGAGACGTTCTGCGACAGCATCGGCGACGTCGGTGCTGCGTTCGCAGCCATCGCCGCGATCGTGGCCGCGCAGTCGTTCGCGCGGGGTTACGCCCGCGGGCCTCGTGCTCTGGTGATGGCCGGGTCGGACTCCGGCCTGCGCGGCGCCATGTTCTTGCACGACCCCCAGACCCGAGGACGCCCATGAAGACGTACATCAACCCGCCCAAGACTCCGGTCACGCAGGGCAGCGTTGGGATCGCCACGGCCACGATCCCCAACGTCTGCAAGATGCCGGGACCGCCAGCTCCATTCGTACCGGTGCCGCTGCCCAACATCGGCAAGAGCGGCAGCTCTCCCAAGGGCTACAGCAAGAAGGTCAAGATCGAGGGCAAGGCGGTCGCCATCAAGGGCGCAACCTTCGGCTCGATGGGTGACGTGGCCAGCAAGGCGACCGGCGGCGGCCTCGTGTCGGCCAATACCCATGGTCCAACCAAGTTCGTCGGTCCGGGCTCGCTCGACGTCAAGATCGAGGGCAAGAACGTGCAGCTCCTCGGCGACCCGATGCTCAACAACTGCGGCGGCAGCGGCAGCCCCCCCAACTCGGCCACGCTGGTGGGAGTGTTGCAGGCCGCCGGCCTGGCCGCGATCGTGGGCGACGAGCCGTGCCCGCTGTGTAACAAGGAGCACGGCGCGGAGGGCAAGCTCGAGGAGGACGAAGACACCAAGGGGGCGTGCAGCGAGCTCCAGGCGGCGATCGAGCGTGCGATCGCCAAGGCGCGGGCCGCGAATGCGCCGCGGCTCGCGGAGGTGAAGGCGGAGATCGCCGCTGCGGAGGCGGCCAAGGCGTCTCTGCCCAGGAAGCAGCGCGGGCCGTTCACCGAGCAGATCCAGGCGCTTCAGAAGGAGGAGCGCGCGCTCGCGGTCCATCTCACCGGCATGATGGGCGTCGCCAAGTGCAAGGACGACGGCTACATCTTCGCCGGCATGAGCCTGCATCAATATACCGACCTGCAAGCCGAGATGCCCGGTGCGTGGCACTCCCCCAAGGCCTACGGTAGCCTCGCCGACAAACCCGACCGCGCGAGCTTCAACGCAGACGTCATGAAGTACGCGAGCTATGGCAAGGGGTCGCTGGGCTCATGGCCGGTGGTGTGGGAGAAGCTCCAGGAGACATCGGAGAAGTCCTACGCGGGCCAGACTGACGAGGTGTTCTACCCTCCTGGTAGCTGCGCCGGGCAGCAGATGGCGCTCTTGTGCATGGATCATGGCGACCGCCCCATGGGCCTGACCGAGCGGTACTACACCACCAATCCCAGTGCACCCGCGCTGAGCAAGCTCTGGATCCGCAAGCCGGGCAAGCATGGGCCCAAGCGCGCCCGCCTCGCCACACCCGACGAGCTGGGACCGGGCAAGCCGATCCCACCGTGCGGAACGTGCCAGGTGATCCTCACCATGTTGATGTGCGGCATCGATGAGATGCGCTGCGATCACAAGGCTGCGAACCCGGGAGTGTGTCACAAATGCTAGAGCCCGAGCTGGAGGCGCTGCTCTTGCGCATCGTCCCCAATCTTGCACACGACTGGAAGGGCGCTTCGCCTGAGGAGATCGAGGCCCTCGAGGATCTCGTCGAGCTGACTGGCCACGATTTTCCACCGTTCTACCGCTGGTTCCTCTCACGGCTGGGCGGAGGCGTGGGCGCGCTCCACCCCATACTGCGTGGATTCACGGCGACGAGCGTGCTCGCGGCCTATCGTAGCGGGAGCGTCGATCTCGGCCGCACGCAGTTCCTCATCGGCCGCATGCCTGATCCGCTGATGCCGCTCGACGTCTACTACGACCTGGCGTGCCCGATGCGCGAGGACGCCCTGGTCTCGACCGCGGTCATGGAGGCAGGCCCGGAGCGGAAGACCGCCGAGACCTTCCGCGAGTGGCTGGCCGCTGGGGCTCTCCGAGGCTTCCGTGTGCTGCAGATGCCCAATAGTTGCTTCGGGGCCTTCGTCGACGCAGGTGAGGCTGTCGCCGAGCAGCTCGAGACGGTGATGCATGCGCTCGGCTTCACGAGCCCCCTGCCCGCCACCGGTCCCCATTGTCGGCTCTACGAGCGAGACGACATGGCGATGGTCGCGAAGTCGAGCGTCGAGCCCTCGAGCCTCGGCATCCTCGTGTTCGACATCGGCGGTCCGACCGTCGCCTCCATCCGCCGCGTGTTCGGGGAGATCGGGACCCGCACCTCGCTTCAGATCGACGTAGAGCGCTGGGCCTCGCGCCCGCCGTGAGCCTCGTTCCTCGCCGCACTTGGTCGAGCCACTCACGAGGTTGATCGCGCGTACACGGGTGATAAGCTCACCGCGCCCTCGACCATGGACGGCTGGACCGCGGTCACGGACTTCGGCTGGTACCAGCACCTATACGCCCGCCAGGAGCGGCTGGGCGCGTCGGCAAGCGATCGCGACGTGAGCTTCTGGCAGCCGTCGGCGCGGTCACCCAAGAAGTCGATGAGCGAGAACACGCCGTTCTTGTTCAAGCTGAAGAAGCCGCACGATGCCATCTGTGGGTTCGGCTTCTTCAAGGGCTTCGTCGCGCTCCCGGATTGGTTGGCCTGGGACACGGCGGCAGGAGTGGCCCGGATGCAGCGCTCGAGTGGCACCGGCAGCGTCGGTTCTTGGGGTAGCGAACGTCAGTGCCGCTCGCGTTCATGGTGTGTTCCGAGCCAACTGACCCGATCACTCAGCGTCGTCTGCCTCGGCCTCCGCGGCCTCCGCGGCCTCGATCCGGGCCTGCTCCCACTGCTTGAAGGTCTTGTCGTCGGGGAGGTGCCACGCGATCTTCCCGTTGACCGTAGTACCCGAGACTACCCCCGCCGCACCGCTCGCCGACTCGAAGCCATAGTCCTGGCTGAACACCAAGTGTCCGTTGGCCGGCTGGAGCACGCCGTTGTCGAGCAACGCAGCGCGGGTCGAGCGGGCCCAATCGTTGAGGCTGGGCGTCTCGTCCGCCCGCGCTCGACTGCCTTTGCGCACCGTGAAGGTTCCGTCATGGAACAGGCACGTGGCCGAGTAGCCAGTGCCCTTCATCGTCAGCTCGAGCGCTTGGCTCGCCGCGGCCTCGGTGGAGGCCCGCTCCAGAGCGACTGGCATGGCCTGGAACGCACGCACTCCAAGCGTGCCGAGCAGGAGCTGGATGTGCTCGAGGAGCTCGTCCATTTCCGCGACGTCGGCCTCGGGTAGGTTGCAGGACTCCGGCGCGGTGACGTTGATGATCTTGCAGCGCTTGGCATCCCGCGCCAACGCGAGCAGCTTGCCCTCGATGTGCCGAACATGCGCCTTGGTGAGGTTGTCGTCCTTGCTGACGAACAACACCACGTAGTCCCAGAAGTCCTTGCCCTCGTCCTTGTCGTGCCGGGCGATGCGGGCGAAGACGTTGTCGCCCTCACCCACGTAGATGGCTTCGCGACCGGCGTGCTCGGGATCCTGACCCACGAGGATGTACACGCCCGTTCGCTTGGCCTCGGGCCGCGCCTGCAACCCAGTGAGGTTGGAACGTGGCGCGACGACGGCCTTGCAGGTCGAGAGTCCGAGCTCCGCCGTACGCAGGCCGGTTGGAGAGCCGTCGGCGAGGAAGATCTTGATCTGGGGGCGGTGCATCGCGGTGCGAAGGGCGAGGATACACGGCGGGCACGTCGACCATGCGGTGCCACAATGGGCCGGAATTATGCGCGATATCGCCCACATGGGACGAACGACACATCCCACCTTCTCTGCCCGCGTGAGGGCGTGGTCGAGCTCGGCTACGGCACGACCCGTGGAACGGGGCTGGGGGATGAACGCGGCATCGTCGAATGAAGCCGACGACTCGGCCGGTGTCGTCGCGCCCGCTGCTCCGCCTCGGGAGGATCCGCCACAACTCCTGCGAGGGAAGCCGGAGAAATAGGGCCGACGGTCCCGCTTGCGTGGCATCATTTGGGTCGTGCGGAACTGGCATGAGACGGTCAAGCTCGCCGAAGTCTCCCCGCCTCCAAGATGACGACCCGATCAGCACAGCCCTCGAAGAGCGCGTCGATGACCACTCAGAGCCTTCCCTCTCGAATCGATGACCTCCTCGCTGCCGTGGCCAGCAACGACCTCTTCGCGCGCAAGTCGCTTCACGACGAGCTCCGCGGCCTCGGCCTCGACGCCATCCCTGTCCTCCTCTCTCACGCCGACACCGGCGGACCCTCGGTCGCCCTCGCTCTTCGCGAGGTCGTCGCCGGTCTCCCAAGCGAGCACCGCGAACGAGCATGCGCGGACCTGACCGGCGCACTGCGCCGTCACCATGCCCAGCCGCTGCGCGCGTTGGCTCTCGCCACCATCGGTGACTGCCTCCGCGACCTCGCCAGCTATGTTGGTGCGGTCATTGCCATCGCGCTCGATCCAAGCGAGCCCTTGGCTCTCCGGATTCGCGCCCTCAACGTGCTTCGCGATGCATCGCTCACCGCATCGCAGGGCCGCGACCTCGTCGAGTTCCTCAAGCTCGCCCAACTCGCCGAGGCCGCCAACACCGACTTCCGCGCTGCGGTCTTCGCTTGTCTGGGCACCCACGCCGAGAAGCTTCCCGTGAAGAGCACGATGGACGGCCTCAGTCCATTTCTCACCAACCCCGAGCCCGCCGTCCGCGTCCACGCCCTCGAGCTCCTCGGCTCCGTGGGCGATCTCGACGCCATCGAGCACATGTGCCTCCTCCCCAACACCGCGGCGGAAATCCAATGCATCCAGGAGTCCATCGGCCGCATTCTCTTGCGCCCTACCAACCTCCTCGCACTCCGCCCGGAGCACTTCGAGCACTTCATCGCCCACCTCCTCCGCAAGATGGGTCATGAGGACGTCCAGAAGACGGGGTCATCGCACGATGGAGGTGTCGACGTGGTCAGCTACTGCCAACGAATGAACGCCATGGGACCAGCTCGGGAGCTATGGGTCGTGCAATGCAAGCGCTGGGCCTCGAACCTCGTCGATCGTCCCGACATCGAGAAGCTCGTCGCCTCCTGTCGTGAGCGCGACGCCAAGCACGCCCTCCTCATCACGACCTCGGACTTCACCGCCCGCGCACGCGCTTTTGCCCAGAGCCACACCTCTGCCGTCGAGCTCATCTCCGGCGCCCAGCTCCTCGAGCTCCTCGACCGACATTTTGGTCCCGAACGCTATACCATCCGCCCCCACGACTGAACTATCGAGAGACGGAGCTCTCCCCCGGTTCAACCGGCAATGTCAGAGATCACGCGAAGAGTGCTTCGACTACGAGACCGAAGCCAAGACGAGTCTCGTCAGCGGCTTCAGCGTCGGCTCGGGGAACAAGTTCAAGTGGGCAATCGAGCCCACGAAGAACAACTTCTTCCACAGGTCGTTCAGCACCGGTCGCGACGACTGAACCGCCAAGAGCCAGCCGAAACGCCCTGCTCAACGCGCGATGGAGTTCGGGAGCACTGGAACATGGCCGCCAAGAATTCCCGGTTGTGTGAAGGCCATCAGATCGTGTAGCGATCCCCCCGTGGACGCCCAAGCCGATTCCCGCATCACCACCGCCATCGCAGCCCACGAGCGCGGAGCAGCACGGCCGGTCGACCGCGAGGATCGCTCCACAGCCGAGGACGTAGTCAACCGGCTCCTCCCGCACCCGGAGACCCGGCTCGCAGTGCTCCGCGTCCTCGCCGAGCTCATCGATCACGCGCACTCCCGAGGCGATCGCAAGTGGGCGATCACCTTGTTCGACCGGCTCGCCCGGCTCAATGTGGGAGCGATCCACGTAGGCGTGCTGCTGGCCGATGTGCTGTTCCTGATCGTCGACCCCGCGAAGATCGACGACCCAACCCGAGCCGCGCTCGGCCCACGTTTTCACCGCACGACGGAGTTCCCGTTGACGGGCTCGGCAATGGAGCTCTACCTCCCCGCGGATGACGTCGCCGAGTGGTGGCCCAAACTCCGCGAGGCCTCCCTGGCGTTCGTCGATGCCGCAGCCGCTCGAGACACGTCCTACCGGAACTCCCACTCACCCGGCCTCATGGCCTACCTCGATCACGCGCTCGGCCGCGAATTGCCCCGCCCCGCCGACCGGCGCGCGGACGACCAACCCGTGGAC
>JBFIJN010000251.1:0-12957 GCA_041600735.1 Nannocystaceae bacterium
CGAGCGGGTCCAGGCGGCCGTAGGCGGGGGGAGGGGAGTGCACCGCGTGGAAGTATGCCGCAGGCCGCTGCGCCCGATCACTCGCCGGGGGTGAGCTCTTCGATGTGCATCGGCGGCGGGGTCTCGACCGAGGGCGGCGGCGGCAGGGCAAGGTCGTACACGAGGCCCATCGGCGACCACCAGAAGCGATCGAGGGCGACGGCGTCGGCGGGACCGCGGCCGAGCAGCACGAAGCCCAGGCCGTGGAGCGCGGCGCGGGGGCGGGCCTCGGCCTCGACGACGCGCGCCTCGAGGTCCTCGCAGCCGAGCGCCTCGAAGCGCGGTCGCAGCGTGTCGAGGTCGCCGAGCTCGCCATGGATCCACACCGCGGTGGCCGCCAAGCAGGCGCGTGCGTGGGCTTGCCGCAGCGCGTGGAGCTCGGCCTCGCGCTGGCCGCTCCCGGCCGTGATCGCGATCTGGAGCGTGAGGCGCTGGGCCAGCGGTGCGGCGCGGCCGCGCACGAGCGCGATGTCGATTCCCGTGGCGGTGATCTGGGCACGGCGCGAGGGCTCGACGAAGCCCACGTCGACCAGGTGCAGCACGATCGCGGCGTCGGAGGGGGTGGGCCCAGGCCCGGGCCCGCCCGCGGGAAGGTCGCGCAGCGCCGACGCGCAGTCGAGCACGGGAGCCAGCTGCGGGGCCTTGAGCTCGGCCCAGGCCTGCAGCGGCGCCCAGGTGGCCTCGCAGGCGCTCGCGTCGAACGGGCGCGGGAGCGCCGGGGTGTGGCTGGGCTGTGCGGCATCGCGATCGATCATCGCGTGCAGCCGTCTCGTGGTCAGCTCGGCGCGGTCGAACAGGCGCTTGGCCTCGATCCCGAGCGCCTCTTGGTCTTCCATCACGCCGCGCAGCTTGTCGGCGCTCCAGCGCACGGGTCGGCGCTGCCAGGCTCCGGGATCGGCGGGAGCGAGCGGCTCCTCCCACCCGCGCTCGGGCGCGCTGGCTACGGCGGCTGCGGCACGCTGGAGCTCGGCGTCGAGCTCGACCAGCGTGGTCTCGAGCTCGGACCGGGCCCGCATCAGGGGGTGCTCGGGATCCAGGCCCCGGGTCCAGCGCGGCAGCGACTCGCGCAGGCTCGCCAGGTCCTCGCGCGTCGCTGCGAGCGTGGGCTCGGAGGCCGCGCCCACCTCGGCCAGCCCAGCGCGAAGCGCCGGCCCGAGCTCGGCCAAGCCACAGCCATCTTCACAGCGACCGGCCGCGATCCAGCGCGGCAGCGCCTCTTGGTAGGGCACGAGCGCATCGACGAGCGCACTCGGGTCGTCGCGCCACGGGGCCAGGCGCACGCGGGCCCGGCCGCGCTCGAGCCCCTGCTGCACGGTGCGCAGCACCATGCCCTCCTCGGGAGAGAGGAGCATCGCGCGGATCTCTCCGGCCTCGCGCTGGGCCGCGTCGACTTCGTTGCGCAGCGCCGCGCGCTCGGCCGGGCCGAACGCCGGGGGGCGCAGCGGCGCGCCCTCGACCTCGGCGGCGGCCACCGGATCGAGCCGCCGCAGCGCGGGGAGGGCCTCCTGGCGCAAGCGCCCGAGCGCCTGGCGATGGGCCTCGGCCGCAAACTCGGGGCCGGGCATCGCGGGGGTCGCGGGAGTCGCGGGAGTCGTGACTGCGACGGGCGGCGCCTGCTCGGCGGGCGGCTCCTGCTTGCCCGGGCAGCCCGCGAGCAGCCCGAGCGCGAGCAGCCCGAGCGCGAGCGGCCCGCGACGGCTGCGAGACCGCGGCCTCACGCGCGCTCGATCCCGGGTGCGGGGAAGGGCGCGAGGAACTCGGCCACCTCGGCGCGCAGCCCCGCGCAGAACACCTCGTCGGGCTCGCCCCCGCGGGCGGCGGACTCGGTGACGCCGCGGTCGAAGAACCCGGCCACCGCCTCCATGTGCTGCGCCTCCATGCCACGCGAGGTGAGCGAGGCCAGGCCGATGCGCACGCCCGAGGGATCGAAGGGCTTGCGCGGGTCGAAGGGAATCGAGTTGCCGTTGAGCTCGATGCCGCAGCGGTTGAGCCCGGTCGCGGCGCGCCGCCCCGAGATCCCCTGCGCGGTGAGGTCGACCAGCAGCAGGTGGTTGTCGGTGCCGCCCGTGACGAGCGTGTAGCCGCGCGCCATCAGCTGCTCGGCCAGCGCCTTGGCGTTCACCACCACCTGCTTGGCGTAGGCCGCGAATTCCGGCGTGGCCGCCTCGGCAAACGCGACCGCCTTGGCCGCGGTGGCATGGTTGTGCGGGCCGCCCTGCAGCCCGGGGAACACGGCCTTGTCGATCGCGGCCGCGTGCTCCTTGCGGCTGAGGATGAGCCCGCCTCGCGGCCCCCGCAGCGTCTTGTGCGTGGTGGTGGTGACGGCCGCACAGTACGGCACCGGGCTCGGGTGGGCCCCGCCCGCGACGAGGCCCGCGAAGTGGGCCATGTCCGCCACGAGGTGCGCGCCCACCTCGTTGGCGATCTCGGCGAACGCGGCGAAGTCGATGAGCCGCGGATAGGCCGAGTGCCCGCACCAGATGAGGGCGGGGCGGTGCTCGCGAGCCAGCGTGCGGACCTCGTCCATGTCGATGCGATGATCGGACTTGCGCACGCCGTACTGCACCGACTTGTAGTAGATGCCGGTCGCCGAGACCTTCCAGCCGTGGGTGAGGTGGCCGCCGGCCGGCAGCGAGAGGCCCATGGTGGTCGCACCCGGGCTGCACAGCGCCAGCAGCACGGCGAGGTTCGCCGGCGAGCCGCTATAGGGCTGCACGTTGGCGTGCTCGGCCCCGAACAGCGTGGTCGCCCGCTCGATCGCGAGGAGCTCGAGCGGATCGATGAAATCCATGCCCTCGTAGTAGCGACGCCCGGGGTAGCCCTCGGCATACTTGTTGGTGAACGAGGAGGCGCTCGCGTCGAGCACGGCGCGCGAGGTGTAGTTCTCGCTGGCGATGAGCCGGATGCTGTCGAGCTGGCGCCGGTCCTCGCTACGGATCAGCGCGAACACGCGAGGGTCGGCTTGCTCGAGGGATGGGTCGCGTGGCGCTTGGCTCATGCCGGGAGTGTTCGCGGGCCGCGACCGCCTTGTCAAACCCCCACGCCGAGGTCATCGAGGCTATGCTCGGGGCCCATGCACGTGCACCCCACCCGCGAGGCCTTCGTGGCCGCGGCCACGCCCACGGCGATGCAGCCGGTGTGGTGCGAGGTGCTGGACGACGGCGAGACCCCGGTGGCCGCGTTCGCGCGGCTGCGACCGCACGGGGCCACGGGGCTGCTCGAGAGCGTGGTCGGCGGGGAGCGGTGGGCCCGCTACAGCTTCCTGGTGGTGGGGGCGCGCGCGCGCGTGCTCGGCCGCGTCGAGGACGATGGGCTGCACGTGGAGCTGCGCCCCGAGCCCGGTTTCGCCGTCCCCGAGGCGCTGCGCCGCGGCGAGGGGCTGGGCGCGCTGAAGCGGATCTTCGCGCACTACCGCGCCGAGCCGCAGCACGATCAGCCCCCGCTGTGGGGTGGTCTGGTGGGCGCGTGGGGGCACGATGTGGTGCGCTGCTTCGAGCGGCTGCCGCGGCCCGCGGGGCGCGAGCCGGCTTCGCTGCCTGCCATCGATCTCGTGGTCACCGATGCGCTGGTCGTGTTCGACAACCTCACCCAGCGCGTGCGCGTGGTGACGGCGGCGCATCCCGGCGACGACGGGGGTCCCGAGCTCGCCTACGACGCGGCGCGCGAGCGTCTCGAGCGGGTGCTGCACGCGCTGCACCACGCCCCGCCGGCCCTGGCCCCGCTCGAGCTGCACGAGCAGCTGCCGTTCGCGGTCGAGCCCGCGCCTCCGTGGAGCCGCGAGGGGCACCTCGCCGCGGTGCGCCAGGCCAAGGAGCACGTGGCCGCAGGGGATGTCTTCCAGGTCGTGCTGGCCCAGGGCTTCGAGGTCCCGCGCGAGGGCGTCGACGTGCTCGATGTCTATCGAATCCTGCGGGTGACCAATCCCGCGCCCTACATGGTGCTGCTCGAGCTCTCGAACGCGAGCCTCGTGGGGGCCTCGCCCGAGGTGCTCGTGCGCCTCGATCGCGACTCGCGCAAGGTGACGGTGCGGCCGATCGCCGGCACGCGCCCGCGCGGGCGCACCGAGGCCGAAGACCTCGCGCTCGAGCGCGAGCTGCTCGCCGACCCCAAGGAGCGAGCCGAGCACCTCATGCTGATCGATCTGGGGCGCAACGACGTGGGCCGCGTGGCGGTCGGCGGCACGGTGCGCACCGGCGAGCGCTTTGCGATCGAGCGCTATAGCCGGGTCATGCACATCGTCTCGGAGGTCACGGGTACGCTGGCGCCGGGCCTCGACGCCCTCGACGCGCTGCGGGCCGCGTTCCCGGCCGGCACGCTGAGCGGCGCCCCCAAGGTGCGGGCGCTCCAGCTCATCGACGCGCTCGAGCCCGCCGACCGCGGCTTCTACGGCGGCGCGGTGGGCTACGTGGGCTTCGACGGCGGCGCCGACTTTGCGATCTGCATCCGCAGCGCGCTAGCCCTGCACGATCGCTTTCGCGTGCAGGCCGGGGGCGGCATCGTCTATGACTCGGACCCCGAGGCCGAGGACACCGAGTGTCGCAACAAGGCGAGCGCGGTGCTGCGCGCGATCGCGATGGCCAAGGCGGGTAGGGACCCATGAACGAGCCGCTCGCCGCCGCCCACCGCTACGCGCCCACGCATCCGCGTGGGCCGCGGGTGGTGATGATCGACAACTACGACTCGTTCACCTTCAACCTCGTGCAGTACCTGCTCGAGCTCGGTGCCGTGGTCGACGTGATCCGCAACGATGCGATCGAGGCCCAGGCGGTGATCGAGCTGCAGCCGACGCACCTGGTGCTCTCGCCCGGGCCAGGCCGCCCCACCGACAGCGGGGTGTGCCAGGCGCTGTGCCGGCGCGTGTGCGAGGACGCGGCCATCCCCACGCTCGGGGTGTGCCTGGGCCACCAGACGCTCTGCGAGGTGTGGGGCGCCACGGTGCGGCGAGCCGATCGCATCATGCACGGCAAGGTGAGCCCCATCGAGCACGACGGCAGCGGGGTGATGCAGGGGCTGCCCTCGCCGCTGACGGTGACCCGCTACCACAGCCTCATCGTCGAGGAAGCCACGCTGCCCGCCACGCTGGTGCCCGTGGCCCGCACCGCCGAGGGCGAGCTCATGGCGGTTCGCCACCGCGAGCGACCGGTGTACGGGGTGCAATTCCACCCCGAGTCGATCCTGAGCGAGCACGGGCACCGGCTGCTGGCCAGCTTCTTGGGGGTTGGGGCCGACCAGGCCGCCTCGCTCGATGCCGCCTTGCGCGGATAGCCCTCGATTTTCTTCGCCAGGCCGGGGAACCTTTTCGTCTGCGACGCCGAGCAAGGCCCACGTGACCGCAGGGGCCCAGCGCGAACCCGCCGCGGCAGCGCCGCTGGAGCGTCACGAGCTCGAGGGCGCCACGCTGCTGGCGGCGCAGCGTGACGAGCGGTGGGCCCGCCGGGCGCTGGTGCAGACCTACCAAGGCCGGGTCCACGCGCTCGTCTGGCGGCTGCTGGCGGGGGCCGGGCGCCGTGATCAGGTCGAAGACCTGGTGCAGGACGCGTTCCTGCGGGTCTTTCGCGCGCTGCCGCGGTTCGCCCCCGAGGGGCCGGCGCGGCTGTCCACCTGGATCCTGAGCATCGCCACGCGTGCGGTCATCGACGAGCTGCGACGACGTCGGGCCGTGGTGATGCCGGTGGACGATGATCTTCCCGGAGGCGAGCGTCCCGATCTGCACCATGAGCAGCGCGCGGTGGCGCGGGCGATCGCAGCCGCCGTGGCCTCGCTCTCGCCCGAGGTCCGCGCGGCCTTCGTGCTGCGGGCCTACCACGATCTCGACTACGCCGAGATTGCGCAGACGCTCGAGGTGGGCCTCGGCACGGTCAAGTCGCGGCTGTGGCGGGCCCGGGCCGCGCTGCAAGAGCACCTGCACGAGCTGCACGAGGAGATCCGATGACGACCCCCGAAGACGAGGATCGCGAGGACGCGCCGGCAATGCCCGGACGCGAGCTGTTGGATGCGTGGACCGTGCCCGAGCCGGGCGCAGATCTGACCGATCGAGTGCTGCAACACATGGAGGCCTCGCTGGCCTCGGAGACGGTAGTGAGCATGCAAGAGCGACGACGTGGCGGAGTGGGCCTGGCGCTGGTGGGGATCGCAATGGTGGCGGCCGCCGCCTTGGTGCTGAGCCTGGTGCAGCTGTGGAGCGTGGGACCGGGCCAGCGCGAGGCGCCCGCGGTGGCGGCTCCGATCGTGGTGCGGATCCCATACCCCGTGGCCGTACCGACCCCGGTCGAGGCGGTCCCCGTGGCCGTCGAGCCGCCGACGGTGGAGGCACCGCCGACGGTGGAGGCACCGCCGGTCGAGGCACCGCCGACGGTCGAGCGACCGCGGAAGGTCGAGGCCACGAGCGAGCGAAGCCAGCGGTCGCGAGACCTCAAGAACCCGTTTGCGTTCTTCGGGTCCGACAAGCACCGCGACCCGGCCAAGTCCAAGCCGCGGGAGCCCGCCGGCACCGCCACCTTGCGCATCCGGACCGGCGCCTCGTACAGCCCCGCCACGGTCTACCTCGATGGCAAGGCGATCGGCACGACGCCAATCGTGAAGACCAAGGTCCCGGCAGGGCTCCACACGGTGGAGTGGGCGTGGCCCGACGGCGAGTGGGCGAAGTCCACGGTCACGCTCGAAGCAGGGGAGACCCAGGTGCTCGAGGGATTGCCGAGCGATCTGAAGAACCCGTACCGCTAGCGCCTCTTCGCGAGTGCTAGCATCGCGGGGTTCCGTGACGAGTCCCGATCCTACCGCCCCGTCCATGCGCGCGGGCTTGGCTGCCCTCGCGCTCGGTCGGCCCCTCGATCGGGGGGCCATCGAGGCGATCTTCGACGAGATCATCGCGGGCGCCTGCGAGCCCGCGCAGATCGGCGCGCTGCTCATGGGCCTGGCGATCCGCGGCGAGACCACCGAGCAGATCACGGGGGCCGCCGCGGCCATGCGCCGCGCGGTGGTCCCCGTCGAGCATCGCCACTCCGAGGTGCTCGACACCTGCGGCACCGGGGGCAGCGGGATCCCGCGGCGCAACGTCTCCACCGCGGTCGCGCTCGCGGTCGCGGCCTGCGGGGTGCCGGTGGCCAAGCACGGCAACCGCGGGGCCAGCAGCCCGAGCGGGAGCGCCGACGTGCTCGAGGCGCTGGGCGTCGACGTGACCGCGAGCCCACGCACGGTCGCGGGCTGTCTCGACGAGGTGGGCGTGGGCTTCCTGTTCGCGCCGCAGCTCCACCCGGCCATGAAGCACGCGATGGGCCCGCGGCGTGCGCTCGGCGTGCGCACCCTCTTCAACCTGCTCGGCCCGCTCACCAACCCGGCCGGCGCCACGCGGCAGCTGCTGGGGATCTTCGATCCGCGCCGCTGCGAGGACGTGGCCCGAGCCCTCGGGGCGCTCGGCAGCCGGCGCGTGCTGGTGGTCCATGGCTTTCGCGAGGGCGTCGCGGCCCACCCTCACGCCGCGGCCGGCATCGACGATCTCAGCCCCGAGGGCGAGTCCTTGGTGGTGGAGTGGTACGAGGGCGGGGTCCGATCCCACGTGCTCACCCCGGAGGCCGCGGGGCTGCCGCGCACGCGGCTGGCCGAGCTCGCGGGCGGAACCCCGGCGCAGAACGCCGAGGCGCTCGCGGCCCTCGTCGACGGGGCGCAGGGGGCCTACCGCACCGCAGTGCAGTACAGCGGGGCGCTGGCCCTCGTGGCGGCCGGCGAGGGAGATCTGTCCGCGCTGCCCGAGCATGCGGCCGCGATCGGCCGGGCGCTCGACGAGGGCGCGGTTCGGCGGGTGCTCGATGCCTTGGTGCAGCGCAGCCGCATGGCCAAGTGAGGCTCCGGGGCGGGCGCCCCCTCGTCCCAGGGCCCCCTCGTCGTGGATCGGCGGTTGGGCTACCCTGTGCGCCGCGACCCGTGCGATGAGCGAGCCCGAGCCCACCTACCTCGATCGGATCCTGGCGGCCAAGCGGGCGCAGCTGGCCCAGCATCGCCGCGAGCGGCTCACCGATCGGCGGATCGAAGATGCGCTGACCGGCCTCGCGCCCACCCGCAGCTTCGATGCCGCGCTCCAGCAAGGGCGGGCCCCGCGGGTGATCGCGGAGTTCAAGCGCGCGTCGCCCTCGGCCGGGGCCATTCGCGACGGCGCCTCGGTGGGGGCCGTGGTGAAGGCCTACGTCGAAGCCGGCGCCGCGGCGATCAGCATCCTCACCGACTCGCACTTCCACGGCGAGCTCGACGACCTACGCCAGGCTCGCGAGGTCTGCGGCGCGGTGCCGCTGCTGTGCAAGGACTTCATCCTCGAGCGCGGCCAGCTCCTCGATGCCCGCCGCGCGGGCGCCGATGCGGCGCTGCTGATCGCGGCCGCGCTGCCGCCCCCCACGCTCAAGCAGCTGATCGAGTTCGCCCACTCGATCGAGCTCCAGGTGCTGTGCGAGGCCCACGACGAGTACGAGGTCGATCGAGCGATGAGCGCGGGGGCGCAGATCGTGGGGGTCAACGCCCGCGACCTGCGGACGTTCACGATCGATCTCGATCTGCCGCTGCGGCTGCGCTCGTTCGTGCCGCGCAACTTCACGTTCGTGGCCGAGAGCGGCGTGTCGACGGTCGAAGACCTTCGCCGGGTGCGCGACGCCGACATCGATGCCGTGATCATCGGCAGCGCGCTGATGTCGGCCGAGGACCCGGGCGCGGCGCTCCGCGGGCTGCTCGACGGTCTCGACGGCGGCTAGTCACGCGCGCGCGACCGCGGACGCAGCGCAAGACTTGCCGCCCCGCGAGGCGTCGCGGGTGTCGGCAACCGGGCTAGCGTCGAGTCATGCGCGAGGAACACGAGTCGCTGCGTTGGATGGTGGGGGTGGACGCTCGCGAGCTGAGCGGGGGTGCGCTCGCGTTTGCTCGCTGGCTCGCCGGGTCCGAGAGCCACGTGATCTTCGGAGTGCACGTGGTCGAGTGGATGCCCAGCATGTTCGAGGAGGCCTCGCGTCCCGAGACCGTGCGTCGCATGGCGGAGGAGACGCTCCAGCCGCTCGCCAAGGACCGCCACTTCTTCGAGCTGGGCGCGGTGCTGGCCAATTCGGCGGAGAACGGGCTGCTCGAGGCGCTTCGCGCCAAGCGGGCGGGCGCGCTCGTGATCGGCCGCCGGGCGCCGCGAGCGGGCCGCACGCTGGTGCGCCTGGGTCGAGTGGCCCGCCGCATGGTGCGGGCCCTGCCCACGCCCGTCGTCGTCGTGCCGCCCGATCTCCAGGATTCCGAGATTGGGCTTGGGCCCGTGGTGGTCGCGACCGATCTGACCGAGTCCTGCGCCGAGGCCGTTCGCTGGGGCGCGGCGCTGGCCACCGAGATGCGGCGCGGGCTCGTGTTGCTGCACGCGATCCACCCGCCCGATCGCGGGCCCTACGTGCCGGCCGATCTGTGGGACTACGCGCTCGACTCGGCGCGCGATGTCGAGGGCGCGTTCCAGTCCTGGGCCCGGCATCACGGCGTCGGCGAAGCGCCGCGCGTGCGCGTGGAAGGCGCGCCCGTGCAGGTCCTGACCGAGGCCGCCAGAGCACGCGACGCGTGCGTGTTGGTCACCGGATCGCGCCGCTTGGGCGGCGTCGAGCGCCTGTTCCTCTCGTCGCTCGGCACCGAGCTGGCCGCCACGGCCTCGATCCCCGTCGCGATCGTCCCGCCGGTGTCGGCTCCTACGTGAAGCCCAGCGAGGCCGCGTGGGCCCGGATCCACGACTCTGCGAGCTCGCCGAGGTACAGGCGCTCCGTGGTCCAAAAGCGCTGCAGATGCCCGTGCACATCGGGGCGCAGTCGTCCTCCGACGAGCTGCTCGCGAATGCGGCGGGCTTCGTCCGGGGGCAGGTGCGGAGCCAAGCGCAGCACCTCTTCCACGATCTCCACGAACCATTGGGTGATCGCAGTGACGGTGTTCTCGCGCGCCATTCTCAGCCGCTCGCAGTTGAGCCCCAGCACGTCGTCGATGGTCTGCTGCAAGAGCTCGGGATCGATGTCCGCTCGCCGGCACGCGTCCGCTTCGGCGTGCATATGGCCAAGGAGATCGATCGTCACCACCGGCTCATCCCAGGGAAATCCCCTGGGGTCGCAGCGCGGGCGGAGCTCGGCGTCTTGCTTGGCTTGACCGCACGAGACCGTGGCCGCGCTCCCGTGTCCGCCCAAGTGTCGGGAGGAATCACGGTGGTGGCTCCACGTGCCACCGTTGCAGCACAGCAGCAGATTGTGCCAGTCGAGCACTCGCTCCGCACCGCCGCTCTTCGCCAGCACGTGCTCGACTTGGTAGTCGTTGACCACCAGTGTGCCGTCGTCCTTGCTCAAGCGCTGCTCACAGTAGCCACACAAGCCATGCTGGTGCGCCAGGAGTTGTGCGAGCAGCTGGCGATAGGCGTCGCCGGAGCTCTTGAACCGATCCCATGCCCCGCGCGCGTCCGAGCCCGTCGCGGCTCGATCCTCGGGATGCTCCTCCCGCCACTGCGCGAGGTCCGAGGGCTCGGTCGCCAGGGTGGGGACGCGCTTCATGCATCCTTCGCCGCGTGCAAGCGGGCCATCAGCGCGAGTCGCTGAATCTCGAGGTCCGCATGGTGGAGCTTGTCGTCACCGCGCAGGTCTTCCTCGAGCCCCCGGCGTAGTGCGAGCGCTTCGGGCCCCGCGCCATCGCCGGCGCGGACCATGTCAAGATAGCGCTCGAGCCGCTCCGTGACCGGGCCCGCCACCCGACGTGGCGCCCCCATCAGCTCGACCAGGATTCGTTCACCGGTGGCTCCCTGCGCGAAGGAGACGCCCTCCACGACGATCTCCCCCTCATCCCAGCGCAGCTGCCGGACCTGCCTCGCCTCGACCGAGCCGAGCACCTGCTCGGAGTGGGTCGTCAGCACGAACTGAGTGTTCGGGAACGCGGCGAGCAAGCCACGGACGACGCGGGCCTGCCAGCTCGGGTCGAGGTGCAGATCCACCTCGTCGATCAGCACCACCGAGGGGGTGTTGGTGCCGCGCTCGGGGTCCGAGAGGTCATCGCTCGGATTGAGCTGCACCAAGCGCCGCGCGAGATCCACGACCAGCGCGAAGTGGGTGCGATAGCCATCGGATAGCGCGCTGATGTCGAGCGGCTGGATCTCGTCGCCTGCGTGCTCGAAGTCCACGAGCATGCGGATGGGCTTGGTCTCCACGCGAGGGTTGCGGCAGCGCAGCTCCGCGGCCGCGACGGCGCGGCGCACCCACTCGAGCGCGGGGAGCCGGTAGTCGAAGTCGCGGCGCTGCTCCATACCGCGGCGCTCTTCGTCCTCCATCACCCGAAACCACTCGAAGACCGTCTTGAAGCGGGTGGTCGCACGAAGTGACTGATCGAGCGCACCGAAGCGATCGAACTCTCGATTGAAGTCCTTCTCGCGCAGCGGCACCTCGACGACCGCGCGTTGGCTGCCGTACGCGGCCACGAGCGGAATCGGGGTCGTGGGCTGGCCGGGCGGGGCATCTTGAGCGGCGAGGATGCGCGGGTCTAGCCACTCGTGCAGAGTGTCGCGACCCCATCCCTTGGGCACACGCGCGCGGTCCTGTTGGCTGCGGACCTTGGTCACGTCCCACTGGGCTTCGTGGGTGACGATCGCCACCCGGGCAAACGGCTGCTCGACGCCCGCGGTCTCGTGGTGCGCGGAGCTTCGCTTGCCTTGGAACCAAGGCAAGCGAATGTCACCCGCCTTGCCGAACTCGCGACCGGCCACCCTCGGCACCCGTGCAGTGATCGCGCCGAGCCCGATCGCGAGCGCGTCGAGCACGGTCGTCTTGCCTGCGGCGTTGCGGCCGAAGAAGACGGTGACGCGTGGATCCAACGTGATCGAGGCCTCGCGGATGCCGCGAAAATTCTGGATGTGCAGCTCGCGCACCGGGACGATCATCGGCTCGATTCCCTCGCTGATGGGTACCACGAACGATTCGAACCAGACATGGTCTAGACTGGAGCGGTGCCCGTGCCGACGGTCGGTCTCAAGATCTGCGGCGTGACGCACCCCGACGACATCGATGCCTGTCTCACCCACGGCGTCGATGCGATCGGACTCAACCTGTGGCCCGGCTCGCCGCGGGCGCTGACGCTGGAGCAGGCGGAGCCGCTGGCTCGGCGCGCGCGCGCGGGTGTGGGGCGGCCTCGCTTGGTGGGCGTGCTCGTGGATCCCAGCGAGGATGAAGCGCGCTCCGCCTTCGATCGCTTGGGCCTCGATCTGCTGCAGCCCCACGGTGACGCGCCGATCGAGCGCACCGCCGCGCTCGGGCTGCCGTACGTCTGGGTGATCCGCGGCACGCCCTCGCTCGATGCGCTGCGCGTGCCGAGCCCCGCGCCGGGGTGGATCCTGCTCGACGCCCACGTGCGCGGCTACGGAGGGCAGGGGGCGCGCACCGACTGGGAGTGGGCGGCGCTTGCGGTGCGTGCTCTGGCCCCGGTGCCCGTGTGGCTCGCGGGTGGGATCCGCCCAGACAACGCCGCGCAGGCCCTCGACATCGTGGGACCGGCCGGGCTCGACGTCGCCAGCGGAGCGGAACATCCCCACGATCCACGGCGCAAGGACGCGACCAAGATCGCGGCCCTGGCCACGCTGTGCAAGAAGTGCAAGAACCCCTCGGCGCCATGAGCACGTCCACGATCACGTCTGGCAGCCCCCCCATCGGACCCTCGCTGGAGTTCGGTCCCTACGGTGGCCGCTATGTGGCCGAGTCGCTGATGCCGGCGGTCGAGGCCCTCGGCCACGCCTGGCGCGAGGCCTGGGGCGACGCGACCTTCCACGCCGAGTACCAGCGGATCCTCGCGCAGTACGTGGGCCGCCCCTCGCCGCTCACGCCAGCGCCGCGCTTGGCCGCGGCGGTCGGCGCGGCCGCGGTGCTGCTCAAGCGCGAGGACCTCAACCACACCGGCTCGCAC
>JBFIJN010000252.1:0-12909 GCA_041600735.1 Nannocystaceae bacterium
GCCTCACGAAAAGCGAGCCACCACCGGGAGGTGGTCGGAGGGCACGTCCCAGCTGCGCGGCTTGGGATCGTGGATCACCTCGAGGCAGCGCTCGGCCATCGGCGCGGTCGCATACACGTGGTCGATGCGCAGCCCCTCGCCGATCTCGAAGCCGTTGGTGCGATAGTCGTACCAAGTGTAGTGCCCGCCCTCGGACACGTGACGGCGAAAGCAATCCTCGAGCCCGAAGGCCAGCAGGTTGCGCAGCACCTCGTGCTCCTCGTCGGTGAACAGCAGCCGCCCCACGAAGCGCTCGGGGTCATAGACGTCACGCGCATCGGGGGCGATGTTGAAGTCGCCCACGATCACCAGCGGATCGCTCGGCGTGAGGGTGGCGTCGAGCTCGGCGCGTAGTCGTCGCAACCACTCGAGCTTGTAGCTGAACGCATCCGAGCCGAGCTCGGTGCCGTTGGGCACATAGAGGTTGTAGATCCGCACGCCGTCGACCCGCACCACCAACACCCGCGGGTGGCGATCGGGCTCGCCCGCGGCGAACCCGGCCCGCACCTCGTCGGGCTTGGCCTTGGTGAGCGTGGCCACCCCGGCGAGCGCCCGGCCCCCGTGCAGGTGCACCTGGTAGCCGAGCTCCATGAATGGTACGCGCGGGAACAGCTTGTCTTCGACCTTCGTCTCCTGGAGGCAGACGACGTCGGGCGCGTGGTCGTACAGGTACGTCAGCACGTGATCGAGCCGCGCTCGGATCGAATTGACGTTCCAGCTCATGATCGACAGCGGTGCCGACATGGGCCGGAGGCTAACACCAAGCCCCGAGCGCTCCCACCGCTACCCGCTCGCGCTATCCTCGTCCCGCGTGACCGCCGAAGAGCTGGAACGGGTGCTCCGCGAGGCCGCGGACGAGCTGGAGGGCGAGGACGGCCGCTGGCAGCTGCGCGTGGGCGACGTGGCCCTCGCCTGCATGGTCGACGAGCGCTTCGATCGCATGCGGATCATCGCCCCGATCGCCGAGATCGAAGAGGTGACCGACGAGATCCGCGACGCCTGCCTCGAGGCCAACTTCCACACCGCCCTCGATGCTCGCTACGCCACCAGCGACGGGGTGCTCTACTCCGCGTTCATCCACCCGCTGTCCTCGCTCGACGCCGAGCTGGCCGAGTCGGCGCTGCAGCAGGTCGCCAACCTGGTGGAGACCTTCGGGACCACGTTCAGCAGCGGCGCCCTGATCTTCGGCGTACCGCCGCGCGGAGAAGGCGGGGCGGTGAACTGAGCGACGCGGGATCGTGATAATAACGAAGCCGGGGGACAACCATGGATCGCTCGCACACGAGACTCATCCCACGCCTGCTCGGCGTACTCGCGGGCGCGCTCGCGGTGGCCTGCGGCGATTCGGCCGTCGACGACGGCTCCAGCAGCGGGATGACGTCGCTGGGCCCGGGTTCACTTCCTGCGAGCTCGGGCGGCGAAGACACGCAGGCGACGGGTACCGCGACCGGCTCGGGCACCACGGTCGCGGGCAGCGGCTCGAGCTCGGTCGATGACACGGGCCCCAGCATCTCGTTCGACCTCGCGCCCGCACCCGACGTGCCGGTCATGCCCCCGAGCTGCGTCGTGGTCGACGACATGAACGCAGTGGGCGATTGCAGCCAGACCGCACCGGCCGACAGCTTCGAACCCGACGTGCAGTGGTCGTGGGCCGGCGCTGGGGCCGAGGTCTACGTGGTGGTGACGCCACTGGTGGCCAACCTCACCGACGACGACGGCAACGGCACCATCGATCTCTGCGACGTGCCCGACATCGTGGTGGTGGCCTGGGCCACGCTGTTCGGCCCCGCGCACATCCACGTGCTCGACGGCGAGACCGGAGCGCTACACTTCACGATCCCCGACGTGGTGGACTTCTCGGTGGCCCCCGCGCTCGGCGACATCGACGGCGATGGGCTGCCCGAGATCATCAGCGCCAATGCCTCGGGCAACCTGATGGCGTTCGAGCACGACGGCACGCTCAAGTGGCAGAGCCCCAACACCTGGACCAACTCCACGATCGGCGCGATCGCGCTGGCCGACATGGACAACGACGGCGACGTGGAGATCGTGGCCGGCAACCAACTGTTCGATCACCAGGGCACGCTGCTGTGGACCGCCCCGCAGCCCGCGGGCGCCAACTCGGCCACCACCGCAGCCGACCTCGACGGTGACGGCGACCTCGAGATGGTGCTGGGTCACGCCGCCTACCACCACGACGGCACGCTCCTGTGGAACACCGGAATCTCCGCGGGCTACCCCCAGGTGGCCGACCTCGACGGCGACGGCCTACCCGAGGTGCTGCTGACCAACGTCAACGGCCTGGCTCTGATCGAGCACAACGGCGTGGTCACCTACCAGGGCCTGCGGCCCACGGGCGCGCCCTCGGGCGGCCTCACCTGGCAGCGCCCGGCCACGATCCACGATTTCGACGGCGACGGCCAAGCCGAGTACGCCGTGAGCTCGGCCAACCAATACAGCGTGTACGAAGCCGACGCGTCGATCCTGTGGAGCTCGCCCGTGTCCGATCTCAGCGGGGTCGCGGCCGGCACCGCCTTCGACTTCCTCGGCGACGGCAATGCCGAGGCGATGTACGCCGACGAAGACTTCATGTTCGTGTTCGACTCGATGGGCGGGGTGCTGCTGCAGACCCCGCGCACGAGCCGTACGGGCACCGAGTACCCCGTCGTGGCCGACGTCGACAACGACGGCTCCGCCGAGATCGTGGTCGTGTCCAACGAGCCGATCAACGGCGGCGGCGCGACCTCCCCACCCGTGCAGGTGATCCGCGACGTCGAGGATCGCTGGATCCAGGCGCGCAGGATCTGGAACCAGCACACGTACCACGTGACCAACGTGCGCGAGGACGGCACGATCCCGCAGTTCGAGCCACCGAGCTGGGAGTCGCTCAACACGTTCCGCACCAACGCACAGATCGAGGGCGGCGGCGTCTGCGTCCCCGATCCACGAGGCTGAGCCAAGCGGCGTGACCGACCAACGAATGCTCCCTTCAGGCCATGGCAGGCCCGAATAGACCGGCGCTCCCCGCATGCATCATCCACGACTAGACGGTCAGAGTGGGAGAAGATGGCTACATAGGAGCGATGGACACAGTGCGGTCCCGAGACCGGTTCGGACGAGAACGCAGAGCGCGTCGCCATGCACGGCTCGCGAGCATCCTGCTCGCCCTTGGTACCGGCGCCTGCGCCCCTCCCGAGGACGACCTGGACGATGCGGAGCCCGAGCCCATCGACGTGCAGGCGCTCGATTGGTGCATCCGTAGCCAAGGCGTCGGTACCCTTGCTGATGGGACGGAGATCCGTACGCCGCCGACCCGGCCAGAGGTCTACGCTTGTGCGTGTCTCGCCGTCGGGACCTCCCCTTCGACCGGCTCGGAATGGGAGGCCGAGATCATTGCCCGTGGGGTAGAGCAATGCGACGACGGCCTGCGCGAGCGAGGCGCGGTTTCGACCAACTGCGAGGACGTCGTTCCCGCGCAACCCATCGAATTCGAGGGTGCATGCACCGATCCAGAGTAGCGCTGTGCCTGCTGCTGGTGGCGGGTTGCTCGGACCGGCCCACCGCTGACCCGCCAACCGAGGAGAGCATCCCGCCCGAGCTCGTCCAAGCCCACGAAGAGGCCTGCGAGCGCTGGTGCGATCTTCGCGAGCGCTGCGATGGCCCGCACGACTGCGTCTGCGAGACCGACGATCTCGACAGCCCACTGTGCGCGATGAAGACGACGGCGAGCCTAGAATGCCGCGCGAACCTGGCGTGCGAGCAGCTTCCCGAGCTTCACAACGACTACGCACCGGATCAGCCGTGCTTTGGTGAGGGAGTCGCGGCGAGCTTGGCCTGCTACTACTAGCTGCGGCTCCGATACCGTCCCCCTGAGCCAACGTAGGGCCGAGTGCCTCTCCCCCCTTGAGCCGCTAGCATGCTTGGGGGGATCCTCTATGGACCCTGCGTGACTGACTCGCTCACACCTACGGCCTCGGTGCACGCGAGCACCGGCGACGCCGGCCCCTCGCGTGCGAGGCGTCGCCGCAACACGTCGGGTCGCTGGCGCAGCGAGTCGGAGCTGGCGAGCGGCTCTCGCATCGGGCGCTACGTGGTGCTGTATCGCCTGGGTCGCGGGGGGATGGGCGTGGTGTATGCGGCCTACGATCCGCAGCTCGATCGCAAGGTCGCGGTGAAGCTGCTGCGCACGCGCCAGCCTGGTCAAGCGCCGGGCTCGCACGAGAGCCAGGGTCGCATGCTGCGCGAGGCCCAGGCGCTGGCGCGGCTGTCCCACCCCAACGTGGTCGCGGTGCACGACGCGGGGCTGCTCGAGGGTCGCGTGTTCGTGGCGATGGACTTCGTCGAGGGCGAGACGCTGCGACGCTGGCAGAAGAGCAAGACCCGCTCCCAGCGCGAGATCATGGCCGCGTTCGATCAGGCCGGCGATGCGCTCGTGGCCGCGCATGCGGCCGAGATCGTGCACCGCGACTTCAAGCCCGACAACGCGATCATCAGTCGCGACGGACGCGTGCAGGTGCTCGACTTCGGGCTGGCCCGGCTGCAGAGCGACACGCCCGGCGACGATGGATCCGGCGCGAGCGGGGCCCTCGGCGAGCGGCCGCGCGACACGAAGGTCGGCACCGAGGGCCGCCGCCAGGGCACGCCGGCGTACATGGCCCCCGAGCAGCACGACCGCGAGAAGGTGGGGCCCGCGGCCGATCAGTTCGCGTTCTGCGTGTCGCTCTGGGAAGCCCTGTGCGATCGACCTCCGTTCGCCGGCAAAGAGGAAGAGCTCGTCGCCAACATCAAGGACGGCCGGCTGCTCGAGGCGCCGCGCGGCCGGCTCTCGGGGCACCTGCGACGCGTGCTGCGGCGAGGCCTCTCCGCCGACCCCAAGGCGCGCTACCCCTCGATGCGCGCGCTGCTGATCGATCTCCGCCACGACCCCCGGCGCCGCTGGCGACGCGTGGGCGTGGGCATGGGCGTGGTCGCGGTGGCCGGGGTCAGCGTGGCCACGTATGCCCAGCTCTCGCCCGCACCACCGGTCTGCGGGGCGGCCGAGGAGCGGCTGGGCGCGGTGTGGAGCGAGGAGCCGCGCACGCGGGTGGCCGCGGCGATCGGCGGCGCGAACCGAGGCCACGCCGCCCACACGCGCGATGCCACGATCCACGCGATCGATGGCTACGCCGCGAGCTGGGCCGCCGGCTACACCGAGGCCTGCGAGGCCACGCACCTGCGCCAAGAGCAATCCGAGGCGCTGCTCGACCTGCGCATGGCGTGCATGAGTCAGAGCCTCGAAGATCTGCGCGCCGTGATCGAGCTGCTGTCCGAGGCGGATGGCAACGTGGTCGACCACGCGCTCGCCACCGTCGACGGACTGCCGCCCGTGGCCGCATGCGCCGACGTGATGGCCCTGCGCGAGCGACAGCCGCTGCCGCGCGATCCGGAGCGGCGGCGCGAGGTCGAGGACACCCGCGCCCGCGTGGCGCACACCCAGGCGCTCGAGCGTGCGGGCAAGCTCGACGAGGCCACGACCGCCGCGCGCAGCGGGCTGCGCCGCGCGATCGAGCTCGGCCACCAGCCGCTCGTCGCCCAGGCCGCGCTCGCGCTGGGCACCGCGCTCGAGGCCAAGGGCCAGCCCGCCGAGGCGCGCACGGTGCTGCTCGATGCCGAGGTCGCGGCCGAGATTGCGCGCGACGATCCCATGCTCGCCGAGATCCGCATCTTGCTGGTGATGGTCGAGGGTGACCGGCTGGGGCACGTCGATCGCGGCCACACCTGGGCTCGCCTCGCGCGCGCGACCATCGAGCGGCTGGGCGGAGAGCTCGGGCTCGAGGCCCAGCTCGAGAACAACGTGGCGCTCGTGCTCGACCACGAGGCGCGCCCCGAGGACGTCCTGGCCCATCAGCGGCGCGCAGTACAGCTCGCCGAGCAAGCGGGCATGAGCGAGCTGCGGCTCGCCTCGCTCTACAACAACCTCGCGGGCACGCTGGCCGAGACCGGGCAATTCGAAGAGGCGCTGCAGCGCGCGCAGCAGGCTCGGCTCACCTGGGAGCGCGCGCTGGGAACCGAGCACCACCGCGTCGCGGTGGCGATGGCCATGCTGGGGTACATCCACGATCAGCGCGGCGACGCTCGCGAGGCGCTGCGCTGGTACGAGCGCGGCTACCAGCAGATCGTGCGCGAGCTCGGGCCCGACAACCTGCACTCGGTGAGCCTGCTCGACAACCTCGCGATCAGCCAAGCCACGCTCGGCCAGCTCGAGCCGGCCGAGGCCAACCTTCGACACGTGCTGGCGATGCGCGAGCGAGCGCTCGGCCCCGACAACGCCGACGTGGCCCGAGCCCACCGCAACCTCGGCGTGCTGCTGAGCCGCAGCGGTCGTCACCAAGACGCGCTGACCGAGCAGCGCCGCGCGCTCGCGATCATCGAGCGCTCCCTCGGGTCCGACCACGTGCAGGTGGCCTCCTCGCTCGAAGAAGTCGCCAACGTGCTCGAGAAGCTGGGGCGCCACGGGGATGCGCTGCCGATGCGCGAGCGCGCGCTCGAGGTGCGCGAGCGCGTGTACGGGCCCGACCATGCTTCGCTCGTCACTTCGATCGACAACCTCGCGTACAACCTGCTGATGGTGGGCAACCTCCCGTCCGCGCTCACGCAGGCCAACCGAGCGCTGCTGCTGGCCGACGATCCCTCGGTGGCCCCGGTCGAGCGCGCCTATGCGCGACTGGTGCTGGCGTGCGTGCTGAGCGAGGCAGGGGGCAGCGTGACGGAGATCCGCGAGCTGTTCGAGCGCGCGCAGGTGGCCCTCCACGACCAAGAGGCGCCCACCGAGCGCGAGCTCCTGGCCCAGCTCGCCGCCAAGCACGAGTGGGAGGTGCTGGCCGGACCGCCACCGTCGGCGACGGACGCCGCCGCGGTTCCGTAGCGGCCGAGCGACCAGGCCGAGCTACGGCAGGGTCGCGGCCTCGACGTCGTCGAGCGACGGGTCCAGCCAGCCTTCGGCAGGCCGCTCGAACACGCCCACGCAGATCCCCCAGTCCATGGGGGTCCCGAAAGGACTGCCCTCCTCGTACCAGGAGCGGCACAGGGGCGTCGGATCGGCACAGCTGGGTATCATCGATGCATCGCAGAAGGAGGTGCAGCAGCTCGTCCCGACACACGCCGGGAGCACTTGCGCGGTCACGCACGCGGTGCCCACCTCGCACGCATTGAGCGACTCGCACGGCTGGCCCGCGGCGACCAGCGCATCACCGCCCGGCGGCACGCAAGCAAAGGTCTCCCCGTCCGTCGCCGGCATGCACGCGTGGCCGTCGGCACAGTCTTGGTGCAACGGATCGCACCACATCGAGCACAGCGCGATCACACCATTGTTGGAGACCCAGCAGGTGTCGTCGTGATCCTCGCACCACAAGTCAGGCTGGCAGACCGGGACACACTCACCCTCGAGCGTGACCGGATCGACGCCCCAGCACACCAACCCGAGCGCGCACGTGTCGAGGCCGGTCACGGCATTGCCCTGGACGACGCACGTCTCGCCCACCAGGTCGGCCGCGGGCACGACCGGCACGCAGCGCGCGGCGTTCCACACCGAGCCACCATCGTTCGCCCACGGCATGCACTTGTCGCCATCGGGGCAGTCCTGCGCGATCACGTCGCACTCCACGACAACTCCACCGCCATCGGGGCTGCACTCGATCACGTGCCACCCCTCCGGACCGGGCGCGCTGCACGGCCACCCGTCGTCGATCCCCCCGTCGCTGCTGCTCCCGGTGGAGTCGGCTCCGACCGTCGTCGTCCCCCCACGCCCGCCCGTAGCGCTCGACCCCGCCTCGCTGGTGGAGCTCGGTGCCGTCTCCGTCTCGCTCGTCCCCGAGCCGTCGTCGGCCCCCGTGGGACGAGCGCTACAGCCGATGGACCCGAGCGCCAGCGCTAGCCCAACCCAAGGAAGAACGTCCGACGATTGCATCGTCGAACCCTACCATACCTTTCGTTCCAAATGTTACTACCCCTCGGGTTCATAGTTCTGGCAGGCGATCTCGATGCTCGAGGTCAGCGCGGTCTCGACCGCGGTGGGCACCGAGTTCGGGCCATCGCACAGATCCGCCGCGTACCCGTTGGTCCCCAGCAAGTCGGTGAACTCGTAGAGCCGCGTGGCCAGGAACACGTCGCAGTCGTAGAGCCCCGGGAACACCTCGACGCAGCCGCAGCTCCCCGGCTGGTTGCAGAAATTGTACCCGTCGATGGCGCTCGGATCTCCGGCGACCACGATCGCCGCCACGCCAGCCATCTCACCGTTCTTGACCGCGAGGAGCGTGGCCAGGAGATCGGGCAGCGGCGGCGGTGGGGTGGCGCAGCCGATCCCGCAGTCGTTTCCATTCTGCTGGTCGTAGGCCCCGTAGTCGTCCACGTCGGTCAGCAGCACCAGCACCAGCAGCGCGTCATCGCGCACGAACCCGCTGGTGTCGCTACCCATGAGGTTCGTCCCGCTGGTCAGCACGTGCTCGCAGCCCGCGGGCGGATCGCCGAGCGCCCCCACCTGCGTCACCGCACCGTTGAAGGCATTGGCGATCTCCATCGCGGTCATCACCTGCGAGTCGAACCAAGGATCGGGCTGGAACCAACCGGCCGGCACCACGAACCCATGGTCACCGCTGCTGGTCACCCCGATGCGGTAGTCGATGCCCCCGCCGTTGAGCCCCTCGAGCGTCATGATGATCTGGGTGAATGCACCGGTGGCCGCCAGCGCGTTGCGCTCGGCCGCCATCGAGCTCGAGCTGTCGATCGCGAACAGCATGTCGATCGCCTGACACCCCGAGGTCGGAATGACGCCGGTCTCCGCGCTGCCGACGTCGAGGATCAGCCCGCCGCCCTCGCTCGAGCTCGCAACGCCGGCCGTGGTGTCGGGGTCGACCTCGGTGGTGCTCATGCTGCCGGTCGTGCCGCGAGTATCGGACCCACCCATCGTCGTGCCCGCCGTCGTCATCGGGCCGTCGTCCCCGGTGTCGACGCCCGCGTTGATGCAGCGATCATCGATGCACAAGAGCCCCGGATCGCAGGCGCCCCCGGCGGTGCACGAGCACTCGAGCGAGCCCACCGGACACCCACCCTCCTCGGTGGAGCCCGCGCCGCCGCAGGCCGCCCCGATCGCGACGGCACTCACCCAAGCCCCTAGCCAAGCCAACGGACGCATGCTCATCGCCCGATCGTATCAATCCCGCGAGCCGCCTGGGGCCCCTACGTAAGGGCACCCGAACGGGGGGCGGTCGGCGATGCGCTCAGGTCTCGGGTGGCACACCGGCCACACCCGCCGACATCGTGGGACCGGGCGAGCGCTTGCGCATGAAGAAGTGGTGCACGGCCAGCGCCCCCAGGAACCACACCGCCCCGAGGAACAGCGAGGGGTCGAGCTTGCTCGCCAGCACGCACAGCACCACCACGCTCGAGGTCGCGTAGAGGATGGGGGTCACGGGGTAGCCCCACGTTCGGTAGGGCCGCGTGGTGTCCGGCATCTTGCGACGCAGCACGATCACCGCGAGCACCGTGAGCGTGCCGGTGATGAGCATCGCCGCCGAGGTGTAGTTCATCAGCTGCTCGAAGCTCTGGCTGAGCACGAGCACCACGCTCCACGCGGCCTGCATCCACAGCGCCACCACGGGGGTGCGGTAGCGCTCGTGCAGCTTGCCGGCCGAGGGCGGGCAGTGTCCGTGGCGCGCCATCGCATAGGCGATGCGCGAGCCGGTGAGCACGGTGCCGTTGATCGAGCCGAGCATCGCCAGCACGATGAGCGTGGTGACCCCCACCTTGCCCACCGCGCCGAACAATGCACTGGCCGCCGCGGTGCCCACCTCGCCCACGCGCGCCAGGTCGCCCATGGGGAACACGGCCAAGAAGCCCACGCACAGCACGAAGTAGAGGATCGTGACACCGAGCGTCCCGCCGATCAGCGCGCGCGGGAGGTTGCGGGCGGGATTGCGGATCTCCCCGCCCACGAAGATCGCGGCGTTCCAGCCGGAGTAGGCGAAGTACACCGGCAGGAACGCCATCGCGGTGGCCGCGATGCCCGGCGCGTGGATCGGCCCCGGGCTCGCGCCCCAGGCCCCGCCGCTGACGCCCTGCGTGGCCAGCACGAGCACGCTCGCCCCGAGCAACACGAGCACGGGGATCGTGGTCAGCCCCACCTGGAAGCGACCCGACATCACCACGCCGACGTGGTTGAGCGCGGTGAGCCCCACGATGATCACGACCGCCCAGGTGACCTCGTTGGGCAAGCCGAGCTGCGCCGGAAGGTCGAAGTAGGAGCCCAGGATCACGGGGAACTGGAACGAGGCGGTGCCCACCGCCATGGTCGCGAGCGAGCCGGGGAAGATCGCCAGCAGCTGCAGCCAGCCCACGCCAAAGGCGATCCCCGGGCCGTAGGCGATGCGCAGATACGGATAGTCCCCGCCCGCGCGCGGCATCATGGCGCCGAGCTCCGCGACCGCGAGCGCACCGAACAACGCCGAGAGGCCGCCGGCCAGCCACATCAACAAGAAGGTGCCGGGGTGATCGAGCTGCGCGGCAACGACGGGCGGCGCGATGAAGATCCCGATGCCGAGCATCGAGCCGGCCACCAGCGCCAGTGCAGCAAAGGGTCCTAGGGACCGGGCCTCTTCGTGGTCGGGGTCTCGCACGTGGGATGGTTTCCGAGGCAGGGGTGGCCGGACTGTACCGCAAGACGCGAGCCCGATCGCCAAAACCGGCAGGCCTTCCCGCCGGAGCGCCGCCTACGCTCGGGGCGAGCCTTCCATGCCCACGGCGACCCACGGATCTGCAGTCCGCCCCCTCGCGTTTGACAGCCCGGAATTCCAGGGGCTAGCGTGCCCGCCCGCCCCATGCGCGCTCCCCACCCCCAGGCCCTCCGCGGCCCTTCGTTCGGTCGTGCGCTCGCGCTCGTGCTCTCCCTCGCCCTCACCGGCCCCGCGGCGGGCTGCAAGACCGGGCCCGATCTCTCGGCCGACTACGCCCAGACCGCCAGCGAGAACTACGAGCTGGCGTTGGGAGAGTTCGGCGACGAGGACTGGGATGAGGTGATCCAGTACGCGGACTTCGTCCGCATCCGCTTTCCCTTCAGCCGCTACGCGGTCGAGGCCGAGCTGCTGATCGCCCGCGCCGAGTTCGAGCAAGGCAACTACCTCACCTCGCAGGACGCGTTCCGCCAGTTCTCCAAGCTGCACCCCACCCACAAGCACGTGCGCAACGGCTGGGTCAGCTACATGGCCGCGGTCTCGGCCTACATGAACGGACCGCAGGGGTTCTTCTTGCTGCCGCCCGACTACCAGCGCGACCAATCGCGGCTGCGCGAGGCGCTGGTCGAGCTCGAGTACTTCTTCGATCACTACAGCGAGACGACCTCCAACGAGAACGCGCTCGCACTCCGCGACGAGATCAACCGGCGGCTACTCGAGCACGAGCTCTACGTCGCCCGCTTCTACCTCGACCGCGACAAGCCCGAGGCCGCGATCGGCCGGCTCGAGTCGGCGCACGCCCAGTACCCCGGCATCGGCCTCGATGCCGAGGTGCTGTTCTTGCTGGGGCTCACATACTTGCGCATGGAAGAGGTGGAGCTGGCGCGCTCGATCTTCAGCGAGCTGCAGAGCCAGCACCCGCGTCACCATCACGGCAAGCAGGCGCGGATCTACCTGCGCTACATCTACGATACCTACGGACCCGCCGATCCCTCGCGCAAGCGCCCGGACCGCAGCCGACCCGTACCGATTCCGCCGCCCGAGCCCAAGAACCGCGAGCGCCCCGAGCGGCCCGAGCTCGCGGCCCCGGCCACCGTGGAGCCGCCGCCCGGGACCCAGCCACCGCTGCCGCCCAAGCCCAAGGCGCCCGCGAAGGCCGAGGGCCCGCCCGCCGCAGAGCCCGAGCCCGAAGACCCGCCCGCCGAAGACCCCGAGGCCGAAGACCCCGAGGCCGAAGACCCCGAAGCCGAGGAGCCCTAGGCCCTCCGCTCGAGGCCGCGGATCGGCGCGCTTCATCGCCTTCGGCGCCGCAGCGTCTGCGTCGGGCGCATCCCTACCCCCACGCGACGGCTCGCCTGGCGTACCCTTGCATCCTGCGGTCGCGTTGCGCGTGCCGCGATTGTAGCCATGGACGCGCAGATCAAGCAGCACCTCGTCGCCGGTCGCGAGCACTACCACGCCGGGGAGTACGACCGCGCCCGACCGCACCTCGAGGCCGTCCGCGACGCGCATGAGGACTTCGCCGACGTCCACAACATGCTCGGCTTCATCCACTACGAGCAAGGCCGCCCCGAGCAGGCGTGCGTCGAGTTCGAGCGCGCGCTCGCCATCAACGCCAACTACACCGAGGCCGCGCTCAACCTGTCGGTGGTCTACAACGAGCTCGGGCGCTACGACGAGGGTCGTCGCCTCTACGAGCAGGCCCACAGCACGCGCGGGTCCGGTGGCCTCGACAAGCTCGAGCCGCTGGCCCGCGGCAAGATCGCCAACATGCATCGCGATCTCGGCGACGCCTACACCGCGGTAGGGCTGCTCGAGCACGCGATCGTCGAGTTCCACAAGGCGCTGCGCGTGTGCCCCACGTTCGTGGACATCCGCACCAAGCTCGCCAACACGCTGCGCGACCTCGGGCGCACCGACGAAGCCATCGACGAGTTCCAGGCGATCTGCGACCTCGCGCCCGACTACGTGCCGGCGCGCACCCACTACGGCGTCACGCTGTGGCGCATCGGCAGGATCGAAGAGGCGCGCGAGCAGTGGCACGCGGTGCTCGAGCGCGACCCGGCCAACCGCAGCTGCCAGGTCTACCTCAGCATGACCGCCCACGACGCCAGCCAGACCGCGCCCACCGACGAGCTCCCGCCCGAGTAGCCGCCCGAGTAGCCGC
>JBFIJN010000253.1:0-12866 GCA_041600735.1 Nannocystaceae bacterium
CGACGAGCCGCACTGGTGGTCGCTGCCCGAGGCCCCCGGCGACGCCGACATCGATCCGGCGACGGGCATGATCGCGTGGACGCCCGCAGATCTGGGCAGCTACGCGTTCACGGTGCGGCTCGCCAACGACGTGGGTCATGTCGACCAGGCGTTCGTGATCGAGCTCTTGCCCCCATCGGGGCTCGACGAGTCGGGCACCGGCGCCGACACGGCCACCAGCACGGGCGGCACCGGGGACACCGGCGGCGGCGAGTCCACGGCCGGCAGCGACGAGGGTGGGGGCTTGCCCGGCGGCGCGGCGCCCCCGGAGCCCTCCGGATGCAGCTGCCGCACCCAGGGCGAGCCCGGCTGGCTACCCGGCCTCGGGCTCATCGTGCTGTGGCGCCGTCGCAGGCGCTAGCGCTTCACCCGGGAGCGGGGCACTCGGCGGAGACGGTGCTCGCGGAGTTGTTGCTCTCGTCGCACTCGATCACCACACCACCACCATCACCGTCGTCGACCTCGACGTAGTAGCTGAGCGCCTCGCTGCCCAGCGCGAACGGTACGGTCCACGAGAGCACGGCCTGGGCTCCGGGGAGGAGCGCGGCCATCGTGGCCTGCGTGCCCACGACGACGCCGGTGGCATCGGTACCTTCGTAGAGCGTGACCTCTACCCCTGCGGCCACTCCCAGCGAGCCGATGTTGCGCACGGTGGCCAACAGCTCGAGCTCCTGATCGAGGCAGCTCGCCACGCCCAGCGAGAGCTCCACCGTGAGATCGGGGGCGTTGAAGACCCCTTCGCCCTGCACGTTCTGGCGGTAGTCGTTGAGCCCGGGCTGCAGCCAGTTGTCGACCTCGACCGCGGGCACGTGGCCACCCACGGCCGAGTTCGTCACATGATAAGTGTGCTGGGTCCACACCCGCCGCGTCTGCACCCACTGGTCGAAGACATCGCCGAACGAGCGCACCCCGCGAGTGTACGTATACCCGGGGATTGCATTGCAGGCGCTGTGACCATCGTTGGCCACCACGAGGATCTCGGAGTTGCCGTCGTCGTCCACGTCGACCACCAGCGGATACTCGTGGATCGTGCCGGTGGAGTTGGGGATCTCGAGCAGCACCTCGCCGTCGAGGCCCGAGTACACGCGCATGTAGCACTCGTCGGCGTAGACCACCTCGGCCACGCCGTCGCCCTGGAAGTCGAACACCGAGGAGCCGGTGGCGTTGGAGCTCTGGTCCTGCGTGGTCTGGGACCAGCGCACGTAGATCGAGCCGGGCGCGGGCATGGGGGCGCCCATCGGCACCACCAGGTCCTCGCCGGCGCGCGCGAGATCGTAGACCGAGTACGAGCTGCCTCCGGCGGCGGCGATCTCCGGGCGACCGTCGCCATCGAAGTCACCCACCGTGGGCGGGCCGCCCAGGCCGCCGCCCGGGATCGAGATCGGCGCGGTGCGGAGCATGGGATCGGCCACGCACATCGCATCGGTCTGGTCGACGCCGCACCAGGCGAGGCCCGTCTCACCATCGAGCACGCGCACGGTGCCGCTCGCCACCAGCACGACCTCGGGCGTGCCGTCTTGATCGAGGTCGGCGATCGCCGGGTAGCCGTCGGTACCGCCCGCGTCCCACAGCAGCGAGACGGTCACCTGCGGCACGCCGCCCATGACCTGCCAGTCGATCGACCAGGCATGACGGCCCGAGACGATCTCCGGGGTGTCATCGCCCACGAGATCCACGAGCGCCGAGATCCCCCCGCGGTAGCCTCCGTTGGTGCCGTAGTTGGCCCCGTCGCCGCCTTGATCCCACACGACCAGGCCGTCGTCGTCGATCACGGCCGCGCCGAACACGATCTCGGCCTCGGGATCGCCGTCGAGGTTGGCGAGCGAGGCCCCGCCGTTGACGATGTCGAGGGTCACCGGGGCTCCGCCCGCATCGTGCGAGCTCCACAACAGCGCATGGCTGACGCCGTCGATCGCATGCACGATCGAGCCGCCGGCCCCCTGGCGCCCCGCGTAGATGATATCGGGCCGGCCGTCGCCCGAGACGTCACCCACGCCCAGGCTGTGGCGACCGTGCGAGCCGAAGCTGCCCGCGGCGGGATCGTGATCCACCCGCCACAGCTCGGCGCCCGTGACCCCGGAGAGCACGACCACCTCGCCCGCGGGCCAGCTGCCGCCGTCCATGTGCGTGGTGTTGACGATCACCTCGGGCGTACCGTCGCCATCGAGATCGGCGACCACCGGGATCGACACCACTTGGTCGGTGGTGAAGGCCCACTCCTCGGTGGCATCGATGGCCTCGAACTCGGGCTCGAGCTCGCACACCACGGGGTTGCTCTGCGGCAGGCACTGGCCGAGCGTGGGCTCGCAGAACTCACCGAAGTCGCAGTCGAACGAGTCTCCGCACGGGCCGGTCGGGGTGACGCAAGCGTCGGACAAGCACACCTGGCCGCCGTCGCAGCACACGTCCTGCGCGGCACCACAGCGTACCCCGCTCGCGCACGCGGGCATGCAGGAGCCCGCCGCACACTCCTCCTCGGCGCCGCAGCACGTGGCCGGGTTGCCGCACAAGACGGTCTGACACGGGGCGGTGCCGCCGCTGCTCTCGTCGGCCGTGCCGACCTCCGTGCTCGCGCTGGTCGCCTCGCTGGTGCCCCCCGTGCTCGAGTCGAGCGGAGGGATCCCCGAGGTCGCGGTGCCGTCGGTGGCGTCGGGGGGGTCGTTGGTGCACCCCGCGAGCGCGAAGGTGAGCGGGAGGGCGAGCGCGAGGGGTGAGGAAGGGCGAGACGGCCGCACAGGGCTTGGACACCGTTGATTCCTGGATTTCCGGGCGCTTCGTGGCGCGCAAGCGCGCGGGAACCCCGGGTCGGGCTGCTACACTAACCGCCGTGAGCCCGCCGGTCCGGCCGGAAACCCTCGTCCTTCGCTTTCGCGACTTGGCCACCGATCCCGGCGAGACCATCGAGCGGCACCACGACCTATGCTCTCGCGAGGGCCGGGTGTGGTGGGGCTGGTGGCACAAGGCGCGTGAGCACGTGCCCGTGGCCGCGTTCGCGCACATCAACGAGCGCGCGAAGGGCGATGGCCTCGACATCTACCTGCTCAACGCGCACGAGCGCCTGGTCCACCGCGCGCGCCTGGTGAAGATCCACTGGAAGGACGATCTCGAGCCGTTCACCTCGCCGTTCCCGTGGTTCACGCCCGGCTACTACCGCGGGCGGCGCTGCAAGGTGTGGTTCGAGCTCGCCAAGGTCGAGCCCGACGAGATGTCGTTCGACCCGCTCAACGAGCTGGTGCAGGTGTCGGTGCCCGAGTTCTTCCGCGGCGAGGAGCCGCCCGAGTTTGCGCGCCTCGACGGCGTGCGGCTCGGCAGCTCGGCGATGCTCGACGAGCAGAACCGCACGATCTGGTTCGTGCGTCGCCCGCGAACCGGCGAGACGGTGCGCTCGATGGAGGAGTTCATCGGCACCGGGGCGCGGCGCCGCACGAGCCCAGTGGGCGCGCACCAAGATCCGAGCTTCCCGCGCGACTACTTCCTCACCCGCGGGCGGCGGCTGCTGTGGATGTCGGATCTGCACTTCGCCAAGGGCGACCAGCGGCACGTGCACGGGTTCGCGTACCAGGGCGAGGACACGGCCTACCAGTTCAACCTGCACCAAGAGATCGAGCGCGTGCTCGAGGATCACAAGGTGCTGCTCGACGTGGAGGGTGTGATCCTCTCGGGCGACATCACGTGGAAGGCCGACCCCGAGGAGTATCGCGAGGCGCGAACCTTCATCCGCGAGCTCATCGCCAAGGCCGGCAAGACCGACCAAGCCGCGCGCGTGGCCCTGTGCCCCGGCAACCACGACATCCGCTTCTCCGACGAGCCGTGGCGCAAGGGTCGACCGATCGACATCGCGAGCGAGCCCGCGCGTGCCGCCTATTCTTCATTCTACGAGACGCTGTTCGAGATCGAGCCCAACCGTCACCTCAGCATGGGTCGGCGGTTCTTGCTCGGCGGCGCGGTGCCGGTCGAGATCGTGTGTCTCAACAGCAGCCTGCTCGGGCAAGAGCAGGGCGTGTTCCAGGGCCACGGGTTCATCGGCGAGGATCAGCTGCGCCACGCCGCGCGCGAGGCCGGGTGGGAGGCCAATCGCGACAGCAGCGACGTCGACATGCCCCGTGCCGTGCGCGTGGCGGTGGTGCACCATCACCTGCTGCCCGTGATCCACCAGCTCACGCCCGAGCGCGGCGGCGGGCACGGCTACAGCACCCCTCTCGATGCAGAGCGACTCGCCAGCTGGATCGTGGAGCATCGCGTGGATCTGGTGCTGCACGGGCACATGCACGAGCCCTTCTGTGTGGAGATCAACCGCGGCACCACCATCGAGTCTCCGCGCGAGGACTGGCACACCTTCACCGTGTGCGGGCTGGGGAGCACCGGGGTCTCGCGAGAGTTCCGCCTGAGCGGCACGCCCAACCTCGCCGCCACGCTCGAGTTCAACAGCAAGAGCGTGAAGATCGAGATGTACGAGATCGTGGCCAGCGGGCCCGTGCGCCGCAAGCACGCCGAGTTCGACGTGCCGATCCGGCGCAAGGTTTGAGGTGATGGTGAGCGGCGCAGTCAGTGGATCGGGCTGGGCCACGCAGCTGCTCGGCGCGCTGCGCAACGACGCACCGCTGCCCGCGGAGGCGCTGCAGGCGATGCTCACCGCGCTCGTGGCGGATCCTCCGGTGGGGGCATGGCACCCGACCGGGTTCGTGGTGCTCAGGCTCTACGACGACGAGCAGGGCACGCTACGCCTGCACCTGTGGCCGCCCGGGCCGCGCGAGCACGGCGAGCCGTGCTGGCCAGTGCACGATCACGTGTGGGATCTGCGATCGCACGTGCTGTGCGGCGAGGTCGAGAGTCACGCCTATGCCGTGAGCGACGACGACGCGGGCGATGCGACGCTCTACGCGGTGGACTATGGTGCCGGGCGCAGCTCGTGCATGCGACGGAGCGAGCGCCGCGTGAGCGTGCGCGGGCTGGCGCCGCGCCGGATCGCGGCCGGCGAGCGCTACGAGGTGGCCGCGGGGGCGTTCCACGCCTCGCACGTGGGCGCGGCCGAGCTCACCGCCACGCTGGCCGCGACGCGGATCAGCGAGCGCTCGCACCCGTGGGTGGTGGGCGCGCTCGAGGGCCCCGCGGTGGTGCCGGTGGAGCGTCCGGTGGCGGCGCCCGAGCAGGTGGTGGAGATTCTCGAGCAGCTCGCGCAGCTTCGCCTCGCGCAGTCCCAGCCCCCCGAGCGGTCGTAGTCCTCCGTGGGTGCTACGATCGGCCGCACCCCGAGCTCGAGTCACCCGCGCCCATGCCCCTGTTCTTCAACACCTCCGGTCCGTGCATCCCGGGCGAGCACTACATGCTGCCGCCCGAGCGGCGGCTGGTCGACGTGCTGGCGCTCATCGAGGGGCACCGCTACTTCACGCTGCACGCCGGTCGGCAGACCGGCAAGACCACCAGTGCCATGTGGCTCGAGGCTCACCTCAATGCAACGGGTCGCTGGCGGGCGGTGTGGGTCGACCTCGAGACCGCCCGGGAGACGCCAGACGTGGGTCGAGCCATGGTGGCGATCATCGCGGCCTTCGACCGCGGACTCGCGTTTCGCCACCCCGAGGTGCAGCGGCCCGACCCCGCCGAGCGCGACGCAATGCTCGCCACGCCCCAGAGCGCGCTGCTGGCCTACCTCACCCGCCTCGCCGGGCTCGACCCGCGCCCGCTGGTGCTGCTGTGCGACGAGGCCGACGGGCTCGTCGGCGAGGCGATGGTCTCGTTTCTCACCCAGCTGCGCCACGGCTACATCGAGCGCAGCCTCGTGCCGTTCCCCGCGAGCGTGGTGCTGATGGGGCAGCGCCAGGTGCGGGACTACGCGCTGCGGCTAGAGGATCGCCAGCCCCTCACCTGGCTGGGCACGACCTCGCCGTTCAACATCACCGCCGAGTCCGCCACGCTCGATGCATTCACCAAGGCCGAGGTGGGCGATCTGCTCGCACAGCACACCGAGGCCAGCGGGCAGCGGATCTCGCGAGGGGCCACTGAACAGATCTGGGAGCTTGGTCGTGGGCATCCGTGGCTCACCAATGCGCTTGCTGATCAGATCGTCCGCCGTGACGTCCCCGATCGCACGGTCGAGATCACAGCCGCACACGTCGACGCGGCCAAGGAGACGATCATCCTCGAGCGGCGAACCCACATCGACTCGCTGATGGCGCGGCTGCGCGAGGAACGGGTGCAACGGATCCTGGCCCCGATGCTCGTGGGGGACCGGGCCACGGAAGATGTGCTCGACGACGATTTCGCCTACGTCCTGGGCCTGGGTTTCCTCCGGTCCGAGGGCGGGCGCTATGAAATCGCCAACCCGATCTACGCCGAGGTGCTGCCGCGCGCGCTGACCCATACCCAGCAGCTCCAGATCGTCAACGAGCCCGCCTGGTACGTGCGCCCCGACGGCTCGCTCGACATGGCCAAGCTCATGCGCGACTGGCAGGTATTCTGGCGCAAGGATGGGCACCTTGCCGCCGCCGGCTTCCGTTACCGCGAGGCGGGGCCCCACCTCATGCTCATGGCGTTCCTTCAGCGGGTGGTGAACGGTGGCGGGCGCATCGAGCGAGAGTATGGGCTGGGGCGTGGGGCGCTCGACCTAGTCGTAGAGTGGTGCGGCCAGTCGCATGCGATCGAGGTCAAGCTGCGGCGCGACACCGAGACCGAGCAGGATGCGCTCGATCAGCTCGCGCGGTACCTCGAGCATGCGGGCCTCGAGGAAGGCTGGCTCGTGATGTTCGACCTGCGATCGACGCTACCCTGGGCCGAGCGGCTGACCACCCGAGAGGTGGAGCACCGCGGCAAGTGGGTCCACATCGTGGGGTGCTGAGGCTCACCGCTTCGCGAGCATCGCCCGCGCCGCCAGCTCGCCCGGGGCACAGGTGAGCCCGCCGCCGGGGTGGCTGCCGCTCCCGCACAACCACAGCCCCTTCACGGGCGTCTCGTAGCGCACGCACTCCGGGGTGGGGCGTATCAGCAGCTGATCGAGGCTGTGCTCGCCGTGGTGCAGGTGCCCGCCATGCACGCCGTAGCGCTGCTCGAGATCCAACGGCGTCAGCACCTGCCGGCCGATCACGCTGCCGGGCAGCTTCGCATCGTGCTGGCCCAGGATCTCCACTACGCGATCGCCAAGCCGCGCCCGCGAGTCCTCGTCCCAGCTGCCGTCGCGCTTGGCATACGGCACGAAGTGGACGAGCGCCGAGAGCACCGCGTGGCCCTTGGGCGCGAGCTCGGGCTGCGCGACGGTGGGCACGTGGATCTCGAGGATCGGCGCGTCGGGAACCTCGTCGTACTTGATCGAATCGAACGCGCGCTCGAGCTCGTCGAGGTGGCCGCCGGTGCGGGCGTGCTCGACTGGATCGCCGCCGAAGGCAGGCGCCCGGTCGAGCGCCAGCAGCACCTGCGCCACGCGCCCGCGGCTGCGGAACGTGCGAGCGCGGTGCTCGAGCCGGTGCTCGATCGCCTCGGGCGGCGCGAGCTCGCAGAGCGTGTGCCAGGGGTGACACGAGGCGGCGACCAGCGGCGCATCGATCTCCTCGCCGCCCTCGAGCACGACGCCCGTGATTCCAACCCGACCGACGCGCAGCTTGGCGACGGTCGCCTCGCAGCGGATCTCGACCCCGGCGGCCTTCGCCGCGCTCGCGAGCGCGGCCACCAGCATCGGCCCTCCACCCACGATCCCGGGCCCGAGCAGGCACTCGCGGCGCAGCAGGTTGATCGCAGTGCCCGGCGACCACGGCCCGGTGAACGTGCCAGCGAGCGCAGGCAAGGCGAGCGCGGCGGTGAGCTGGTGCGAGGCGAAGTACTCGCGCAGCACATCACCCACGCACATCGCGGGCAGCCGCAGCAGCTCCATCAGGTCGGTCTTGCCGATCTTGCGCACCCGCAGCGCGCGCTGGCCGAGGCCCCACAGGCTCTCGTGCTCGACGTCGACGAGATCGAGCGGCGCGCGTGCGAACAGCTCGCGCAGCGCCGGGGCCAAGCGCTCGAGCTGCGCGACATAGGCCGGATAGCGCTCGGCATCGGCCTTGCTCAGCCGCCCGATCGCTCGCACCGCGCGCTCGACCTGCGCAGCATCGCGACCCTGCGGCAGCAGCAGCGGCTCGCCCTCCCCGAGCGAGAGCACGGGCGGCGCCTCGGCGCGCAGCTTCAGCCCGTGCTGCTCGAGCCCCAGCCCGGTGACCACGCTCGGCTGCACCAAGCACGTATCGGCGAGCACGCCCGCGCTCGAGTATCCGGGGTGGAATTCCTCGGAGGCCGCCAGCCCACCGATCACCGCGCGCCGCTCGAGCACCAGCACGCGTCGCCCGGCGCGGCCGAGCGTTGCCGCGGCGACGAGGCCGTTGTGGCCCGCCCCGATCACGATCACGTCGAATCGCGTGCTCATGCCGCCCCCGCCTTCAGCATGCTCTTGGCGGCCAGCTCACCGGGCGCGCCCATGATGCCGCCCCCCGGGTGCGTGCCCGAGGAGCAGATCCACATGTCGCGGATCGGTGTGCGATAGCGCGACCACCCGGCGACCGGGCGCAAGAACAGCAGCTGCTCGAGGCTGAGCTCGCCATGGAAGATGTTGCCCTCGGTGAGGCCGAACTCTTGCTCGAGATCCCACGGCGTGAGCACCTGTCGATGCAAGATGCTGTCCTCGAGCCCGGGGCAGTACTCGGCCAGGGTCGAGACGACCGCATCACCGAACGCCTCGCGCTTGCTCGGCCACTGCGAGGCACCCTCCTTGATGTTGTAGGGCGCATACTGCACGAAGCACGAGATCACGTGCTGGCCCGGCGGCGCCACCGAAGGATCCACGAGCGAAGGGATCACCACATTGAGGTAGGGTCGCTTGGAGAAGTCGCCATACTTGGCTTCATCGTAGGCGCGCTCGAGGTACTCCACGCTCGGGCAGATCGCGATGTCGCCCTCGAGGTGCGGGCCGGCCCCGGGGCGGCAGGTGAAGTTGGGCAGCCGATCGACGGCGAGGTTCACCTTGCCCGAGCTGCCGCGTAGCTTGTAGTGCCGCAGCTGTCGCACGAGCTCGGGCTCGAGGTTCTTCTCGCCCACGAGGCCAAAGAAGGTGCGGTGCGGGTCCACGCCCGAGACGACCGCCTTGGCCCCGATCTCGTCGCCGTTGGCCAGCACGACCCCGGTGGCCTTGCCGTCGCTGATGCGCACGTGATCGACGGGGCTCTCGGTCAGGATCTCGACCCCGTAGCCGCGGGCCGCCTCGGCGATCGCGTTGCTGAGCGCCCCCGTCCCGCCCTTGGAGAAGCCCCATGCGCGGAATGCGCCGTCGATCTCGCCCATGTAGTGGTGCAGCAGCACGTAGGCCGTGCCCGGCGAGCGCACGCCCTGGTAGGTGCCGATGATGCCGCTGACCGCCATCGGGGCCTTGAGCACGTCGCTCTCGAACCACTCGTCGAGGAAGTCGGCCGCGCTCATCGTGAGCAGCTTGAGGTTGAGGTAGCGAAGGTCGCGATCGAGCCCCTGGTAGGCCCGGCCCAGCCGCAGCAGCTGCAACAGATCCTTGGGCCGCATCGAGGTCGGCTCGGGCGCGGGCTCGTCGATCACGTTCTTGGAGAAGCGCGCGAGCTTGGTCATGGCCAGGCCGAACTCGGGGTAGACCTCGGCGTCGCGCGGGCTGAACTTGGCGATCTCTCGGCGGGTGCGCTCCTTGTCGCTCCAGCGCGCGAGCGAGCGCCCGTCGGGCAGCGGCAGGAACGAGCAATCGAGCGGGATCACGTGGAACCCGTGCTTGACCAGCTCGAGCTCGCGGATGATGTGCGGTCGAAACAAGCTGACCACGTACGAGCACACCGAGAACGTGAATCCGGGGTGCACCTGCTCGCTGACGGCAGCACCGCCGAGTACGTGGCGGCGCTCGAGCACGAGCACTTGCTTGCCGGCCTTGGCGAGGTAGGCCGCGCACACGAGCCCGTTGTGCCCGCCGCCCACGATGATCGCGTCGTAGTGGCTGCGCGAGGGCTTGTTCGAGGGCTTATTCGTCACAGCGAACGCTTCCGCTCGGGGTTGTAGAAGGGGGTCTTCTCGACGACCGCCCCCACGCGATGCCGCTCGTACTCCACGGTGACCTCGATCTGCAGGCGGGTGCCGACCGCGTGGTGCGGGCTGCGAAGCGAGGCGAGCGCGAGGTTGGCCTTGAGCATCGGCGACCACGCGCCGCTGGTGGCCTGGCCGACCTGGGTGCCGCGCTGATCGTAGACCGGCACGCCATCGCGCCACGCCCCCGCGGGCACCTGCGGCGGCAAGCCGTGGCGGGCGAACAGGGCCTCGTACTCGTCCCAGTCGTAGCGCAGGCCCGCGAGGCCCCACGCCGATCCGCGCGCCTTCTCGGCCTGCAGCGCGGCCTGGCCCACGAACGGGGCGCGCTCGAGCTTGACCGTCCAGCCGAGCCCCAGCTCGTACGGCGTGGACTTGCGCGACTCGATGAGACAGTGACTCGCGTTGAAGTAGTCGACCCCGTTCATGATGAAGCCGGCCTCGATGCGGGTGACGTCCATTGCGTCGAGTGCGGCCGGGATCACGCGGTAGTCGACGCCCGCGGCCATGATCGCGTCCCACACCGCGAGCGCGTGCTCGCGGTCGACCCATACTTCGTAGCCGAGGTCGCCGGTGTAGCCGGTGCGGGAGATCTGCACGTCGATGCCGGCGAGGCGGGCCTTGGTGGTGTGGAAGAACCCGAGCGTGTCGAGCGGAGCGTCGCTCACCTGGCGCAGCAGCGCGCGCGAGGTGGGGCCTTGGATCGCGAGCGCGGCCAGGCGCTCGCTCGAGTCGGTGATCTCGACCTGGTAGGGACCGGCGTAGCGGTGCAGCCACGCGAGCGTGGGATCGGCGGCGGTGAGGCGATAGTGCTGGTCGTCGAGGCGGCTCACGGTGCCGTCGTCGACGATCTTGCCGTCATCGTCGCACCAGCACAGGTAGGTCACGCGGCCGACCGGAAGCGTGCGGATGTCGCGAACGGTGACGCGGGAGAGCAGCGCCGCGGCATCGCGCCCGGTGATCTCGTACTTGTAGAGCGGTGAGACATCGATGACGCCGGCCCCGTTGCGGAACGCGAAGTACTCGCGCTCGGGGGAGGTGTCGAACGAGCGCACCGCGTGGTAGCCCGCCCACTCCTTCCAGAACATGCTGGTGCACAGCGCGGCGGTGCGGGGATGGAACGGGGTCGGGATCGGCATCGCGACGGCCCGCGTCGGCTAGCGAGCGGGTCCCGCAGCGTAGTCGAACCGCCGCGAGGGGTCTACGGCTGCCTGCGGCCTCGTCTTCTCAGGTTGGTGGGCTGTGGCCTGCGTACTTCTCTGTCGCGGCCGGAGCGAGCGGTCCGACGATGGAGCGCAGCGCATCGAGCAGGCGGGCGCGCTCCGCCGCAGGCATGCCCTGCAGCGCGGGTGCAGCCGCGAGCGCCTCGTGATCGCCGGTCGCGGCCAGTCGGTCGAGCAACGCAGCGACCAGCGCGGGTCGCCGCACGCGGGCCACGCGGCTGCGCGAGGTCCACAGCCCGATCTCGGCGCGCCGTGGGTCGCGGGTGCTGATCGAGCCGTAGCGGAAGTCGGCGCGCTCGTCGACGGAGCTCAGCACCTCGCCCGGTTCCTCGGTGGCCTCGGGGTCGAGGTGGATCACCTGCGTGCCCACCACCCAGCGCCGCCAGGCGGGCTCGCTCACGAAGGGCGCGAGCTGCTGCGCGCTCGGAGGCCGCTGCACCTCGACCTCGACGAGATCGGCGCGACGCCAGCTCTCGGGCACGCCGATCCCCAGGGTCGCCATGGCCTCGCGTTCGAAGCGTGGGGTCGCGTAGCGCAGCCGGTCGCGCTCGACGGTGACGGGACCGAGCTCGCGTGCGCACGCGAGGATCGACGCGCGATCGGCCTGCGCGCTGGGGCGGTGCAGTCGCTGCAGCAGCGCGAACGAGATCCGCCCGCCCGGTCGCACCGCGGCGGCCGCGACCGCCAGCCAGTGGCGTAGCGCCGGCGGATACCACGGAGCATCGAACACTGCGACGTCATAGGCCCCCGCGCTCGGCCGCGCGGCGGCGAGGTCTTCGCAGTGGGCCTCGAGGGCCTCGGCGCGGGCGTGCGCGTGCGCGTGGCCGTTGCGCTGCAGCGCCAGCGGGTTGCGATCGACCAAGGTCACGCGCTGCACGTGCGGGAGGTCGAGCAGCGCGAACGCCACCGTGGGCGTGCCCAGGCACAGCACGCTGCGGCCCTGGCTCGCCACGCTCGTCGCGAGCTCGGCGGCGCAGGCGGGCGAGAAGTACCACTCGTAGTCGCGGGCATGGAGCTCGGGGGTATGGAGATCGATCGCTTCGCTGTCGCTCGCGGGATCGTCGAGGTCGTGCACCGGGAGCGCCAGCGCGTGCACGCGCTGCGCCACGAGCCGAGGATCCGCACCCTCGGTGGCGGCGAGCAGCTCGCGAAAGGCACGTGCCCCGCCCTCGATCACCGCATGCAAGCAAGCATCCACGGCCGAGCGGTGGGTCGCGATCGCGAGGTCGGCCTCGATCTCGTCGCGTCGATCGACGGCCGAGTCGGCTGCGAGGTGGGCGCTCACTGGGCGGCGAGCTCGAGCTGCAGGCGAGGCGGGGTGACCCGCGGGACGAAGTCGAAGTGGCGGGTGAGCTCGCCGAACGACTCGTGCAGCACCACGTCGGGGACGGTCTCGTCGCCGGGGATCGAGCGGCAGGCCGCGGCGCGCTGGGCCGCCGTCCACGGGCTCACGTCGACCACGCGCTGCCAGTCGCGGGGATCATGGCGGGTGCCGTAGCGGGCCCACGCCGTCCACAGGCCTGCGCTCTGCCCGAGGTGAACGTCGCGCGA
>JBFIJN010000254.1:0-12786 GCA_041600735.1 Nannocystaceae bacterium
GCAAGCGAGCCTACCTCGCCGGCGCCCGACTCACCGAGATCCACGGCGAGGCCTTCGACCTCCGCGACCTGCGACACCAGCAGCGCGCGGACTTCCCCGGCCCCGACCGCCGCTCCCGCCCCTGAGGCGAGCACACGCCGCTCCACGAGCAGCGCGCCGCGGCCCGAGCAGCGCGCAGCGATACGAGCAGCGAGCGGCTACACGAACAGCGAGCGGCTACACGAGCAGCGAGCGGCGATACGAGCGGCGCGCGGCTACACGAGCAGCGAGCGGCCGATCTTCTCGGCGTCGGCGTCGCTCGGGGCGAGCTTGCCTGGGATTGCGCGGCCGCGCTGCACGGCGGGGCGCTCGCCGACCTCGGCGAGCCAGCGCTGCACGTGCGGGAGGCCCTCGATCGACACGCCCGACCACTCGTGCGTGCTCACCCAGCACCAGTTGGCGATGTCGGCGATCGAGTACTCGCCCGCGAGGAACCGCTGGCGACCGAGCTGGCCCTCGAGCACCTCGAACAGGCGTCGCGTCTCACGCTGGTAGCGGTCGGTCGCATAGGGGATGCGCTCCGGCGCGTAGCGGTGGAACACGTTGGCCTGGCCCATCATCGGGCCGATGCCGCCCATCTGGAACATCAGCCACTGGATCGCGCGCGAGCGACCCGCCACGTCGCGGGGAAGCAGCCCGCCGGCCTTCTCGGCCAAGTAGATGAGGATCGCCCCCGACTCGAACACGACGAGGTCGTCGGCCTCGCGATCGATGATGGCGGGAATCCGCCCGTTGGGGTTGATGGCCACGAATTCCGGCCGCTTCTGCTCGCCCGCGTGAAGGTCGATGCGGTGCAGCGTGTACGGCAGCCCCAGCTCCTCGAGCGCGATGGAGACTTTCCAGCCGTTGGGGGTCGAAGCGGTGTAGAGATCGATCATCGGGCCGCCTCTTCGAGGTTACGCCATCGGCGGTGGCTCATGCACCCATGATCACGCCCATGATCACGCCCATGATCACGCCCCATGATCGCGCTCCAATGATATCGTGGGGGTTCCCCGGAGGTTCCATGGCGATACAGCTCAAGATCCGCGACATCCGCACGGGTGACGCCCAGGTGGCCGAATTCGAGAGCGTGGGCGATGCCGAGACGTGGCTGCGCGAGCGCCCGCGCTTCATCGAGGTGCTCGGCCCGCCGCGCCACGGCGCCATCGCGCCCGACGACGAGGCACGCCTGCGCGAGGCGATGCGCCCGCTCGACGAGGAAGAGCGCAAGGCTCAGGTCCAGCAGGACGAGCGCAGCGCCGAGGTGATGCGCAAGGCGCTGGCCAACGAGCAGGACCGCATGCGCAAGGAGGCCGAGGCGCGCCGCGAGGCCAACCGCGACGCCGACCCCAACCGCCCGCTCGCGGTCAGCTTCGAGCGCGGCAAGGGCATGCACAACGCCGACCCCGCCGATGATCGCGAGGTGCCCGAGGTCGCGCGCAAGGCCGTGCTCGCCTGGGTCGCCGAGCGCGACACCTGGGTGCACCCGCGCGGGCAGTACGTCGTGAACGCGCAGGTGGTCGTGTGGCCGGGGCCCGTGCCCGGCGGGAACGAAGACGATCGCGTCCACGCGGGCGGGCAGTTCAACGTCCTCGCCGGGACGGCGCCCGAGCTGAACTAGGGAACACCCTCGACCGTTGGGGCGAGCCCGTCACGTCGAGTCGCCACTCGCGAGCGGCCGCAGATAGTTGCGTCCGTAGCGATCGCGCAGCGTGGGCTCGATCCCCCGGAATCCCCGCGGCCGCCAGCGAGCCTTGGGATCATCGACCCAGCTCGCGAGGCACGCGTGCGCTGCCTCGAGCGTAACGACGCGACTTGCCAGCCATTCGTGCACCAGATCGAGAACATCCCAGGCCTGAACCCGTTCCCTTCGCGCAATCGCCAATGCGCGTACATCACAGCTCACGAACGGAGTCGAAGGTGAGCAAGAGAGGATCCAAGCGATCATCTCCGCCTCGCCCTTGTCCATGCCGCGGTGCCGCTCTTGGAGCGCTCGGCGCGTCTGGCTCGCAGGCGAGCGCGCCAGCACGTCTTCGATGCGCAGCAGGCCGCTGGCTTCCCACTCCGCGACCTTGCCGGCAATCGGATTGAGCTCGTGTCGCGCCACGTAGCCGGTACAGATCAGCAGGGGAAGCACCACCCCAGCCGTCGCGAGATGACCTTCGAGCTCGGCGATCAACCCAAAGGTCCTAATACAGTGGATTGCGTCGGCGTCGATCGCCGCCGGGGTCACGCGTCTTCGTCCTTCGGTGCATCGAGGTCGTAGAAATTCAGCACGCGTTCGACCTCCACCAGCGGCGATACTCCCAAGTAGCTGGCAAATGCGGACCGCGTGAGGAGGCCGCGAGAGAACGCTTCCGCGGCCATCCGTGCGATGTCGGTGCAGCGCTCGGGGGGGACTTCGGCCAAGGGAAAGCAACCCAGCTCGGCTTCCGCCTCGGCTGCGGCCCACCGACCATAGTCCAGAGAACCGAGGTCCTTGGCCGACGGGGTGCCGCCCAGGTCCTTGTTGGCCTGGTTCCTCAGATAGAGCCTCACCGCGGCATACGGAAGCCCATAGGCGGAGAGCTTGGCTAGCAGTCCGTCGCGATCATCGGTATCGAGCGTCGAGAGCACCGACTCGGGACAGATGAGCCGAATCGCAAACGCATTGGCTCGTTGTTCCATCTCGAAGGTCGAGTCATCGAGGTAACCAGAGATGGTGGCCAGCGGCTCGCGTTGATTCCAGTCTACGATCAGGTGGCATAGCTCATGGGCCAGGCTCACCCTGCGCACGCATGCATTCTCGTTCTTGCCTTGAAGGTTGAGGACGATCGTCGGCCCTCTCGTTGCGTCCGCGAACGCCAGCCCCGCGGGGCCCTGCGCACCCATGCGCGCGTGAAGGACCACCAGCGAGGGGAACCGCTCTCGCACCATCTGGCGCATCGAGACGATCGGCTCATTGCCGAGACCAAGGCTCGCGCGCAGCTGTGATGCGTAGCGAGCACCTTGGCGAAAGGCCGGTGCCTTCACGCTCCGCTTGAGCCGCGGAACCTCTTGCTTGAAGCGCTCCCAACGAGAGGTCGTCGCGCCCAGCAGCTTCTCGAGCTGAACGACGTCACGGGCCGCATTGGCCGCGCCGATGATCTTTGCTCGAGTCGCGTCGCCGATCTCCCTGTATTCGGCCGTTCGCGTGAGGCACGCGACGCCATCGCCAAAGGAGAGCTGAATCGGCTCGTCTTCGAGGGTGTCGGCCTCGACGCCGTAGAGTGCGGCCAAGCGCTCGAGCTCATCGAGGGTCGGCACCACGTCGCCGCGCTCGAGCTCGTCGAGCCGAGCCAGCTCGATCCCGGCGGCTCGGGCCACGAATTCGCGACCCATGCGGACGAGCTGCTCGCGGACCTCTCCGAGGTTTTCGAAGCGTGTCTTCACCGCTCACCGTCCTACCAGCCACACCACGACCTCGATGTGCGCGGTCTGGGGCAGCGTGTCGAAGGCCCGCGCGCCGATCATGCGATAGCCGCCGTCGGGGCCGGTGAGGCGGTTGAGGTCGTCGCGGAGCGAGCGCGGGTTGCAGCTCATGATGTGCAGGCGGGACGCATGCAGCTGATTGAGCTGGCCGCACACGGTGGGGCCGAGACCGCCGCGGGGCGGGTTGGCGACCACGAGGTCGGGGGTGCGGGTGGGCGCGCGCGGCTGCGAGAGGATCTGGGCCAGGAACTCTTCGACGAGCTGGGGCTCGATGCCGAGCTGGCGCGCGCTCTCGGGGTAGGACTCGCACGGGACGACCTGGGCGAAGTGCTCGCGGAGCAGCGCAGTGGTGACCCCCGCGCCGGCATAGAGATCGAGCGCCACGCGACCGTGCGGCAGGCCGCCCGCAGGCACGTGCACGAGGTCGTGGTAGGCGAGCGCGATCGCGGTGGGGTTGGGCTGCAGGAAGCCGAGCGGACCGCAGTGGAATTCGACCCCGGCGATGTCGAGCGTGAGGCTCTGACGCCCCCGCAGCGGGCGCAGCGAGGTGCCGCGCAGATCGTTGCCGCGCGTGGAGTTCACGCCCCAGGCGATCCCGGCCGGCACCTTGAGCTGACGCGAGAGCGCCTCGAGGCTGGGTGAGTGGGGCTCGGCGGTGATGAGCGTGAGCAGCACCTGGCCGCGTCCGTCGGTCTTGAACCATGCGTAGCGCAGGTCGCCGTGCTCATCGAGCTCGTCGAACGGCTCGACCCGCAGCACGTTGGCCTGCTCGACCAGCTCGTGCGCGCAGCGGACGATGTCGGGGTGATCGACCATGCACCCGCTCATGTCGGCCACGCTGTGGGTGCCGCGCATGTAGCTGCCCAGCACCAGCGCGCCGGGCTCTCCGCTCACCACGCGCTTGGACGACCAGCGATAGCGCAGGCCGGCCGGGTCCTGCACCACGAGCCGATCGATCTCGAGGTCGTACTCGCGGCGGAGCTCTTCCTGCTTGAGCGCGTGCTGGCTCGGCAGGTCCATCTCCATCAGCGGGCACCCGTTGCAGCGCCCATGATGAGGGCACGGCGCGGGGCGGCGCCCCGGATGCGTGTTGCGCCGGCGTACGGCGGCCCCGTGCGCCCGCGGTCGCTGCTTGCTCACGTAGTCGAGCTCGACGTCGCCGGTCTCACCCGGCAGCAGGCCACCCACGTGGATCTCGTGGCCCTCGTGACGCGCCACGCCGTCTCCGTGGCGGGAGAGCGTCTCGGCCATCACCGTGATGGTGTCTCCCGGCTTCATAGGGGGCTGCTGCCGGCGACCATACCGAGCTTGTCCAAGAGCGAGAAGTAGTCTGGCCAGGTTTTGGCCACGCAGCCAGGATCTCGAATGATCACGTCTCCCACCAGGGAGAACGCCATGGCCATGCGGTGGTCCGCGTAGGTATCCACGGCAACACCCCCGCGGGGGCCCGCCGAGGGGGGCTGGATGTCGAGGCCGTCGGGGTGCTCGGCGACGATGGCTCCGAGCTTGCGCAGCTCGGTGGCGGCGGCGGCGAGGCGATCGCTCTCGTGGTGGCGCAAGATCGCCACCCCGCGGATCCGCGTGGGCCCGCGCGCATGGACGGCCAGCGCCGCGAGCGTCAGCGTCATGTCGGGCATGTCGGTGAGATCGAAGTCTCCGCCCGCGAGAGCCTCGCCCGCGCGGCCCTGCACCGTGGTCGTGGTCGCGGTCTGCTCGACGGTCGCGCCCATGCGCGCGAGCACCCCCGCAAACGCCACGTCGCCTTGCAAGCTCGCGCGACCGAGCGTGGGGATCGTGCAGCGGCTGCCATGGAGGGCGGCGAGCGCCAGCGGGTAGCTCGCCGCCGAGGCATCGGGCTCGATCGCGTAGTCGGTGGCGCGCAGACCCGCGGGCTCGATGTAGAGCACGTCCCGCGCTTCCCAGCGCGCACGCGCGCCAAAGGCCTCGAGCACCGAGACGGTCATGTCCACGTAGGGGCGCGCTGGTGTGCCCTGCTCGAGCACGATGCGCGTGGGCGCGGCCGCCAGCGTGGCCGAGACGACCAGGCCCGAGACGATCTGCGAGCTGGCCAGCTGCGCGAGGCGGATCTCCCCGCCGCGCAGCGCCGCGGGCAAGGGGCCGATCTCCACCGGGAGACAGCCCGCGGCCCCGAGCGGGCGCAGCGCGGCCCCCTGCTCGGCGAGCGCGTCGAGCAGCTGCGCCATCGGACGCTCGCGCATGCGCGGGGTGCCGTCGAGGATCACGTGCACCGGGCTCGCCCCGAGCACCGCGCCGAGCAGCCGCGCCACCGTCCCCGCGGTGCCGACGTGAAGCGTGGGCACCGTCTCCTGCACCTTCCGCGGCGGCGAGCGCAGCGGGCCGCCGACCCCCTGGACCTCGAGCGTGCCGTCGCTCGCGTCGAGCATCACCACCCCGAGTGCGGCCAGGCACGCGCGCATGTGCTGCGTGTCCTCGGCATCGAGCAGCCCGCGCAGCGTGGAGCGGCCCTCGGCCAGCGCGGCGAGCAACAACGCGCGGTTGCTCAGGCTCTTCGACCCGGGAGGCTGGACCTCGACGTCGAAGACGGTCGGAGCGCGCAGGGCGAGCGCATCGGGCAGCGACATGCGCTCCACGCTACCGCAGCTCGCCGCGCCTCACTCGGCCACGCAATCGGACTCGCCCGCCGCTCCACTGAAGCGCACGTAGTCGAACGTGGCCTCGAGATCGGGCGTGCGCCCGAGGTCCGGCTGCTGCTCCGACGTGTTCCAGCCGGTCGCCACCATCCCCACCTGGACGTCCGCGGGCAGGTCGGGGCGGTCGTAGCGGTTCAGCACCCGCCACTGCGTCTCCCCCTCGAGCATCCGCGCGAGCACGACCGTGGGGCCGGTGCGACAGATCCGCAGACGCCCGCGAAACGAGCCCTCGACCAGCTCCAGCGTGGACTGCGAGCCCACCGTGGTCTTGCCCTCCGAGCCCACCAGGGTCCCCAACTGGCGGCCGGTGTTGACCATCACCCAGTCGTCGAACCCCGGCCCCGTCTCGGGGTCGCGCACCATGAGGCCGGCGGAGTTGAACTGCTCGTCGGGGGGCGCTTCGGGGTTGCCGAGCTTGGCCGCCGAGACCCATGTCTCCACGCGGAAGTCGCCGCGGACCATCTTGTAGATGAACGGCCCCTGATAGCTGCCATACCAACCACCAGCCTTGGGGCGAAGCGTGAGCCTACCGGGATTGCTCTGGGCGAGGTCGAGGTGCTCGTAGCTGGGATCTTCGCCTTGCACTTGGTCCCACTGCCGCCAACGCGAGAGCGTGGCGGGGTCGTCGAGCTCGTCCGAGAGGCCATTGGAGGCCGGCGTGCCTTCGGGGTCGAGACTCGGCTGGGGATCGCTAGACCCGCAGGCGGTCAGGAGCAAACACGAGATCCATGGCCAGGGAGACCGGGTTGTGCGCTGCTGCATCGGAGTCCTCGTCAGGTCCTACCCTAGCAAGCCCGCCCCCAGCGCGCCGCGCCCAGGCACCAACAACCGTACCTAGATCTCGCTGGCCGCGCCGGTGGCGGACCGGCAGACCGAGACAGCTCACGCGATCGTGATCGCGCAAGGGGCTGCAACTTCCGGCCGGCTCACCGTTATACTGCGCGTCGTGACTTCCCTGGCTTGGCGCTCACTCCTTTTGCTGTCCCTACCCTTCGCCGTCGGCGCGTGCCCGAGCACGGAACCGATCGACGTCGACACCACGGGCCCCGCGAGCACCGGAGACGAGTCCACCTCCACCGGTCCGGCGACCACGAAGGGTGAAGACTCCACGAGCACCGGCGTGGTCGACTCCTCGAGCAGCTCGACCGCCGCGCCGACGACCGACCCGAGCACCTCCTCCGGCGTGGTCGACGACAGCACCGGCGAGGTCGCGGTCTGCAACAACAATGTGATCGAAGGCGACGAGGTCTGCGATCTCTCGCAGGTCAACGGCGAGACGTGCCAGTCGCTGGGCTACCAGGGCGGCCAGCTCGGCTGCCTGCTCACGTGCACCGACTACAACCTGCTCGGCTGCTTCATCTGCGGCAACGAGGTCATCGACATCGCCGAGGATTGCGAGGGCGAGTTCGTGCCCGAGGATGTCACGTGCCAGTCGATGGGCTACGAGGCCGGCACCGTGACCTGCGGCACCGACTGCCTCTACGATGTCAGCGATTGCTCGATCTGCGGCGACGGAATCCAAGCCGGCCCCGAGCAGTGCGATGGCATCGACTTCGACGGCCAGACCTGCGCCAGCATCGGCTTCGACGAGGGCAACCTGGCCTGCAACCTGGCCTCGTGCACCTTCAACGTGAGCGGCTGCTCCGGCGGGCAGTACATCCAAGACTTCGAGGCGGGCGTGATGCCGCCCGAGTTCACCCAGGGCGGCAACCTGCCGTGGGTGGTCGACAACAACGTGCCCATCGCCGGCGGGTTCTCGGCGCACAGCGGCGCCATCACCCACAACCAGACCTCCTCGATGAGCATCACCGCCAACTTCGCCGCGGCGGGCAACATCACCTTCTCCCACCGGGAGAGCACCGAGGCTTGCTGCGACTTCCTGCGCTTCTTCATGGATGGCGCGCAGGTGATGCAGTGGTCGGGCAACACGATGGTGGTCGGCAACCAGAACACGCCCGTCGCGGCCGGCATGCACACGTTCGAGTGGCGCTACGTGAAGGACGGCAGCGTCAACACCGGTAGCGATCGCGTGTGGGTCGACAACATCAACCTGACGCCCGGCGTCCCGATCTGATCCGATCTCGCACGGCTCGCAGGCGAGGGTCCGCTGGGGCCCTCGCGCGGGTGGCTGCTACGCTTCGCTCTCGTGCCCGCCTCCCCCTCGTTGCCCCCGCCTCCGCGGCGCTCGCCGAGGATGGGACTGGTGGGCTGGCTGTGGCGACCGGTGCTGGTGCTGCTCATCACCGGGGGCCTCGGCTGGTGGATGCTCAGCCTGCCCTCGCGCGAGCCCACGACGCCCGAGCCGCAGCCCGAGCCCGCCCTCGCGGCTCCCGTGGCGGCGCCCGAGCCTCGGGCCTGGCGCCCGCGCCCCGTCGTCGAGCCCGCGCCCGGGTGTGCGCCCCAGGCCGAGCGCCGCTGCGTCGACGGTGATGCGTGGTGGGTCGACGGCTGCGGGGTCACCTACGCCATGGCGCAGGAGTGTGGCGCCGCGCTGTGCCAAGCCGGCGCGTGCGAGCCTGCGGGCCCCGGCTGCGGCGACATTCCCCCGACGGGTCGCTGCGAGGGCGAGCGCGCGGTCGTGTGCACGGGCGGCCGTCCGTTCGCGGTGGATTGCGCCGCCTCCGACAAGCGCTGCGTGAGCACCGACGAGGGCCCCGCCTGCCGGCCCGCCTCCGCCGACGCCTGCGACCCCGCCCACGAGCCGCCGCGCTGCGAAGGCCTCACCCTGGTGAGCTGCGTGGAGGGTGAGCGTCGCCGACTCGACTGCGACACGCGCGGGGCGATCTGCGGCCGCCCTCCGAGCGGCACGACCCCGGCCGCGTGCCTCCAGCTGCACCTGCCCGTGCCGCAGCCCGATTGCGAGGACCCGTGTGGCTGCCCCGCCGAGGCCACCGACGAGCTCTGCAACGGCCTCGACGACGATCACGACGGCTTCATCGACGAGTCGGGCACGTGCCCTCCGGTGGATCTCGTGTTCTTCGTGATCGTCGACGAGCGCGGCGAGGGCAGCCACTCGCCCGAGGATCTCGAGCGCGAGCTCGCGCGGCTCCAGCGAGCCTTCGCCCGCGACGACGAGTTTGGGCTCGAGCTGCGCCTGGCCGACGTGGTGCGCGTGGCCGAGCCCTCGTGGTTGGTGATGGATGGCGACGACATCGACGCGATGGTGCGCAGCCCCACCATCAGCCGCCATCGCGCGGAATTCTACGTACCCGTGGTGCTCACCGATCGCATCCTGCTCGACGAGGTGCCGCGGCCCGGGGTCTCGACCGTGCCCAACGGCGTATGCGGTGGCCAGCGCCGCGTGTTCGGTCCGCAGCCGCTGCTCGGGCTCGTGGCCGTCGCCAAGGATCGCTGGCCCACCACGCTCGCGCACGAGCTCGGCCACTTCTTCGGTCTGTGCCACACCCACGGCGACCACGCCGAGCAGGTGATCCCGCTCGACGGCGGCACCAGCGAGTCGCTCGAGGGCGCGCGCGCATGTGTCGAGCCGTGCGCGCGCGAGGGCGACGGCATCTGTGACACCCCGATCGATCCCGGACCCGAGTCGTGCACCGTCGATCCCGAGTGCGCCCCGCTCTGCGTCGACGGCTCGCTCCCCGAGACCAGCGCCGTGATGAGCTACTACCCCGACTGCCGCACTGGCTTCACCGTGCAGCAGGCCCAGCTCATGCGTCGCACGCTCGCGCTGCGTCGCGCCTGGCAGCCGTGCCTCGCGCGCGACGGCTGCCCGTGCGAGGTGGGCGATGGCTCGTGTCCCGAGCAGATGAGCTGCCGCCGCTTCACCGGCGACGGCCCCCCCGAGCGCTGCGTGCTCGACGGCCCCGTCACTCCCGGCGGCGTGTGCCGAGGCAGCCTCGAGTGCTCCGCCGACGCCCAGTGCATCGGCCAACCCGACGGCCCCACCCGCTGCGTCCGCCCCTGCCGCGCCGGCACCCCCGCATGCCGCTGCGAGCTCGTCGAAGGCGTCTCGCACCCGATCTGCATCAACGATCTCCGCGTCGAAGACTGAGGCTCGCGCACGCGAGTCGAGTAGGCCGGCTACTCGCGCTCGAGGCGGCGGCGGCGTTTTTCTTCGATGATGAACAGGTCGATCATCATCGGGTACCAGAAGGACTGCATGCCGGCGTACATGAGGCCGGGGAGGCCGTCGCGCCAGGCGCTGTTGAGCACGACCGTGCGGCCCAGGTGCAAGAACGGGCGCAGGAACAGGGGCAGCTTGTTGTAGAGCCAGCGCACGCCCACGGTGCGGCCGGCCTTGGTGCGCAGGCCAAAGCCTTCGAGACCGCGGCGGGCGTCGGTGCCCTCCATGTAGTGCTTGGCCTCCCACTCGGCGTAGCGGATGTGCTTTCTGAACCACTCGGCGAGCGGCTTGGCGTCGGCGTGGCGGATCTTGTGCTCGAGCCGTATCACCCGCATGTCGCGATCATCGACGCGCTCGTGGGTGGCCCGACCAAAGCGCGCGGCCGCGGTCTTCATCAAGCGCAGGTTGCTGGCGATGCCGAAGCTGCCGTGGCGCAGATCGTGACCGAGCACCTCGAACACCCAGCCGATGTAGACCCCGTCGACATCGTTGCGCGGGAGCGTGCGCTCGATCTCTTCCCACAGCTCGGGGGTCATGCGCTCGTCGGCGTCGAGGAACAGCGCCCAGCGGAAGCGCTCGCGCACCAGCTCGAGCGCGTGGTTGCGCTGCGTGGCGTAGTCGTCGAACGGCCGCTCGTGCAGCTCGGCCCCGCCCTCGCGGGCGATCGCCGCGGTGGCATCGGTCGAGCACGAGTCGAGCACGAGCACCGGCGCCCGCTTGCCCACCGAGGCGAGCGCGGCGGGCAGGTTGGGCGCCTCGTTGAGGGTGAGGATGATGACGACGAGCTCTTGCATGGCGTTACGCGGTCGGGACGGGGGGCGAGGTCGCGGGGGTGGGCCCGCCAGTGGATCCGGCGGCAGACGCTGATGCGGCGGCGCGCCGCTGCACCCGCCACGCGGTCAGCCACGAGAGGGTGGCACCGACCACCACGCCGTAGATCCACACGAGATAGTAGGTCTTGTAGGCCGCGCACGTCACGAGATAGGCGATGCACGACAGGCCACCGCCGAGCGCGATGGCTCGCTCGCTCCGCGAGGCCGCGCCGAGCTGGCGGCCCACCACGAACAGCGGCAGCGCGAGGATGCCCGAGCCCACCAGGCCGAACTTCCACAGGTGGTACGCGGCCATGTTGTGCACGAACGCCTTGTGAAAGCCCTCGACTTCGAACGAGGCGCCCAGGCCCGCGCCGAACAGCGGGTAGCGCAAGAACGTGGCCCAGGCCGACTCGATCTCGTCGACGCGTCCCTCGATGGTGCCCGAGGCTCCGAGCCGCAGGTACTTCTCGCCCATCTCGATGAACACCGACGACCAGGCCAGCACGCCCAGGAACACCACCAGCGACACGAGCAGCACCTGCGAGGGCCGGCGGATGTACGCGGTGACGAGCAGCCCGATGAAGAACGCGAGGATCATCCCGCGGCTGACCGAGGCGAACAGCCCGACGAGCAGGATCGTGTAGAGCACCAGGTGTCGCGGTCGCGAGAACAGCGACGAGGGGCGCCCCTCGGGATCGGTGTGGCGCAGCAGCGTCGACAGGTACAGCCCCACCAGCGGCAGCCCGGCCGTGATCTTGAAGTAGTTGTAGGTCGAGCGCAGCCCCGCTTCGAAGCCCGGCATCATGTACAGCGACATCAGGCTGTCGACCACGCACATGACGAGCGTGGTCACCAGGATCGCGCGGGGTCGCGCCGCCGCGCGTCCCGCTAGCATCCCGATCATGAACAGCAGGTAGGGCAGGCTGTCCTCGATCGCCTGCTGCGCCTCGCCCTGCCGCACGCCGCCCACGAGCACGGCCAGCATCAGCGCGAACAGCCACGGCGAGAGCACCATCAGCTCGCGGCGCGCCGCGCGACGCATCAGCCCCATCACCCCGCCAAGGCCCGCCAGCCCCAGGAAGGCCACGATGAGCGGCTCGATCCCCTCGGGGTAGATCGGCAGCACGAGCGTGAGCAGCACCCCGACGATGACGATGGCGCTCGTGACCATGCCGAGCGCGCACGATAGCACGCCGCGCGGACGCGGCCGCGCTCACGGGTGCAGCCGCTCATGGGGGACCGTCGTATGCTCCGGCTCGTGCTCGACTCCACCGCTGGCCGTCGCGCCCACCGAGCGCGGTCCGAGTCGGCCGCGCTCCCCAGTCTCTATGGCCATGCCCCCGTGTGGGCTCAGCATGCGCTGTGCAGCGCCGAGGGCCTGCGCCTGCGCTGGCTTCGCTACCCGCCCGGCTTCGACGCCCTCGTCCGCCACGCCCAGGCCCGCCTGCGCTGGACCCCGCAGCAGCGCGACGCCGACCGCCGCGCTCGCCTGCGCACGATGTTGATCCACGCCGGCCTGCACGTGCCCTACTGGCGCGAGCTGTTCGAGCGCGTGGGCTTCCACCCGCAGCGCGTCCAGCACGAGGACGAGCTGGCCCTCCTGCCTCGTCTCACCAAGGACATCGTGCTGCGCGAGGGCTCGCGCATGTGGGCCGAGCGCGTGCCGACGTGGGCCGGCCCCTTCATCGAGCTCGAGACCAGCGGCACCACCGGTGCGGGCCTCGTGTTTCGAGCCTCGCGCGCCGCC